>CALUPL010000102.1 GCA_944322635.1 uncultured Mailhella sp.
CTTGAACTGTTGAAAAAGAGAGGGCGCCGACCAGAGAAGTTCAAGCCGGCGCCCTTAAGGCGCGAGTAAGTAACAAGCCCTTACAGGGCTGAACAAGCCACCCGTTTTACGGGTGGTCCTGACTTAATCAGCAGCAATCAGACGAACATGCCGAAATTGCTCATGGTGTCGAGAGACGAGCTTTCCGAGGGGGCTTCTTCCACGCCGGGGGCGGCGCAAAGTTCGGCCAGTCTCTTTTTCCATGCCGCAACCTGAGCGAGAAATCCGTTGACGGCGATTTTCATGGTTTCCGGAGTGAGGGCGTTGTCGTCGAAGCGCTTCCAGAGCACGACGCTGTCGAGCGCACCGTGAACGGAAAGTGCCGCTCCGCCGGTTTCCGCGCCGAGAAGGGAGGCCTTGAGCAGTGCAAGGCAGGCGTCCTTTGAAAGTGAGGCCGCACTGCCTATTTCGCAGTACAAGAGCAGGGAGTGGTCTTCTTCGTCGTGGGTGAAGGTGACTTCGTTTTCCCCGTCGAAAAGCAGCGAACAGCTGCCGTCGGCGTCGGGTACAAGAGCATCAATGCCCAGAGAGCTGCCGAAGCTCTCCAGCGCGGTATTCCATTCCATGGCAAAACTCCTTATGAGCGTGCCGCTCATGCTTCGATTTCGAGGCTGTTCTCAAAGAGGGAAGAAGCGCTCCGGCCCCTTCCCCCGGTCATGCGTTACGGTCTGTAGTACTTGGAAAGCAGGGGGAAGATGTCCGCGTGGTCGGTTATCACCTTTTCGATGCCGCGCATGAAGGTGTCCGCATCCTTGTTCCATTCCCTGGCGAAATCTTCCCGTATGGCGTCGAGCATATCCCGCCTGTCCTGCATGCACCTTTCGGCCAGGGGCGCGGGAGCGGTGGCCGCAGTCTGCACGAGCTTGTCCAGCACGTTGCGGGACTTGCAGAGCGGATT
The DNA here is from genome assembly GCA_944322635.1 of uncultured Mailhella sp. Lineage (GTDB taxonomy): Bacteria > Desulfobacterota > Desulfovibrionia > Desulfovibrionales > Desulfovibrionaceae > Mailhella. The sequence goes on from CALUPL010000102.1 coordinate 938, forward strand.
GGTGAGACGCTGAAGCCTGTCGGCCTCCACGGCGAGCTCTCTTCGTATGTCCTCCGCGCTTTTCGTGGGCTTCTCGCCCGCCTTGCCGTGCAGGAAGGCGAAGCGCTCGGGGTTGAATTCCTGCGTGCGGCCTATGTCCAGAGAGTCTGCGGCGTTGAGCAGCATGGCTTCCAGCGTCTGCCCGCGGTGGGCGTCTATGCTGTCCCTCACGGCCTGTTCATAGTCCGCGCCCAGAGTGGCGTCGCCGAAGGCGGCCTTCATGGCGTCCACGGTCATGTTGGCGCTTCTGTCTTCCCAGCGGTCGGTGCCGCCGCCCTGCCTGCCGAGGTCGTGCCCCGTAATGCCGCACAAAACGGCGTTGCGGTCCATGGGCACGCCCTGTTCCTCCAGCATGGAGCACATGACAGAGGCGAAGATGAACGCGCGGGCGATATGGCCGCGGCCATGCACCGAGGTGCCGCGTTCAAAGGTTCGTTCATGATTCATGTAGGTGTCGAGATTGGCGATGAGGAAATTTCTTCTCGCCTGTCCGTCTGCGGGCATGGCCGCAGGCACGGCCGCGGCGGGAAAGGCCGGATAGCCGGGATGCGTCCGGTCGAGAACGGCGGCGGTCTGCGGAGCCACCTCGCGCAGGGCCTCGCGGGTGGACTGCGGAATCAGCGACAGCTCGCCCGTGAAGGTCGGCACGTCCTTGAACGCGACGTCGGCCACTCTTGAGGAGTTGACGGCGTTGCGCTGCATGAGCAGGAGCGTTGAGCTCATCACGCCGAAGTCCGCGGCATCCGCCAGCGCTTCGTCGCCGGCGCGGTGACCGACCTGAAAGAGCTGCCCCATGAAGCTCAGCTGCTCAGGAGAGTTCAGCCGGGACTGAAGACGCTGCATGGCCTGCCTGTCCACGGCGGGAGAGCCGTTTTCGAGCATGGCCAGAGACATGAAGGAGATGCGGTCGAGTTCGGCGGCCTTGTCGTCCGCGCCGAAGTCGGCGTCGCCGAGGTTCTGTATGAATCCGTTGAGATCTTCGGAAGCTCTCTGCATGAGCGCGCCGATGCTTCGGAAGACGTCTTCCGGGGAAGGCGCGGCGCCGGCGTTCATGAATCCGCGCAGAACATTGGCCTGAGCCGTGGCATGGGTGTGGATGATGCGCAGCTCTTCCGGGGAACGCAGCACCCTTGCACTGCATACCCAGAAGGCGAAGGCGTCCTTCTGCGCCTGCGTGGCAAAGGGAAGACGCTCAAGTTCGGTCAGAAGTGCGGCCTTCTGCTGCAGAATGGGCTTTGCCGCCTTCTGGAAGGCCTGCCGGACCAGACTTTGCGGATCCAGACTTGCCTGCCCCAGGTTCTTCATGTCAGCCTCAAGGTTCTGCATGAACTTTCCGGCCAGACTGGCGAGGGCGTTGCCTTCAAGACGAAGCGTTCCCGGAACAAGATTGTCGCCTATCTGCTCGGATTCGATGAGTTTTGCTATGTGTCCGGGAAGATCCGTGAGCACGGCTTCGGCTTCGGCGTCAATGCGCTCCCTGTCCAGATGACTGGCCTGGAATACCCTTTCTTCCTGGTGCAGCCTCTGGATGCCTTCCACTTCCCTGCCGAGGTCGAAGTTTTCGATAAGGTTCACATGAATGCCCGTGCGGGCCTCAAAGGCGGCCATGCGGGCCTTCAGCTCTTCGAGGTTTTCGTCCGGCACGTCGTCTATGTTGATGCGTATCTCGGCAATGTCGCGGGAAGGAATGAGAGGGCCCTGTATCTGCGCTTCTATGTACTGCGCCCCGGTCAGATGCACGCGGGGGTGATTTCCGTCGGCGTTCTTCATGGCGGCCAGAGCGAGCGCGTTGCCGTCGAAGTTGCTCATGTGGGGAATAAGCGCTTCGAGATTGTCGTGCGTGGCCAGAAGACTGCGCGTGGCGGCGCGGTCGCCGAAGCATTCCAGAAGCAGAGCCTTGAAGTGAGACTCCTGGTCCAGGTCGGTGAGATTGATGCCCGAGGGCAGGGCGATGAAGGCGGACGCGCGGGCGTCCGGCACCTTGGCAATGCTGTCGAACCAGGCTTCCAGCGCCTTGTGTTCGTCAGAGTTCACGTCGCGGCAGGCCGTGGTGAATTCTGCCGGAAGTCCCGCGCCGTCCAGAAGCGCGTAGAAGTCCGCGCGACGCTCCTGCGACATGTTGACCACGGGCGCATAGAACGTGTCTTCGGCAATGTAGGTTGCGCGTCTTGCCACGTCGTCCTTCAGTACTATGGCCGCCGATCCGTAGCCAGCGCCCGCGGATACGGCGCCTATTCTGCGGCCCTGCACGTTGAGCGCTCCGTACACGGGACGCTCATCGGCCTGCACGGCGTGTCCTTCGAGTTCGGGGAAGAGCAGCCGTTCCGCGGCGTCGCGGCGGGCGAGGTAGCCTTCGCCCTTGATGAGCGTCTCTTCTGCAGCCAGATGAAAGACGTTCTTCATCGGCTCGTCGGGATGCGCCATGATGCCGCTCTCGCTCAAAAGCACGTCCACATCGACGTTGATGGTGAGTTCCGCACTGCGCAGAACGTCGGCCATTTCCTTCACGGATACGGAAGGAAGATCGCGGCGGCGGAGCGCTTCCGTTTCCCCGGCGGCCGTCTTTTCTCTGGTCGTGGCGCTTTCGGCCGCGGTTTCCACGAGTGTGCGCAGGTTGGCGGGCGAAATGTCGTGCGGCTGTGCCGGGGCCATGGCCGCGCCCTGAGCGCCGTATTCCTCGCTGAGGCGCAGCGGCATTCTGAGGGCCGTGAGAGAGGCCTCTTCAGGATGCGCGGCCACAAGGTCGTCCACCATGCCGCGCACGGAGCGGTTGCTCACTTCCTTGAGAACCAGCGCCTGAAGGTCGAACAGCAGCGAGGCGGCGTTGCGGGCGTCTTTTGCTTTGGCGTTGACTTGTCCTTCGCGCATGAGCGCGCTTTGCAGAAGGTCCATGTCTGCCGTGGTGAAGGCCTGATACACGGCGGCAAGTTCTGCATTGCTCAGGTTTTCCACGGCGGGAGCAAAGGCCCACAGCGTATTTTCCTTCTGCTGAGGCGTAAGCTGACCGAGCTTGTCGAGCCTCGTCATGAAATCCTGAGCCGTTTTGAGGCAGCCGAGAAGGGCCTTGGCGTTCAGCTTTCCGGGTTCCTTGAGCACCTGAAGCGCATTTTGGGCGGTCTGCGTGAGACCGGCTTTGCCTCTGACAATTTTTGTGGCAGTCGTGAATCCCTGAAAGGGAACTTTGTTGGCCTTTATGGAATCCAGACGAATGGGCGAACTTGTGCCGAGTTGCACCTTATGTTCGCCGAACACGCCGGTTTTTTCTGTAACTCCGCGGGATTCCAGCTGCTGATGCAGTATCTGATCGGGCTGTATGCGGGGCATGGTATCCTCCTTGATTGAATAAATGCGGATATGACTCCTCTCATCCAGCAAGTTTCATGCCAGTTTTTGCAGGATTGCGGCGACTATCGGGTAAAAAGTATCCGCTAGCCACAGACTTGTCCACAGATGCGGGAGCTCTTCGGTCGTCGACGGCGGTAAAACAGCGAACAGCAGGGGGGCTTTTTGAGAAGGGCGTTCTTTTCGAAAAAGCGTTTTTGTCGACGTTCCTGGAGAACTAAGGGCAATAGGCGGGGGGGGGGAAATTTCTTTTGTTATGAAAAAAGAGAAAAGAAAAATAAATTTTTTTGCGAAAATGGTCAAAAAAGCCTTGCCAGCCCGGGCGATTTTCTATAAGTTGCACCTCGTGCCCAGGTGGTGGAATTGGTAGACACACTATCTTGAGGTGGTAGCGCCGAATGGCGTGGGAGTTCGAGTCTCCCCTTGGGCACCAGTAGAAAGCAGAAGCCGCAGACATATGCCTGCGGCTTTTTCGTTTAAAGACCTTCGTGTGCGACCGAAATGTTTTTTGAAAAGACGTTGCTGTCTGTTGCAGAAGGGCGATGATCGGATGCAGACAAAAGTTCGTCCTGCGTTTTTACCGGAGAACGAATGGAGCAGGGGAAAACGCAATACGGATGAACGAAGGGAGGAGAATCGTGAACAGGGCTCCGGTAAAAATCGTTTTAGCCTTTGCGGCGTGCATGTTCCTGAGCGTTTTTTCCGGATGCGCGTTGAAAGACGGGCAGAATGTCGGGGAGAAACAAGGACTGGAGCTTGTCATTCTGCACACCAACGACACCCATGCCTGCCTTGCGGGCACGGACAGGCACGGTAATGCCAGCCTTGACGGAAAAGACAGCTCAGGCGGACTGGGACGCACGGCGGCAGCCATGAAGGCGGTTCTTGCCAAGCGTGACAACGTTGTTGCCGTGGATGCCGGGGATCAGTTTCAGGGAACGCTCTTTTACAGCGTGAACAAGTGGCCTCTCATTGCGGACGTTGACGCCGTGATGCCGTGGGATGCCATGACGCTCGGCAATCATGAATTTGACGAGGGGTGCGGGGAACTCGCCCGATTTGTCAAAAAAACTCCCGTTCCGGTGCTGGCGGCCAATCTTACACCGGAAGAAGGATGTCCGCTTTATGAGGGAAAGACGCGGCCTTATCTTGTGAAGAGTGTACGGGGCGAGAAGGTGGGTATCGTGGGGCTGGCTAACGATCAGGCGACCATGCTTTCCGCTGCCTGTCCGCACATGTTCTTTGTTCCGGCTGAGGATGCTCTTGCCCGGGCGGTAAAGGAGCTTGAGGCGCAGGGAGTGAGGCACATTGTGGCGGTTACGCATCTCGGCCTTCCCGAAGACAGGCGGCTTGCCCGTTCCGTAAACGGCGTGGACGTGATCGTGGGGGGGCATACGCACAGCTATCTCGGGCCTTCCCCTTCCGACGGGCCGTATCCCGTGGTGGAACATTCGCCGGACGGTTCTCCCGTGCTGGTGGTAACGGCCGGACGTGGAGCAAAATATCTCGGCGAACTTACCGTGAACTTTGATGAAAACGGTGTTCCTTCGACATGGAGCGGTTCCGCCGTGGAACTGACGGCAGACATGCCCGTGGATCCGGCCGTGCAGAAGCTCATTGCACATTACGCCGCCACGCTGAAGGAGCTTCGTTCCAATATTGTGGGGAGTCTTGCTTTTTCCTTGCCCGACGGCATGGACGTGTGCCGGAAGGAAGACTGCCTCGGCGGCATGGTGACTACCGACGCCATGCTGGCCTATGCCCGGCCCTTCGGCGCCGAAATCGCTCTGTGCAACGGAGGAGCATTGCGCGCGGCTCTGCCGGAGGGAAAGATCACGCGGGGAGACGTGCTTTCCGTGCATCCCTTCGGCAATGCAGTGCTGGTGCGCAGTTACGAAGGAAAAGAGATTCTTGCCGCGCTGGAACACGGCGTGTCCGCCGAAGGAGCGGCAGGCCCGCGACTTTTGCAGGTATCCGGCCTGCGCTACGAAGTGGATGGAAACCGCCCTGCCGGAGCACGCGTGCTTCGCGCGGAAATTGTTGACGACAAGGGCAGGGCACGCCCGCTTGAGCCTGAGGCTTCCTACAAGGTGACCCTTTCCGACTACCTCGCGGAGGGAGGTGACGGTTACGCCATGCTGAAACAAGGCCGCCTCGTGCCCGCCCCCGATCCTCTCGTGCTCGACGTGGTGACGGACTACCTTCGCGCCCATGACCCGCTCGCATTTCCCCTCACCGGACGGATAGTGAGAGTGAAGTAAGAGAGAAGGAGAGGAAGTATGTGGGGGAAGAGAAAAACTTTTTCAAAAGTTTTTCTCTTCCCCCACGCCCCCATCTTTTTTCAAAACTTTTCAACAGGTAAAGGGAGGAGAGAAAAAAGCCTGCCGTGAGAACGGAAAACTGCGGCCGAATGGATTGAGCGTCTGCGGGAACTTTTATCGGAATGTTTTTTTAGTCAGGAAACTGATGCGGTCATGCCTGTTCCGTTTTGCAGAACGGCATGAAAAAAGCGCGCCCTTCGAGCATGAGGAGCTCGCTTTTTGATTTCTCGCGGCAGCTTTCGGGTAGCCGGAATTGACTTGCAGCGACTGTATTCCTCCGTTTCCCACGGTCCTGCCGGACGGTGCAGCCGTACGGCAGAAACAAGGGGGCGCGGGGGGAATTATTCCCCCCGCCTGTCTTTTTCTGTCTTTCCTGCCTTTTTACAGGCTGAAGTAGTCCTTGGCGGATTCGAAGAGGTGGAGGTCGTAGTTGCCGGGCACGTTTTTATAGAGCGTTGCGCCCGTACGTTCCGAGTGGCCCATTTTGCCGAGCACGCGGCCGTCGGGGGAGGTAATGCCCTCTATGGCCCATGCGGAGCCGTTGGGGTTGAAGTCCACGTCCATGGTGGGATTGCCGTCAAGATCCACGTACTGCGTGGCTATCTGTCCGTTGGCCATGAGCTTTTTAAGGAGTTCGGGGCTGCACAGGAAGCGTCCTTCGCCATGGGACACCGGCACGGAAATGATTTCGCCCACTTCAGCCTTCTTAAGCCACGGGGAAAGCCGCGAAGAGACGCGCGTGCGCACGATTTTCGACTGATGGCGGCCTATGACGTTGAAGGTAAGGGTGGGGCAGGCATCATCGGTGTCGATGATTTCGCCGTAAGGCACGAGGCCGAGCTTGATGAGCGCCTGGAAGCCGTTGCAGATGCCGAGCATGAGGCCGTCGCGCTGCTTGAGCAGGTCCATGGTGGCGTCGGTGACTTCCGGGTTGCGGAAGAAGGCCGTAATGAACTTGCCGGAGCCTTCGGGTTCGTCGCCGCCGGAAAATCCGCCGGGCACGAATATGATTTGACTTTCACGAACGGCTTTGGCAAAGCGCGCGGCCGATTCCGAAACCTCGGCGGCGGACTGGTTGCGCAGCACGATGATTTCAGGTTCGAGCCCGGCGCGCACGGCGGCGCGGGCGCTGTCGTATTCGCAGTTGGTTCCGGGGAACACGGGAATAACCACGCGGGGCTTGGCCGCTCCCACGCGGGGTACGGCCACGGGCTTTTTGTCTGAAGTTACGAGAGGCACGGGAGCCTCTTCGGTTTTCGTGCGGTTCGGGTAGATGTCTTCGAGAACGCCTTCGTTCAGAGCCAGAAGTTCGTCGATGGAAGCGGAATCATTGCCGAGAGTCACGGTGTTGTCCGCCGTGGTCGTGCCTATGACAAGGCCGGCTTTTTCCGTCAGTTCGGCCACAATGACTCCGGGCATGGGAGAATGCCAGTCCATGTCGGCGCAGGAGGCAAAGCCTATGCCGTTGCCGAAGGCCATGTTCATGACGGCTTCGGCCAGGCTGTTTTCCACGGCCCAGGCCGCCTTGACCTTGCCCTGTGCGTGCAGGGCGGCAAACTCGTCCCAGCAGGCCTTGACGGCGGAGGCGTTCATTTCCTTGGGGGCAAAGAGGCATACGGGATGTCCGGCTTCCTTGAACTCGGAAGAGAGCAGATCATCGGTCTTTGCAGGAGCTATGGCAAAGGAAATGAGCGTGGGCGGAACGTCCATGTTGAGGAAGGAACCGGACATGGAATCCTTGCCGCCTATGGCTGCCACCTCAAGGTCGAGCTGGGCGTCGAGCGCCCCGAGAAGAGCGGCAAAGGGCTTGCCCCAGCGGCTGGGATCGTCGCGCAGTTTTTCAAAGTACTCCTGAAGGGACAGATAGGCCTTTTTGTAGTCGCATCCGGCAGCCGCGAGTCTGGCTACGGAGGTGAGCACGGAGCGATAGGCGCCTTCATAGGGATCCACGCTCATTTTGTCGGCGTCGAAGCCCCAGGCCATGACGGAGCAGTCTTTGGTGTCGTGGCCGGGCAGAACGGGCAGAAGCGCGGCCATGACCTGTGCGGGCGTGCGCTGACGAATGCCGCCGAAGGGCATGAGCACGGAACCTGCGCCTATGGTGGAATCGAAGCGTTCGGCAAGGCCGCGGCGCGAAGCGCATTTCAGGCTTGAGGCCGTTTCCCGCAGGCTTGAAGCGGCGGGAGCGTCCATGGCGGAGCGGTCTTTGGCCTCCACGCGCACGCCGGTGTGCTTGGAAGCGCCGTTGGTGTCGAGGAAGGCGCGGGACAGATTGACTATGGTTTGCCCCTGCCAGTTCATGACCATGCGCGGGCTTTCGGTGACCACGGCCACCTGGTAGGCTTCCAGGTTTTCCTTTTCCGCCGCGTCGATGAAGGCGGGGGCATCCTTGGCGGCCACCACGCAGGCCATGCGTTCCTGCGATTCGGAAATGGCGAGTTCCGTGCCGTCCAGACCTTCATACTTCTTGCGCACGGCGTCGAGATTGATTTCAAGGCCGGGCGCGAGTTCGCCTATGGCCACGGATACGCCGCCCGCGCCGAAATCGTTGCAGCGCTTGATGAGCCGGGTGACGTTGCCGTTACGGAACAGACGCTGAATCTTGCGTTCCTCGGGCGCGTTGCCTTTCTGTACTTCCGAAGCCATGGTGACGAGGGACTTTTGGTTGTGGCTCTTGGAAGATCCGGTAGCGCCGCCTATGCCGTCGCGTCCCGTACGGCCGCCGAGAAGAATGACCGCGTCGCCCGGGGCCGGCCGTTCACGCACCACGTTTTGGGCCGGAGCGGCGGCCACGACGGCACCCACTTCCAGATGCTTGGCCACATAGCCGGGATGATAGACTTCCGACACCATGCCCGTGGCAAGGCCTATCTGGTTGCCGTAGGAGGAATAGCCTGCGGCGGCCGTTTGCGCCAGCTTGCGCTGGGGGAGCTTGCCGGGAATGGTTTCGGAAACGGGAGTGCGCGGGTCGCCGCAGCCGGTGACGCGCATGGCCTGATAGACATAGGCACGGCCTGAGAGCGGGTCGCGTATGCAGCCGCCTATGCACGTGGCAGCTCCGCCGAAAGGCTCGATTTCCGTGGGATGGTTGTGGGTTTCGTTCTTGAACATGAGAAGCCAGTCCTGCTTCTCTCCGTCCACCGTGGCGGTTACGTGAATGGAGCAGGCATTGATTTCTTCGCTCTGATCCATGTTGCCGAGCAGCCCGCGCTTTTTCAGCGTTTTTGCCCCTATGGTGGCTATGTCCATGAGCGTTTGCGGACGCGCGGCCGCCTTCTCTTCGCCATATACTTCCACCCTTGCGGCAAGGTAGCGCTTGTAGGCCTCAAGCGTTTTTTCATCCAGAATGTCCACGGAGTCGATGTGCGTGGAAAAAGTGGTGTGGCGGCAGTGATCGGACCAGTAGGTATCCACCACCCTTACTTCCGTAATGGTGGGGTCACGTTTTTCCTCGTCGCGGAAATGGGCCTGGAGGAACTTGAGGTCGTCAAGATCCATGGCAAGGCCGAGAGTGTCGAGCAGGGCGGAAAGGCCGGCTTCGTCGAGCGTGGTGAAGCCTTCCACGGTACTTACGCTGGAAGGATGCGCGCACTCCACGTGCAGGGTTTCCACGGGGTCGAGGGAGGCTTCGCGCGCTTCCACGGGGTTGATGAGGTAGCGCTTAATCTTTTCCACGTCGTCTTTGGAGAGATCGCCGGAAAGCAGGAAAACGCGGGCTGTGCGCACGGCGGGGCGTTCGCCCTGCGTCATGAGCTGGATGCACTGGCCGGCAGAATCGGCGCGCTGGTCGAACTGACCGGGCAGATATTCCACGGCAAAAACCGTGTAGTCGCCTTCGGGCAGTGTTTCGCTTGCGTCATCTACCTGAGGTTCGGAAAAAACGGTTTTTACCGCGCGCTGAAAGACATCTTCGTCCAGCCCTTCCACGTCGTAGCGATTGACGAGGCGCAGACCGGTGAGGGAGCTGATGCCGAGCAGCGTGCGAAGTTCGGTAAAGAGCGCTCCGGCCTCATGTCTCAGGGCGGGCTTTTTCTCTACATAGATGCGTCTTACCATTCTTGATATCCTTTGCAGCGGAGCTTTGCCGCGTATGATGCAGAAGCGTGAGCCGCGCCGGTGAGGCGCGGCCGCCATCAGGCGAGAACGACTTTTTCTTCTCCGGCGGCAATCTCGCCGAGAACGTAGGCGTTGCAGCCTTCGGCCTTCAGCGTTTCAAGAGCCTTGTCCGCCGTGTCGCGGGACACGATGACGGTCATGCCCACGCCCATGTTGTAGGTGTTGAACATGTCGCGTTCCGGAATGTTGCCCGTCTGTTGGAGCATGGTGAAAATGGCCGGCGTTTTTATGGCGGCCTTTTCTATTCTGGCAGAAAGGCCGTCGGGCACGCAGCGGGGCACGTTTTCATAAAATCCGCCGCCGGTAATGTGGCTTATGCCATGCACCTCGGCAGCGGCAATGGCGGCGAGCACGGGCTTTACGTATATGACCGTGGGGGTGAGCAGAGCTTCGCCGAGAGTCTGGCCGAGATCGTCGCAGTATCTTGCCAGGTCGCCGTGTTCCACATCGAACACCTTGCGCACGAGCGAATAGTCGTTGGAATGGATGCCGGAAGAGGGCAGGGCGAGAATGACGTCGCCTTCGCGCATGGACGAGGCGCTTATGACCTTTTCACGATCCACGATGCCCACGGAAAAGCCCGCAAGATCATAGTCGTCGGCAGCCATAACGCCGGGATGCTCGGCCGTTTCGCCGCCGATGAGGGCGCAGCCCGCCTGCACGCATCCTTCAGCCACGCCGGAAACGAGAGTGGCCACCTTTTCGGGATCGTTCTTGCCTATGGCGATGTAGTCGAGGAAGAACAGGGGCTTTGCGCCGCAGCAGACGATGTCGTTCACGCACATGGCCACGCAGTCGATGCCTACGGTGTCGTGCTTGTCCATGAGCTGGGCTATGCGCTGCTTTGTGCCCACGCCGTCGGTGCCGGAAACGAGCACGGGGCGTTTCATGCCCGTGGTGTCGGGTTCAAACAGGCCGCCGAAGCCTCCGAGATCGGAGACGACTCCGGGAATAATGGTGCGCTCGACATGACGTTTCATGAGGCGGACGCCTTCGTAGCCGGCCTCAATGTTGACACCGGCGGCAGCGTAGGACGCGGAATGGGAATTGTTCATGGTGTTATCCTTTGCCGTTCCAGCAGTAGGTGCAGATTTTCTCCCTGTCGATGCCTATGGCCTCGATGAGGCCGTCGAGGGACTGATAGCCGAGTGAATCGAAACCCATCTTGCGGCAGATGGCGCTAAGCAGACTTTTGCCGCGCGCAGTGGAGGAGTCGGCGTATTCTTCGAGGTGACGCTGTCCTTCGTCGCCTTCCAGCTCCTGAATGATGCGCCGGGCCAGCAGGTCCATGTCGGAATTGCCCCGGGAGAAGTTGAGATATTTGCAGCTGTACATGATGGGAGGGCAGGCGGAGCGCATGTGCACTTCTCCTGCACCGGACTCGAAGAGGAAGTCCACGGTTTCCCGAAGCTGTGTGCCGCGCACGATGGAATCGTCCACAAAGAGGAGCTTTTTGCCCTGAATGAGTTCCGGCACGGGAATCTGCTTCATTTTTGCCACCTGATTGCGCACGGCCTGATTGGCAGGCATGAAGGAACGCGGCCAGGTGGGCGTGTACTTCACGAAGGGACGGGCAAAGGGCAGCTTGCAGCAGTTGGCGTAGCCTATGGCGTGCGGCGTGCCGGAATCGGGAACGCCCGCCACATGATCGACTGCGGGAAGCGTGCCGCGAGCCATTTCGTCGCGCGCCATGATCTCACCGTTGCGGTAGCGCATGAGTTCGACGTTCACGCCTTCGTAGTTGGAGTTGGGATAGCCGTAATAGGTCCAGAGAAAGGCGCATATTTTCATGCACTTGCCGGCCGGAGAAAGCGTTTCGTAACCGTCGGCCGTAATGCGCACGATTTCGCTTGGTCCGAGTTCGTAGGCGTCTTCGTATCCCAGCTTGTGATAGGCGAAGGATTCAAAGGACACGCTGTGGCCGAGCGCGCTTTTGCCTATGTGCACGGGCAGTCTGCCCATTCTGTCTCGGGCGGTGATGATGGAATCTTCCGTGAGCAGCAGAATGGTCATGGAACCTTCAATGGCATCCTGCGCATGCCGTATGCCCGCGACGATATCGTCTTCCTGATTGATGAGCGCGGCCACGAGTTCCGTGGGATTGACCTTGCCCGAGCTTGTGGCCATGAACTGATGGCCCCGGCTGGAGAAGTAGTCCCGCACCAGGCGTTCGGCATTGTTGATGATGCCCACGGTGCAGATGGCGTACAGTCCGAGATGGGAGCGGACAAGAAGAGGCTGAGGGTCAATGTCGCTTATGCAGCCTATGCCTGCGCAGCCGTGGAAGTCGGCGAGGTCCTTTTCGAATTTGGTTCGGAAGGGAGTGTTCTCAATGTCGTGGATCTGACGCTGGAAGCCCAGTTTGCGGTCGTAAACGGCCATTCCGCCCCGGCGGGTGCCGAGATGCGAGTGGTAGTCCACGCCGAAGAAGATGTCCAGCACACAGTCCTGTCTGGAGATGGCTCCGAAAAATCCTCCCATAATTTTCGCTCCTTATGCGAAGATTGATGTGGAAAGGTTCATGGGGTCGGTGGGAGCGCCGTTTCCAGCGGCGCAAGAAGTCCGGCACGTATGGGATTCGTGCTTTTTCGCACAGGCGGACAAGACGCCGATCGAACGCCGGAACAGAAGTCGGGGCATTTTTTCTTTCCGGAAGCTTCGGGGCGCCTGCCGAAATGCGGGATACAGGCACGGATGGGCTGCTTCTGTACAAGAAGAACGGAAAAGGGCAGCTCTGTCCTCTGCGGAGTGGCTGCCCCTTGTTGCTGTGCGGAATATGGTTCTCCCCTTTCGAATGCGGGAGGGAGCATGCAGCGCGGCCCTTTTCGGACGGAAGACCCACGGAAGTCCGGCAAGAGGGGCATGAAACGCATGTACGTTGAAACGGCTGAAGGAGCACGCGGTGAAGCTGTCGCTGCACAGTGCCGCGACGGAACCTGTCCGGCTGGCGGACATATTCATGCGGTAAAGGTCGGACGAGGCCGGATGACTGCAGCTCATGGTATTTGATTCGTTGGGGTGAAGGACGACGAAAAGAATAATTTAGCCGTTTTCGCGCCGTTCCGCAAGAGGCGCATCGGACAGAAGCGCTGGAGGAAGCGGGTTCGGGAGAAAACACGCGGACGACAGTTCTCAGAACATTCAATGAACACGCCGACTTTTCAGAAAAAGAGGCGGCGCGTCGAAAGGGTTTTCGGCGCGCCGCAAAGGGGCCGGACCGCAGGCCGGTCCGGCTTGTCGAGGGGGTTATTTGTTTTCGGCGGAAGCGAAGTCATAGCGAAGCACGGGAGTGCGGGCCGCGCGAACTTCATCGGGACGACCGATGGGGCAGCGGTGCGGGGCGCCGTGCAGATAGGCCGGATCGGTTTTCGCCTTTTCAAGAATGGCAAGAAGGGCCTCGGCCGCATTGTCCAGAGTTTCCGGGCTTTCGGTTTCGGTGGGTTCCACCATGAGGGCCTCGTGCACGATGAGCGGGAAGTACATGGTCGGCGGATGAATGCCGTAGTCGAGCAGCGATTTTGCCACATCCATGGCAGAGACGCCGGTTTCACCCTTGAGCTTTTCCAGGGTCATGACGAATTCGTGCATGCACATGGAGTCGTAGGCCATGTCGTAGGAGCCGGAGAGCTTCTTCATGAGGTAGTTGGCGTTGAGCACTGCCATGGCAGAAGCTTCGGGAATGCCCTCTCGTCCCAGGGTGAGAATGTAGGTGAGGGCGCGCACCACTACGAGGAAGTTGCCGTAGAAGCTGCGCACGCGTCCCATGGTATGCTCGGGGTCGGCGAAGCCGAAGGAGCCGTCTTCCTTTTTGCACACGCGGGGAGCGGGCAGGAACTGTTCGAGAAAGTCCTTGCAGCCCACGGGGCCGCTGCCGGGACCTCCGCCGCCGTGCGGGGTGGAGAAGGTCTTGTGCAGGTTGAGGTGCACGCAGTCGAAGCCCATGTCGCCGGGACGGGCATGACCCATGACGGCGTTCAGGTTGGCGCCGTCGTAGTAGCAGAGGCCGCCCGCTTCGTGGACGATGCGGGTGATTTCGAGAATGTTTTCGTCGAACAGGCCCAGGGTGTTGGGGTTCGTGAGCATGAGACCGGCGGTATCCGGACCCACGGCATTTCTGAGAGCCTCGATGTCCACGCCGCCCTTTGCATTGGAGGGCACGGAAACCACGGTGAAGCCGGCCATGGTGGCCGAGGCGGGATTGGTTCCGTGGGCGGAATCGGGAACGATGATCTTCGTGCGGGCGGCATCGTTTCTCGACTGATGGTAGCGGCGGATGAGCAGAAGGCCGGTATATTCGCCGTGAGCGCCGGCGGCGGGCTGGAAGGTCATGCCGTCCATGCCGGTAATCTCGCAAAGCAGCCTTTCGGTTTCAAACAGGACCTCAAGGCAGCCCTGGGCGCTTTCTGCGGGCTGAAGGGGATGAATGTCCGTAAAGCCCGGCAGAGAGGCCATTTCCTCATTGATCCTGGGGTTGTACTTCATGGTGCAGGAACCCAGGGGGTAAAAGCCCTTGTTCACGCCGTGGGTCTGCGAAGCAAGTTCGGTGTAATGCCGTCCGAGGTCTATTTCCGATATTTCCGGAAGACGAGGCGCGGAGGCGCGCAGCGCGGACGGGGAAAACGATGCCGCGGGCACGTCGCAGGCGGGAATCAGGCACTCCCGGCGGCCGGGACGGCTTCTTTCAAAAAGCAGTTTCATTGTGCGCACACCTCCCGGATGGCGGTGATGAGTTCATCCATGTCATTCTTGCTGCAAAGCTCGGTGCAGCACCACAGAATGCCGCCTTCCACGGGAAGGCCGCCGAGAATGCCTTTTTCGGCAAGCTTCGAGCAGAGCTCTTCGGGGTCAACGGGGCAGTCCGTAAGAAATTCATGGAAGAATTCCCTGTCGTTGTGGCGCAGGGAGAAGCCCGGAATTCGGGACAGCTCTTCTGCCAGATAGTGAGCGTGAGCCGCGCAGTTTTCCGCGACGCGGGCAAGGCCCTGAGGTCCCATGGCCGCAAGATACACCGAGGCCGTCATGGCGCACAGCGCTTCGTTGGAGCAGATGTTGGACGAGGCCTTTTCGCGGCGGATGTGCTGTTCGCGGGCCTGAAGGGTGAGCACGAAGCAGCGGCGGCCTTCATGATCTGCGGTTTCGCCCACGATGCGGCCGGGCAGGCGGCGCATGAGCTCCTTCCTGCAGGCCATGAAGCCGAGGTACGGGCCGCCGAATCCAAGGGGCATGCCTAGGGGCTGTCCCTCGCCCGTGGCAATGTCGGCGCCGTATTCGCCGGGAGTTTTCAGAATTCCCAGGGAAATGGGGTTGGCTCCCATGACCACTCTTGCTCCGGCACCGTGAGCGGCGGCCACAAGGGCGTCCATATCTTCAAGCACGCCGTAATAGTTCGGGCTTTGCACGTAGAGGCAGGCCGAGGTGTCGGAAAGCGCGGCAGAAAGGTCGGCAACGTCCGTGGCTCCGTTCTTCACAGGGAGCACCGTAACGGGCACATTGCGGCTCTCGCAGTAGGTGCGTATCGTGGTAATGGTCTGCGGATCTGCGCTTCCGGCCACGATGATGCCGTTCTTGCGGCGTTCAAGGCACATGAGCACGGCTTCGGCCGCAGCCACGGCACCGTCGTACACCGAGGCGTTGGACACGTCCATGCCGGTGAGTTCGCAGATCTGCGTCTGGTATTCAAAGATGGACTGAAGCACGCCCTGACTGATTTCCGCCTGATAGGGCGTGTAGGCCGTGACGAATTCCTCGCGGGAGGTCACGGTTTTCACAATGGCGGGAATGTAGTGGCGATAGGCGCCGGCGCCGCGGAACACGCTGCGGAAGCGGACGTTCTTGTCCGCCAGAGCGCGCACCTTGCGCGACACTTCCATTTCGCTCAGGCCTTCGGGAAGGTTGAGGGAATGCACGCGCACGGACTCGGGAACGGCGGCGAACAGATCGTCCATGGAGCCGAGTCCGAGGTACTCCAGCATGGCCTTCCTTTCTTCGGCCGTGGAGGGAATGTAGCTGCCCATGCTCAGGCCTCCTCAGACTTGCACACGGCCTCATAGGCGGCGGCATCCAGCAGCACGCCGGTCTTGGTGACGTCGGACACCTTGATGAGCCAGGCGCCGTAGGGGTCTTCGTTGAGCAGAGCGGGGTTGTCGATGAGCGCGCTGTTCACGGCGGCCACGGTGCCGGAAACAGGGCTGAACACGCCGGAGACAGCCTTCACGGATTCCACATCGGCAAAGGAGTCACCCATGGTGACGGTGTCGCCCTCCTGGGGCAGATCAATGAACACGATGTCGCCGAGGGAGCTCTGGGCAAAGTCGGTGAGGCCGATGACGGAAAGACCGTCTTCGTTCTTTATCCATTCATGGGAAGCGGTGTATTGAAGTTCGGCGGGAATCTTGGACATGGTATCCTCCGGAAAGTGAGATAGAGGTTCTGAATTAAAGGATAACGGCAGGACGAAAGGGGCAAAAGGCTCGAGACCTGAAATCCGGGAGTCCTGCATGAAGACGGCTTAGCGATGATAGAAGGGCAGAGGAACGATGACGGCACCTATGCGGCGTCCGCGCACGTCCACTTCCACCTGCGTCCCGGGTTCGCTGTGAGAAGCATCCACCAGGGCCATGGCCAGTGCCTTGCCTACGGCGGGACAGTGCGTACCGGAGGTGGTCATGCCTATCTGAGTGTCGCCGAGGAAAACGGGCTGATGCTCGCGGGCTATGCCGCGCCCGGTGATCTCAAGGCCCACGCGAATGCGGGAAGGTTTGCCTGCCGCCTCAAGCGCGGCCTTGCCGATGAACTCGGGCTTGCCCATTTTTACGCCGAAGTCGAGTCCGGCCTCAAAGGGCGTGATGGTTTCGTCCATTTCATGACCGTACAGGGGCATGGCGGCCTCAAGGCGCAGGGTGTCGCGCGCACCGAGTCCGCAGGGAATGAGACCGTATTCCTTGCCGGCTTCGCGCAGGGTTTTCCAGAGCTTTACGGCATTTTCGGGAGCGGTGTAGATTTCATAGCCGAGTTCGCCGGTGTAGCCCGTGCGGGAAACCAGGCACTTCATGCCGTTGATGTCCACGTCGCGCACGGCGGTGTAGTACTTCTGGGGCAGCTTTTCCTCAGGCACCAGCTTGCCGAGAATGGCCGGAGCGGCCGGCCCCTGAAGGGCCAGCTGAGCCACGGAATCGGAAATGTCTTCTGCTTTCGTCCCGGGCAGCAGGTTGGCGGCCATGTGGGCATAGTCCTTGTGGCGGTTGGCGGCGTTGACCACGACGAGATACTCGTCGTCGGAGAACTTGTACACGACAAGATCGTCGATGACGCCGCCCTTTTCGTTGCACATGACGCTGTAGCGCACCTTGCCGGCGGGCATGTTGGTGAAGTCGTTGGTGAGCAGGTGGTTCAGCGTGTCGAGCGCCGTGGGGCCGGTGAAGAGTATTTCTCCCATGTGGGATACGTCGAACAACCCTGCCGCCTGACGCACGGCCATGTGTTCCTTGATGACGCCGCTTGCATACTGCACGGGAAGCAGATAGCCCGCAAAGGGAACCATCTTTCCGCCTTCCTCAACGTGCACGTCGTAAAGAGGGGTTTTAAGTTCCATGGAACCTTCTCCTGCAAAACAAAAAAGAAATAAAAAAAGAGGCACAGCAGACGAATTGCTTCGTCTTCCGTGCCTCTGTTACCAACCTGAAAGATTCTCCGCCGCGCGGATTGCCTCATGGGTGCATGCCTGCTTTCCAGAGTTTGTCCAAAACCGGTCCTTTTGCCTGAGAGTTCTTGCGGCCCCTTCGGCTCCA
>CALUPL010000103.1 GCA_944322635.1 uncultured Mailhella sp.
CTTGAACTGTTGAAAAAGAGAGGGCGCCGACCAGAGAAGTTCAAGCCGGCGCCCTTAAGGCGCGAGTAAGTAACAAGCCCTTACAGGGCTGAACAAGCCACCCGTTTTACGGGTGGTCCTGACTTAAAAAAGCCTTGAATTTCACGACTGCAGGAAGGATAGTCGGATGATGACAGGGCTGCGCTTCTGAGCCGGTGATGAGTCGTCACGTCTTTTTCTGTAAACTCATACCGGGTGTACGATGAAGGCAGTTGTGCGCCCGTGCCCTTTGTCCTGTCAGGTACGGCCCGGGTGACGTTGTTGACTTATGTGCTATGCGTTTTTCCGCGTTTGCACATACGATGAATCTTTTTCCATACATGGGAAAAGGCTTCGTTCACCTGTTCGAGCAGCCGTCGCCGGAATTTCAGAGAAGATCCTCTTCAGAATTCAAGGTCACGGGCGGCCGGGCAGTCTGGGCTTCCGGATGCAGCCAGCACGGCGGCGTTGACGGCTTTGCCCATAACACGGGCGGCAAGGGTGCCTACGGCATCCTGGTTGGCCCGTACGCAGCCCGTGGAAAGCGCATAGATGGTATCACCGTCGGCAGAGGTATGTACCGGACGTATGGTTCTTGCCAGTCCGTTATGGGCCATGGCCGCAATTTTCTTGAGATGCGTTTTGTCGAACGCGGCGTTGGTGATGATGCAGCCTATGGTGGTATTGCCCGTAAAAAGATTGTCCGCACGTTCGGCGCAGGTGCGGATGAGAGCCTTTTCGCTGTCGGCAAAGCATGTTCTGTCGGACGAGAGCATCCCGGCAATCTGCTTGCCGCTGTCAATGTCGAAAACGTCGCCCAGCGCGTTCACAGCTACAATGGCTCCTACCATGACATCCCCGATGCGGACGGCATGACAGCCGAGGCCGGATTTCATCATGGTTGCCGTGCCGTTCAGCTTTCCTACCGTGCAGCCCGTTCCTGCCCCGAGGCAGCCGCATTCAGCGCGGTTGTCTTCAGCGTTCAGGCAGGCACGGTAGCCCATGTCTGCATCGGGACGTGCATGGGCATCCCCGATTTCAAGATCGTACAGGCAGGAAGCACATACCAGAGGCACGCGGGCAAAGCCGGTGTCGAATCCGCGGCCGCGTTCTTCCAGAAAGTGCATGACGCCTTCTGCAGCGCGCAGACCGAAGGCACTGCCTCCGCCGAGCAGAACGGCATGTATGCGATCGCAGGAGGCGACGGGGGAGAGAAGTTCCGTTTCCCGGGATGCAGGACCTCCACCGCGTACGTCCACGGCAGCAGCCATATCCGTGTCGGCAAGAATGACCGTGCAGCCGGTCATGCCCGATGAGTCTTCCGCATGGCCGATGCGAAAGCCAGGCATGATGTTCAGCGGAATTTCCGTCATGAAATGTTCCATGTTTCATCTCCATTATCGTACCGACCGTACAGCGTGCCGTAACAAGCCGGCTTATTTTGTTTGTCCTATCATGCAAGGGAATGACAATCCGTATCCGTGGATGAAAAGGAAATATGCTTTTCAGAGTATTCGGACTGATTATCAGAACGCTGGAAAGGCGAGCTTACGAAACGGCCATGTAAAGTCCGACGATGGCCACGTAGCGAAGCAGTTTCGCTGTGAGCGTTATGGAGAAAAAAGACCAGAACGGCTCTTTCATGATTCCGGCGGCAAGAGTGAGAGCGTCACCCATGACAGGCATCCAGCTCAGCATGAGAGACCAGCGACCGTATTTGTGATACCAGTTTTCCGCTTTCAGAAGCCGGGAAGGAGAAACGGGAAACCAGCGGGTCGTCATGAACCTTTGGGCCAGCAGGCCGAGAAGCCAGTTCGTGGCCGAACCCAGGCTGTTGCCTGCGGTAGCCGTAGCCACGAGTGCCCACGGTGAATGCCCTCCGTCGGCCACCAGGGCGACGAGCACCGCTTCCGACTGGGCGGGAAGTATCGTGGCCGAAATGAAGGCCACAATGAACATGAGCGCATATTCCTTCATGGATGAGCTGGCTGCGGCTTTGGCAGAAGCAGGAGAACGCAATGGAGATCATGCGCTCTGCCGCTTTTTTGTCGGACAGTGCGGATACTTTGATGGAGAAGCGGGTGGCGATGCAAAAGCAGGGCGCCCGATGGAGCGCCCTGCGTAACGGCGGATGAACCCAAAGGTCGACCCCGCGTAGATAACCCTACTGCTGCACGGGATTGATGCGCACTTCCACGCGACGGTTCTGCTGGCGGCCGGATTCCGTGTTGTTGTCGGCAATGGGCGAGGTCTCGCCATATCCCACGGCCTGAATTCTCGATGCAGCCACGCCGCGCTGTACAAGGGCGTTCTTTACACTCTGGGCACGGCGTTCAGAGAGCTGCTGGTTGTAGGACTCGGAACCCGTGCTGTCGGTATGGCCGGTCACGAGAATGGTGGTCTGCGGATAGGCGGAAAGTACCTGTGCCACTCGGTCGAGCTCGGTATAGAGACCGGGACGGATGTTCGTGGAATTGACATCGAAGGTGAAGTCGCTTTTGAAGGTGAGGGCAAGGGCGTTGCCTTCACGCTGAACGGCCACAGCCTGCGAATTGGCCAGAGCCTGCCGCATGTCGTTTTCCTGGCGATCCATCATGGTGCCTATTCCTGTGCCGGCAAGCCCGCCGATGACTGCTCCCGCTGCAGTGCCGATAAGCGTGGACTTGGTGTTGCCGCCTATGATCTGACCGAGAATGGCGCCGGCAGCCGCGCCGCCGGCCGTACCGTAGGCTGCACCCCTGCCGGTGTTGCTCTGCATGGCGCAGCCGCTGCCGAGAAGCAGCGTGACGATGAGTCCGAAAGTGCAGATTTTTTTCATGTTGTGTTCCTTCTGTTCTCCGCCGTCTTCCAGCGGCGAGAGGGACTGTCGGTAAGCATTCTTCGCGGGGAAAGCTGGCTTTGCCCCAGGTCGGAAGAAGCGGGGAATCTGAAATACCTTTAAAGAAATAGCCGCGACACGGGAAAAAGGCAAATGTCCGATCAGCTGATGTGCCGCGGGCAGATAAGGAAAAGTATCGTTGCCCGAACGTTTTACGATAAAAATAATATAATATATTTTCATAAGATACAATATGAATACCAACGATGTCGTCAGAGAGGAATGTTTTGATTTTCCTGGCGGTTCCTGGGGAGTCCGTGAAAGAATCCCTTTCAAAGTGTTGCAGAAACCGGAAAGATTTTGAAACGTGACTTTTTCTGCGAATACGGTAAACAGATACCATAACGGGAAGTCGTTTTCCCCTTCGATAATCCCGTTGCGTCTTCTTTGGAGTTCCCCTTGTGATTCCGGTCTGATCGCTGCCTCCTTCGATCAGGCCGGTTTTTTAGCTGTACTGTTGGAATTTAGGGGGGCAGAAAGCGGAACCTGGCTTCTGTGAAAAGATGTTGTTTTTTGTCTCTGGAGAAAGAGCCTTTCAGACAGATAGCGAATGATCGGGCAGGGAAGTGCAGTTCGAAGCCTTTTTTCTATGGAAAGCGCGGAGCACAGGCCGGTGATACCCGTATGGATACGACAGAGAAATATCGAGAAAAGGGAGTTATGGTAAAAGGTATGCTGAACATATGAAAGACTTTGAAACGTGACTTTCTAAGCGGTGTTGTTAAAAAGAAAGCGTCAACGGTCATGAATCAGTCATGATCCATACATACTCTCCTCTCATTTCTTCCTCTGCAGGATCAGCCTATACGTATTATGTGTATGGGCTGATTTTTTTATGGATATCAGATGGGGCACCATGCCATTGCCGGAAGAGGTGTTTAGCCGTTATTTTCTGCGCTGTGTGGATGTTATGAGGTCTGAGAGCTGCGAAAGATGTAAAGTATGGCTGCAGGCGGTATGTTCGCCTCCGGGCGGATAGTTGTCCGGATATATTGACTTTTGTATATATGAAGATAAAATCGAAAATTTTTCTGACAGTTGTGAGTAGTAGAGGATTTCGATGGATGAGGATATTTCCAGACGCAACTCTTTAATGTTTCTTTCTCTGCTTTGCTTTGCCCTTGCCGACGTGCGTGATGGATTGGGGCCTTTCCTTGGGGTATATCTTCAGTCACAGGGCTGGATGCCTGATGAGATCGGCTTTGTTATGACGATCGGAGGCCTTGCCGAACTTTTCTGCATTACCCCCCTTGGCGCTCTTGCCGATCATACGAGACATAAACGCGGGTTGATAGCGGCAAGTATTTGCCTCATTGTTTTTGGGTGCGGTCTTGTCTTTGTGTGGAGCGGCGCCGTTGCGGCAGGTCTTTCACGCATTTTGCAGAGCATAGCCGCTGCGGCCATAGCTCCGTCTCTTACCGGCATGACGCTCGGCATGGTGGGGCAAAGCGGGCTTCCTGCACGACTCGGCGTCAACGAAGCGTGGAGTCATGCCGGAAACGCGTCCACTGCCGTCATGGGAGGAATCATCGGTTATTTTTTCGGTATTCCCGGCGTGTTCTTCGTTATGGTGGTCATGGGCTGTCTTGCCGTGTTCAGTCTTGTGCGCATTGACCCTTCACATATTGATTATGCGGCAGCGCGCGGGCTTGATCCATCGGATTCGACGGGCCGGGAACGCTCCGTGCGGAATTTTCGACTGCTTTTCTGCGACAAGGCACTGATTTCCGTAGCGTTGACATTGTTCTTTTTTCACCTTGGCAATGCGGCGCTTCTGCCGTTGCTAGGCCAGTCAGCCGTAGCACGTTTCAGCGTTAACGGTGCGGCCTATACGGCGGGAACCGTTGTCCTGGCGCAGGCCACCATGATAGTCGTGGCCCTGTGGGGTGCGAAAGTGGCACAGCGAAAGGGGTACGGCTGGCTTTTTTTGCTGGCTCTTTTGGCGCTTCCTCTGCGCGGTTGTATCGCGGGACTGTGGGAAAGTCCGTGGAACATCATTCCCGTACAGATGCTGGACGGCGTAGGGGCCGGACTTTTGGGTGTGGCTACGCCTGGTCTTGTGGCAAGACTTTTACAGGGAAGCGGCCACGTCAACATGGGACTGGGGCTTGTGCTTACCATTCAGGGCATCGGAGCTTCATTCAGCAATACCTACGGCGGGCTTTTTGCCCATCACGTGAGTTACAGTGCGGCTTTTCTGGCTCTTGCAGCCGCCCCGTGCATGGGGCTGGTCATTTTTCTCCTTTCTGTTCGTCTGATGCCATCGTTCGCCGGGACTCTGGAGCCCGTCAATCCCATGAAAAGGCACTGATGCTCCGGGATTGAAAGGAACGTTTGTTTCTTATTCAAAAATAAGTTGCCCTCCGTGAGGTACGGGGGCGAGTCCGAAAAACATAAGAGGGCACGGCTGGCAAGGACTCCTTACAGGCGCACAAGAGGGCCAACCGGCTATGCCGGTGGGCCCTCATTATCTCTGACCGACAGACTTCGCAGGATCACAGGGCATCTCCCATAGACGGGTATTCGGGCAGTAATTCCACCGAACTGTGTCATATGTTTTTACGTGTTCCAAAGAGCTGCGCTTTGCCTGCTGGAGCGATATTGACCTTCATGCCGCAAGCTGGACAGTACTCGCCGAGCACATAGAGAAACAGTGCGTTCACGTCGTTTCTCTGGCAAGGCTGATGGTAAGTCTGCTTCTTGAGCTTTACGGAATGGGCGGGATACGGAGAACAGGTGTTTCCCTATCCGTTTTCTGCATCACGATGCATTACTGACGTTGCTTTGCTCAATACTCTTCTCTCTATGAGCTGCGGCAAGGAGAAAATATGCCTCCATGGTTCCAGCGGCATAGCCTCCATACTGCTCAATGCGTGCGGAAGATTCTGCAATGATGTGATTGAAGCCCAGCTGATGACGGAGAGAAAAACAGAGGGCGGAACGCCTGCAAGCATGCCCAGTATCTGCCGGAGAGCAGGGCCATGATGCAGAAGTTGGCAGAGTGGCTTGATGCCATGCGGGAAGGGTCCGCTTAGCCCCATGGATGCAGGCCATGGGCGCGTATGGTTCCTGTGTAATATCATATTTCAGTCGCAGGAGTGTACAGCGATGAGGCGGCACTTCTTTCCAGCCTGTCGGCACAGCCCTTTATTGCCATGGCAAGCCCTCTGCCGAAATAGAAATTTCCATTTACAAGCGCACGGCACAAAAGCAGCTTTTCAAACTCATGCAAAAGCCCGGCGTCCGGCGCACGATATGATGTCCAGAACCGGGAAAGACTGCACTCGTTTGCGCTTTCAGCAAGACCCGGCATGGCATAAATGGACTTGCCTACGCAGTACACCGCCTTGCCCTGCTCCAGCGCCTGCATACCCATGGTGCTGTTCAAAAGAACCACGGCCCGACTTTTGCGTATCATGTCCAAACCGTTGCCGCTTTCCACAAAGAGCACGCGATCTTTTATGCCGCAGGCCTCGCTGAAACTGCGGATGAACCGGTCGTAACGGATGAGTCCGCTGTCCAGAGGATGATTGCGGATGACCAGATGAACATCCTTGGGCGCGTCTTTTGCAAAGGAAGTCATCACCCAGGCTATGGCCTCCTTCATGCCGCTGAACGGCGAATAACGCCGCACCTGAGA
>CALUPL010000104.1 GCA_944322635.1 uncultured Mailhella sp.
TCTGCGGCAAGAAAGCTCAGGTGGGCAACCTTGTGAGCCATTCCAATATCAAGACCAAGCGTCGCTTCAACCCCAACCTGCAGGCTGTCCGCCATCAGGAAGCCGACGGCACCGTGCGCACCATCAATGTGTGCACCCGCTGCCTGCGTTCCGGCGCCGTGGTGAAGCCCGTCGTCAAGAATGACGCCGAATAATCAGGCTTGCCGATCTTTCCGAAGGCGGGGATAACATCTCCGCCTTTTTTTGATTAATAATTTCCCGCTACCCCGGTTACGCCGACGACCGCACTCTTTCCCGAGACAGGCTCCCATGAACGACATCAGCGCAGCCTTCCGTCACCGCCCGAAAAGCTACGTATCCATGTGGCATCGTTCCGCGCGCGTTCCGGCGAACTGGCGGGTCGTGGACTTCCGCGGGCCCGGGCACATGGGCCGCTCTCTTCCCTCCCTCGGCACCAGACAGATGGAGCTTCTGCGTCTCGTGCTCGACTCAAGGGACATTCCCTACATCATCACGGGACACGGCTCCCAGATGCGCGCCTTCGTGCCCGCCATGTTCGAAGATGTGGCCCGATCCGAACTTGCCGCCGTGGCCTCGGAAAAAAAAACGGTACCCCACTCCGTGCCTCAGCGGCACAATGCGCACTGGGCCATGCTCGTCATGCTTTTTCTCGTATTCTGGTACGGGCTCACCATGGGCTGGTGGCCCCTGCCCTTCGAGCATATTCCCGATCCGGAATACTGGGTGCGCTGCGGCAAGCTCAACGTAACCGAAGTACGCAACGGCGAATGGTGGCGCACGGCCACGGCTCTTACGCTGCACGCCGACACGCTGCATCTGTTCAGCAACGTCATTTTCGGCTCGCCTTTTCTCATTCTGCTCGCCCGGCGCATAGGTCTCGGCCTCACCCTTTCCGCCACGCTCGCTTCCGGCATGCTCGGCAATGCCATGAACGTCATCTATCGCGACCCGGGCTACTCCAGTCTAGGATTCTCCACGGCCATGTTCGGCATGGTGGGACTTCTGTGCGCCGACATCGTCGTCCGCTCTCACCTTCAGGGATTCCGCCGTCTGGCTCTGCCCGTGGCTGCCGGTCTCGCCTTTCTGGCCATGCTCGGTGCGGAAGGCAAGAACGTGGACTACTCGGCCCACATTTTCGGCCTTGTTTCCGGCTTTCTCATCGGACTTGCCGTCAGCTTCGCCTTGCGGCATCATGACGGTCTTCCCCGCCCGCTGGAATTCGCGCTCGGCTGCTCAGCGCCTCTCATCCTGCTGCTGTGCTGGGATCTCGCACTCTAACCCTTTTCGAGGCATCCATGGACAAAGCCCCCGGAACTTTCGAACTTCTGGGCAAGGACGGCAACGCCCGCGCCGGCCTGCTTCATACCGCGCACGGCGTCATAGAAACGCCCATCTTCATGCCCGTAGGCACGGTGGGCAGCGTGAAGGCCCTCGCTCCCGACGATCTTAATGCCATAGGCGCACAGATCATCCTCGGCAATACCTACCATCTTTATCTGCGACCGGGCGACGAGCTTGTGGCACGACGCGGCGGCCTGCATAAGTTCATCCGCTGGGACAAGCCCATTCTCACGGACAGCGGCGGCTTTCAGGCCTTCAGCCTGAGCAAGCTGAACAAGATGAAGGCCGACGGCGTGGAATTCCGTTCCCACATCGACGGCTCGAAGCATATGTTCACGCCGGAGAAGGTCATTTCCATCCAGCGCAATCTGAATTCCGACATCATGATGCCGCTCGACGTGTGCCTCGGCTACGGTGCCACCTATGAAGAGGCCGAAAAGGCCGTGAAACGCACCACGGTATGGGCCCAGCGCTGCCGCGAAGCCTACCCGGCCGGAAGCGCGGGCAATCTTTTGTTCGGCATAGTACAGGGCTGTACCTTCCCCGAACTTCGGGAAGCCTCGGCCAGGCAGCTCATGAACATAGGTTTTGAGGGCTACGCCATCGGCGGGCTTGCCGTGGGCGAACCCAAGAACCTCATGATGAAGAATCTGCGCGTACTGAATCCCGTGCTGCCGCAGGACAAGCCCCGCTATCTCATGGGCGTGGGCACGCCGCTGGACATTCTGCACGGCATAGAGGCCGGCGTGGACATGTTCGACTGCGTGCTGCCCACCAGAAACGCCCGCAACGGCACGCTGTACACTTCAGAAGGCAAAATCAACATCAAGCGCCTCCAGTATGCGGAGGACGACAGCCCCCTTGATCCGAAGTGCAGCTGCTACACCTGCCGCACCTTCAGCAAGGCCTATCTGCGACATCTTTATGTAAGCCAGGAACTGCTCGCCTTCCGCCTCAACTCCCTGCACAATCTTACCTACTTCCTCGACATGGTGCGCGGAGCGAGAAAGGCCATTCTTGAAGGACGATATGCCGACTTCAAGGCGGAATACGAAGCAAAGTATCCCGAAGAAGACGCGCTTTTCGACGCGCCGGAACTGTAGTCATCAAGGGCTCTCCCGATCGGGAGAGCCCTTCTTCTTTCCCCGCATGCTCCGACCCGTTGCATGATGCTTCGGAAAAACTTCGCTTCTTCCCCTCGACGCCTCTCTCCTTCCGAAAAACGCCCTGCCCCCTTTTCTGTCGTCTCAGCAGGAAAGATGCCTTTCCTGCGGCACTGCCGTGCATGACGAGCGGTAGAACGCCTGTTCTCCCTCAAAAAAAAGACCGACATCCGAAAATGCCGGTCTGAGAACAAAAAACGCCGATCTCAGCTGGGAATAAGCCTGAAAAGCATGGAGTTTTCCAGCACCAATGGACGTGTCTGCATGAAGAAAACCGTTCCGTCCACCGGAGCGCGCACCTCCCAGCGAACGGAACCGTCATAGGGATCGAGAATGCTGGCAAGGCGCTGATGACGTCGCACGATGTCGTCGGGCTTGCACATGCAGTACATGATGCCGGCCCGGCTGGCCTTGACGTTGACGAGATCCTCTTCCTTCACCACCTGGGAATAATATCCCGGATGAGAACGATAGCGGATGATCCCGTGCAGGGCCATGAAACGCAGTATGGCGGAAAGGCTGTCATCGGCCGTGGTGACGTCGATGACGCCGGTATGACCGGCATACACGGAAAACGCCTGCGTTTCCCATATCTGCCAGTTGTAATTCAAGGTGGTGGTGTCTATGGGCAGAGGAGTCCGCACAAGCGTATAGGGAAGCCCGAAGCCCTTGGCTAGCTCCACGTCCTCGTAGCCGGTATGCATCATGCGCACATGGGGAATGAAGTCTCCCGCCAGGTAATAGCTGGCCAGCTGCACACCGAACTGATAGCCCTGAATGCGTTCAAAAAGAGCGGCCGCTATGCGTTGCGTAGTCTCGCCCAGAGCGTAGCCGGGAAACATACGGTTGATGTCGGTGTTGTCCATGGCCCAAAATCGCTTGCCTATGTTCATGGCAAAGGGATTGGCCGAGGGAATGATGAGAATTTCATGACCGGGCACAATTTCGCCCCGCTCCTCCAGATCCTGAAGCGTATGAACAAGGCGCGAGCATACAAACTGCTGCTGCAGTTCATCGCCGCGCATGGCCCCCACCACCGCCAGACTTTTTCTGCCGGAACCGAAACGGAAGCCGTGTATGCGGAACTCATCGCGGAACGGAGACGGCATGACGAAAAGACGTTCACGTTTCATGCATTGTCCTCCCTGTACACGCGCGCAAGCAGCGAACCTTCATACACCACGGGATATGCCCGAATGGTAAAGACGAATCCCGGCTTCTCCACGGCCACTTCCTGCAGAACTACCCCGCGCAGGGGATCGACAATGCGCCCTATGGACTGCCCGGCCTCCACCTGATTGGACTGTCGGATAAGCGGAATGAACACCCCGGAAGCGGAAGCGTTGATGAACTCCACCGTGCCTCCGGTGGAAAGTATGGTTTTGTGTCCGGGCGCAGGTTCGGGCACGTCGCCCTTCCACACGCCGAGATGACGCATCAGGTTCAGGATGCCGGCCACAAGCTGATCGCCGTAGCTCTTGGTAATGCGCATGCCCACGCCCATTTCAACCACCAGAGTGGGCGTATCCAGGGCGTTGAGCGAATACGCGAGAGTGGCTTCCAGCACGGTGGCGGCTTCATGAACCCACAGAAAATCCAGATTCAGATACCTGGCCAGAGGAACAAGCTTTTCCGCCGTCAGCTGATTGATGCGGACCTGCGGCACCTCGTAGAGAAAAATGTTGCTGGAGTGTATGTCCAGAACAAGATCGGCCCCCTTCAGATCCTCAATAATATTGTAGGCCGTGTTTTCCGCCATGCTTCCCATGGGGTCGCCGGGAAAGATACGGTTCATGTCCAGATCAAAGCTGGGAATGCCGCGCGTGATGGAGTCTATGCCCAGAGGGTTGAGTGCGGGATAGATTTCCACGGTGCCGTCAAGACATTCGGGATGATCCTGCAGAATGCTGCCGATGCGATAGCAGATATACTGCCCTTCCAGCTCGTCTCCGTGCGTGCCGGTAACAATGCAGATGCGTTTTTTTCCGGAGCCGGAGGAAATGCTGTTCTTGCGGATGAGCAGATGCTCGTCCACGGGAAGCTCCGTGGATATGACGGTTTTTATCATATTTCTTCCACTTTTATGTCTAGGATGTTCTGCTGCGCCGCCCGGCCGCTGAACACTCCTCTGTTCACGGAACAATCAGCGCTGTCACGCCCATGAGCCACTTTGATGCAGCCGTGGCAGAGCAAACGGTTGTTGGTGGGATCCAGTCCTCTCCATACGCCCTGGTCGAAAAACTCCACCCATGCGTGAGTCGCCCCTTCTCCGACAAGGTAGCCGCAGGCATACCGGGCCGGAATTGCGCACAGATGCAGCAGAGATATCAGAACATGGGCGTAATCCTGACAGACGCCCCGTCCGAGCACAAATGCCTGCGATGCCGTGGTGTTTACCGTGGTAACCCCGGGAGCATAGGTCATGTGTCCGTGCACGGCCCTGCACAAGGCAAGCGCCCTCTCCAGCACAGGACCGCCCGGAAGTATATCCTCCGGTACATCCTCTTTTTCGTTGAGGGTTTTCCCGACAAAGCGCTCCATATTTCCGTCGGGAAGCGTCAGTGCTGTATGCTCCAGATACATGTCGTGCGCCGTACCGCATATACGGTATGGCGTCTGTCTCACCACGCCTTCGGAAACAATGCTGAAGCGACAATGAGCATCGGAAACGTATCCCGTCTGCACGGCGTTTCCGAAGGCGTCGTGTCCGTGACAGACAGGCAGCAAGACCGCCTCTCCCGCTTCCCTCATGACGCTCACGCGCAGCAGAGTTCGCTCCACATGCTGAAAGGGCTCCGGCCTCGGCATGCAGCGCAAAAGCCAGGAATGAGCGGAAACAGGAGAGGAAAAAATAATGCTGCTTTCGTAACGGTAAAAAAACTGCTTCATACCAGAACCAGGGAGTTCAACGAACAAAGCACGTCGGGAATCTTCTTCCCGTAATCGCGCCCGTCGGAGAATATCTCCCTGAGCCTGTTTCTGCAACGCCCGTCCACCATGTCCTCAATGTGCCCCAGCCTGTGATCCAGACTTTCCCATTCAGCGGCCACACGGGCGAACGGGTAGTCGAACCTTGAATACATATCAATGTATTCCACATGCTTGCCGATAAAAAGCATATCCAGCGTGGCAATCTTGGTCACATGCTGGAATACGGAACCCCAGAAGGCGAGAATATAGTCGGTGACGGGCTGGAGACGAACGATGTTGATGTCATGCTTGTGCCGGCAGTGATTCAGCGTAGCCATGCAGAGGTTCACATAGCTTATGGATGCCGTGGTAAGCTCTTCACGCAGTACTATGCTGTTGTCGTTCAAACATTCCAGACAGTACAGAAGAGAACCCGGCGTATTTTCAAAAAGATGTTGATACAAAAATGTTTCTCTGTCGGAAGGACAATTCATCAGAGAAAGCTTTCGGCAATAGATCTGAAGAGCGTCTTCCCGGCCTTCATCCAGGCACAGGTCATAATAGCGACGCAGAAAATGCAGCTGGGCAAACAGGCGCTCGGCATAGCGGCCCAGCCAGAACAGATGATTGGCCTTGGCGGGAGATATGGCAGACATGGCGTATCCTTTTGCTGTGAGAAAGGTTCTACAAGGATTGCGGCATCGACTGATGATCACGCAATACCCAGGTATCCTTGAAGCCTCCCCCCTGACTGGAGTTGACTACAAAGGAATCGGCCTGACGGGCAAAACGCGTCAGTCCGCTTTTCCAGACCACGGTGTCTGCGGAGGATGAAAGCACAAAGGCTCGGAGATCAGCTTTGCGATAGACCACGCCGTGCTCTTCCATGGTTTCCAGGTCCTTGAAATTGATCACCTCCTGCGCAATCCAGCGTCGCGGCTCGGAACGAATGAGCTCCTTCAGCTTTTCCAGACGATCATGTTCCAGATCGCGACCGAACACCACGCCGTAACCTCCGGCCTCACTCACGTCCTTGATGACCAGCTGTTCCGCATTGGCGAGAACGTATTCCCGATCCTCCTCATAATACGGAAGATAGGTAGGGGCATTCTGCAGAATGGCTTTTTCCCCGAGATAATATTCCACCATGCGGGGCACGAAATAATACAACCCCTTGTCATCGGCCACACCGTTGCCGGGACTGTTCAGCACGGCCACATTGCCCGCAGCATAGGCCTGCATGAGATTGGGCACCCCCAGAAGGGATTCCGGATCAAAGGCCATGGGATCGAGATATTCGTCGGATACCCGTCGATAAATGGTGCCCACAAGCGTTTTTTCGTGGAAAATACCCTGATAGTACACATGGTTGTCTTCCACGACGAGATCCCCGGGAAAAGCAAGCACGGAGCCTGTGCATTCTGCAAGATAGGAATGCTCGAAGAATGCGGAATTGTAGCGCCCGGGAGTGAAAACCACGTTCAGGCCGCCGTTGACGTTCATGTCGTCCATGGTGCGCCTGAGCAGCTGCGGATAGTCGCGGTTGTCTTCAATGTGGTTGGCGGAAAACGTTTCCGGACTGACCTTGCGGGAAATGGTGCGGGCAATGAGCGGGTAGGATGCTCCGGAAGGTATGCGGAGATTGTCTTCCAGTACGAACCAGTTTCCGTCTCTGGCCTGCACAAGATCTATGCCGGCGATATGGGCAAAAATTCCGTGAGGAGGACGTATGCCTTCACACTGAGGAAGATAGCCCTTGGAGGCATAGACAAAGGATTTCGGAACGATATTATTTTTAAGAATATTCTTTTCGCCGTAAACGTCGGCAAGAAACAGGTTGAGAGCCTTGACGCGCTGGGCAAGCCCCTTTTCCAGGTATGCCCATTCTTCCGGGCTGATGACGCGTGGAATAGGATCAAAGGGAAAGAGCTGCTCCTTGAACTTTCCGTTTTTATAAATCCCAAAACGCACGCCATAGCGCTCCAACCAGTTGTTCACAGCTTCACGGCTTTCTACGAGTGAATACATGTCGGACTCCTGCTTGTTATGTTCCTCCTTAATAATGCAAAATATGTACCAGGTTGTCCAAAAAAATATCCCCGCAGGGGAAATCTTTTTTTATCGGCGATATTGCAATGAAATATAAAAACAAAAAAGAAACAGCAACGTTCCGGCAAACACCGTCAGCACATTGTTCCATAATTTGTTATCGGTAACAAATATCGAATTTAAAGAAAAAGCACGAAAAATATCCATATGCGAACCAGTACAGACGGGCACTTTTCTCTATTGTTGGTATATTAATATACCAACAATAAAAGCATCAATACAATATTGTAAAATAATCCTGCCGAGCATACAAGTTCGGCCTGTCATATTGCGATTCCGTGCCATAAAGAGACCGACGGCATTCCGTAAAGGACGCGTTTCCTGAATTCAAGAAAGCATACCTCCTAAACGAACAGGCAAAAAAGGAGGCGGAAAAAATCCGTCACGTACGCAAGCCGTGTCCGGTCTTTCTTCCGCCTCCGTTCACTATTCTTTTCTGTCGTACCCATCTGGAAAGTCATGCCGGTACGGTCTCCCCATTCCACAGGATGCTCCATGCTGCGCGGAGCTCCTCTCCTCTTTTTCTGCCCTTTTCCGAAAGTTCCTCAAGAAATGCATCCACTTCCCTGTCCAGATCGTCCAGCGAACCTGCATTGCGAATGAGAAGATCCGCCGCAGCAATCTTCTCCTCCTGCTTCCACTGCCAGCTTTCCACGGCGGCAATCTTCGCATCGCTCCAGTTTCTGGTCGCATGCAAACGTTCGTGACGAATCTCATCGGGACACACGATGACGGCAATGTCCGCTCCCGGACAGCTCCAGCCCGTTTCAAACCAGAGCGGAACTTCCGCCACGGCGGCAGTTTCTCCCCCTGCTTCCGCCTTTTGAAAAAACGTATCCATGGAATCGCGCACCAGGGGATGAATCATGCGTTCAAGGTCGCGCCGCATGCCCGGCGTTTCTGCAAGCAGTCTGGTCAGCTTTACGCGGTCCACTCTGCCGTCATCATCAAAAAAGGCATTTCCCCACCTCTGACGCATGAGATGCCATCCGTCCGCTCCGGGCCGATACTGAGCCGCCACGGCTTCGTCCGCACTCCATACGGGGATGTGCCTTTGCTGCAGACGCTCCAGCACTGCCGACTTGCCGCAGCCAGGCATTCCCGTAAGTATGACCCTTCTTGTGCCGCGCTCCAAAGCCAGCATGGCCAGGGGAAAGTCCTCTGGCGGAGGACACACGAAACTCATGTCGGCTCCGCTCACGGGATGGACAAACTCCAGCTTCCAGGCGTGCAGAAGCTGCCTTGCCGCAGGCGAGGTCTTGTCGCCCGGCCCGTACACGGCATCGCCCCACAGCGGGAAACCCGCCCGGGCAAGATGTACGCGAATCTGATGCGTGCGTCCGGTAAAAATGCGCACGGCAAGCAACGCGAAACGCCCGGAAGGCGACGCATAAAGCGTACTCCACGTCGTAAGAGCATGACGACCGCCCTTTTCTTCAGGCACTACGGCCATGCGCGTCTTTATGGTGGGATGGCGGCCTATGGGCAGATCGCTCATGCCTTCGGCAGAAGGCACGCCGCGAGTCACGGCAAGGTAGGTTTTATGCACTCGACGGGCGGCAAAATCTTCGATAAGGCGCAGTCTGGCCCTCTCGGAAAGCGCAATGATCACAAGACCCGAGGTATCCTTGTCCAGCCGGTGAACTATGCCGGGCCTCGGACCTTCCTGAAATGCCAGCTGCGGAAAGCGGGCAAGCAGACGATGCACCAGCGTGCCTTTCGGGCAACTCGGACAGGGATGCATGGTCAGTCCGGCAGGTTTGTTGATGACGGCGATATCCTCGTCGGCATACACCACGTCGAGCGGCCCCTCTTCCGGCACAAGGCATTCCGAGGCCCCGGGCATTCTCAGGACCACCACCTGTCCGGGACGAACCTTGAAATCGGCATCCGTACAGGGAGAACCGTCCACCGTACAGGCCCCCTGCTCCACCAATCTTTTAATACGGCTGCGGGAAAGATCCGTCGCAGACCCGAGGAAGGCGTCGAGACGAAGCTTTTTCATTCCCGCCGGAACCGTGAATTCCGCCGTGTCGTCAAAGACGGAAGAAGAAGCGTCACCATCGATGAATTCCGACCCCTCATCCTCTATGATGCGGCAGGATTCATCCGTCATTTTTCTCTCCGCTGTCGAACTTTCTCAGCACATAACCGGTCATGACGGCCTTGGCTATGTTGCGCCCGTCCCCGTCATATACCATGATGTCGTACACCGCGAGCGTACGCCCGAGACGGACGGGAACGGCCTTTGCCCGCAGAGGTCCGCACGTTCCCGGAAGAAGGTAGGAAATGGAACACTGAGCGCTCACGCAGAGCATGCCCGCACCGCGGCATCCGGCCGCAAAAGCCATGTCCGCCAGAGTAAATATGGCCCCGCCGTGGGCGTTGCCGAGCACGTTGAGGTGACGTGAATCCACAGGCATGGAAACTTCTCCGTTCCCTTCCGCGTCGAAACTTTCCACCTTAATGCCCAGCAGGCCGGCAAGCGTGCCCTCCGTGACGACATCACAATCCATGACTCGACTCCTCGCGAACAATATGTTTCAGGGGGCGAGCATACCCGCGGCCAGGCGGCATGGCAAGCCGCCCTTCGAGGACGGCCCCCCGGGAAAAACAAGGAAATCCCCCCGGCGCCCGTCCCCGAAGCGCTTCTTTCACTGGACAGCGGCGGTCGGAGAGTTTATATCTTCTGGATACATTTTCTTTTAAGGAGCAATCTCATGGCCCATAAAAAGATTGAACGCGCCAAGGAACTTGATCGCCGCCGTCATCGTCGTGCCCAGCGCATCAAGGAACGCATCCACGAAGCCAAGGCCGCTGCCAAGAAGTAAGTCTGGTTCGCGGTTTTCTGCGGCCGTACGGTTGCAGAGTCAGTTTTCCGGCGTGTCGGCTTTTTCTGCGGACACGCCGTTCCTTTTTTTTCGAACAAACCTTTTCTTTTCCCATGCCTATCTACGAATACGCCTGCCCCCATTGCCGGAAAACCTTTGAAGAATGGCTCCACTCCAGTGACGACTCCGAAACCCAGAACTGTCCCGACTGCGGGGCACCCTGCCATCGGGTCATTTCCAACACCTCCTTCATTCTCAAGGGCGGCGGCTGGTTTGCCTCCTCCTACGGACACGGGACCAGCAACCTTTTCGACAAAAGCAAGGGAGTTCCTTCCGTATCCGACGCCAAGCCGGAGGAAAAAGGCGACGCCGCTCCCAAAACCGAAAGCCCGGCCCCCGCAAAAAGTACGGAAACGCCTGCCGGAACGAAATAGAGGTCACCATGATCGAACGCTATTCCCGACCCGAAATGGCCGGACTGTGGACCCTGGAAAACCGCTACCGCTACTGGTTCAAGGTGGAACAGGCCGTATGTCAGGCCTGGAACGAACAGGGCGTCATTCCCGATGAAGACCTGAAGAACATCATGCAGGATGTGGACTTCGACGTGGACAAGATCCTTGAGATCGAATCCGTGACCCGTCACGACATCATTGCCTTCCTCACCTACCTTGAGCAGAAAATCGGACCTTCCGCCCGCTTCATACACCTCGGCTGCACTTCTTCCGACATCGTGGACACCGCCATGGCGCTGCAGATGGTGGAAGCCGGCAGGATCATCATGGACGGCTTCGACCTCGTGCTCGATACGCTGCGCAAGTTCATCCGCAAGCATCAGGGACTCATCTGCATGGGCCGCTCCCACGGCG
This sequence comes from uncultured Mailhella sp., assembly GCA_944322635.1. Taxonomy (GTDB): domain Bacteria; phylum Desulfobacterota; class Desulfovibrionia; order Desulfovibrionales; family Desulfovibrionaceae; genus Mailhella. The sequence continues at coordinate 11,245 of CALUPL010000104.1, forward strand.
TGCACGGCGAACCTGTGACCTACGGCTTCAAGTTCGCCGGATTCTATGCCGAGTTCATGCGTGACAAGAAGCGCTTTGCCGACGCCATTGAAGACATCCGCACCGGCAAGCTGTCCGGCGCCATGGGCACCTACACCGTCATCACTCCCGCCGTGGAAGCCCGCGCCTGCGAAATTCTCGGTCTCAAGGCCGACATCATTTCCACTCAGATAGTGCAGCGCGACCGCTATGCGCACTACTTCACCGCCCTCGCCATCGCGGCCGGAACGGTGGAACGCATCTGCGTGGAACTGCGGCACCTTCAGCGCACGGAAGTACATGAAGTGGAAGAAGGCTTCGCCAAGGGCCAGAAGGGTTCCTCGGCCATGCCTCACAAGCGCAATCCCATCTCTGCGGAAAACATGTGCGGCCTTGCCCGCGTCATCCGTTCCAACTCCCTTGCCTCCATGGAAAACCAGGCTCTGTGGCATGAACGCGACATCAGCCACTCCTCGGTGGAACGCATCATCACGCCCGACTCCACCATTCTCATGGATTACGTGCTGCATCGCCTGAACCGTCTGCTTGAAGGTCTGCGCATTCTGCCCGAAAACGTGGAACGCAATCTGTGGGCCAGCTACGGCCTGTTCTTCTCCCAGCGCGTGCTCACCGCACTCATAGAAAAGGACATGCCCCGCCAGCAGGCCTATGTGGTCGTACAGAAGCGCGCCATGGAAAGCTGGGAAACCCACAAGTCCTTCCCCGATCTCATCCGTGCCGACGAGGAAATTCAGGCTCACCTTTCTCCCGCCGAACTCGACGCCATTTTCGACATCAAGCACTACACCCGCTATGAGTCGGAAATCGTCGATCGCGTGCTTGCGGAAAAATAATCCGCAGGCCATCCCATGACGCCAGGAGCGCCGCTTCCGTTCTTCCGGGAGCGGCGCTCTTTTTGCGCGCCATTGTCTTCCCGAACTTTTTCCTTTAAAACAAAGGCGATCGTTCCCGGGTCTTGTCGCCTGCGATTCCAACCAAGGAGACTCTCTTGCTCCGCCTCCTTTTTCTTCTGCTGCTCTGTCTGACTCTGCCCTTTCCGGCCGCCGCCTCATGGACGGCACGCCTTGCTCCTCATGCACCCGAATACTTTCTTGCCGCCGACAAGTCGCGCAAGCTGCTCTTTCAGGTGGAAACGTCAAACAGCGTGCCCTCGGTCTCACGACAGTTCGACTGCATTCACGGCAGAGTCGAGGGCGACAAGCAACGGGAAGGCGATCTGCGCACGCCGGAAGGCGTGTACTTCATCACGCACAAGATCACCCAGAAGCTCGACTTCATGGAATACGGCCCGCACGCCTTCAATCTGAACTATCCCAACCCTGCGGACAGACTGAGGGGAAAAACCGGCAGCGGCATATGGCTCCACAGCAAGGGACAGCCCATCACGGGACTCACCACGCGCGGCTGCATGGCCATAGATCAGTACGAACTCACGGATCTACTTCCGGTTCTCGCACCGGGTACGCCCGTCATCATTGCCGAACATCTGGAAGGCAAGCCGTTTTTCCTGAATGCAACGACTGTCTCCCTGCCCTCTCCCGCAGCAACGCCCCCGATACCTTCCGGGGATGCCTCCACGGAAAACGACTCCCCCTCTCCGGCATCGGATCTTCCCTCCACGAACGAGGCTCCGACCGCGCCGCTTCCTGCCGGTGCCGAGCTGGCCGAAGTTCAAGTCTCCGCCCCCGTACCGTCCGCAGCGGCCGTTCCTTCCGGCGACGATGAAAAGATACTCCGTCAGACGCTGCTCTGGATGGACAACAGAATGCAGAACTCCGAAGACATCTTCAGCATGTATGACAAACAGAATTATCCTCGCGCCAGCCGGGAAAAATTCTCAGCCCTGCGCAAAAGAATGCGCTCCGACTTTCGGCGGCAGCAAGATCTCTTCCTCGACCGCGAAGGCATACGCCTTCTGGCAGGTCCCGGTTACTGGGTCTCATGCTTCATCAAAAGCTATCAGCGCAAGGGAGTGTACCACCACGGCCTTCAGGCTCTGTACTGGATGCCGGACGAGGGAGGAGAATTCCGCATCATCGGCGAGGTGTGGATAAAAAACTGACCTTCTTCTCGGCGGGCAAGCGCCCGCCGAAGTTTTTCACCCCGTCCCGCGCCGAAGTCTCTTCTTCTGATGCTCCGCCGGACATGACCTATTCCCCCAGGAAGAAGTTTCGAGAATGAAAAGAGCCCGCTTATTGCGGGCTCTTTTCATTCTCGAAAACGGAATACCTCATGCCGTCAGACGGATCCTCGGCCGCTGCCGTCCTCATCATGCACCAGCTCGGAAAGGCGCATGCCGACCTCCTCATAATGCTGCCTCAGAACCATTTCAATGTTTCTTCCGTCGCCGCCTCGCACGGCAGCGGCAATGAGATGATGCCGGTCATAGAACTCCTGAGGCGTAAACAAAGTGCGCCAGTACGTATAATACAGAAATTTCGCCAGAGAAGAACAGGAAGTTCGCGCAATGTCTATGAGTCTTTCATTGGTACAGGCGGAAAGCAGGGTCATGTGAAAGGCATCATCTATTTCCGCAAGCGTATCGAGATGAACGGCATAGTTCACCTGTTCATCAAGCCGACGCACCACATCATCAAAAGCCTCATGCTCCCTTGCGGTCCATAAAGGCAGCGACTGCGCCACGGCCGCACCTTCCAGTATGCCCGCCACCACATAACTGTCGTATATTTCCTTGGCGCTCATGGAACGGACATGCTTGCCCTTCTGCGGCTCGGAACAGATGAGTCCCTGATGGGCCAGCATGAGCAGCGCCTCGCGTATGGGAGCGCGACTGATATTGAGCTTCTCCGATATCTGCGACTCCCGCACGGGCTGCCCCGGCAAGAGCTCTCCGGAACGTATGAGACTGCGTATGTATTCGGCAGCCTTGGTACTGTATGTTTCTTTTTTGAACTGCATAGGACAATCTTGGCAAATGACGATTCTTTTCGGTAAGTCCATCAACGCATAGGAACGACATTCTCCCGGAACGGCTTGAAAAAGACTCCGTTACAGGCACAAACGAGAAAAGTCTTCAATTCATGATTGTGTCAGATTTTTTCAAAATTGAAAAGAGCCGTCCTTCCCACGATGGGAAAAAAGCGCCCCCAAAGCCGTAACGACTTCGGGGGCGGAGAGGCTGCTCATTTCAGCAGGGGAAACGACCGTCCATTAGCGGAAGGTGGGCAGGTAGGCGTACAGGGCCGGAGAACCGCCGGTGTGCAGGAAGAGCACGTTGGCGCCCTTGGGGAAGTAATCCTTGCGGATAAGGTCGATCATGCCGGCCATGGCCTTGCCGCTGTACACGGGGTCGAGCAGAATGGCTTCGGTACGGGCAAGCATCTTCACGGCTTCCACCATGCCGTCGTTGGGGATGGAGTAGCCGGGCTGGTAGTAGTCGCCGAAGCACACAACCTTTTCTTCGGGAAGGGTGACGCCGGCGCCGATGTAATCCAGGGTTTCCTGAGCCAGCTTGTGGACAATGGCGGCTTCCACGTCGCCGGGACGGCTCACGTCAATGCCGATCATGGGCACGTCCATGTTGTTGCCGTAGAAGCCGGCGATCATGCCGGCGTGGGTGCCGGCGCTGCCGCTGGGCACCACGACGTGGTCGAAGTTGAGGCCCATTTCAAACATCTGCTGCATGATTTCCTGGGCGCAGGAAACGTAGCCCAGAGCGCCGATGTGGTTGGAAGCGCCGCCGGGGATGATGTAGGGCTTCTTGCCTTCGGCGCGCAGCTTTTCGGCAACCTTTTCCATTTCTTCCATCATGGGGGAGCCGCCGGGCACCACGGTGATGCTCTTCACGCCGAGCAGATGATAGAGGAAGTTGTTGCCGGAAGCTTCGGGGTTGTAGCTGCCCTTCACGCGTTCTTCGAGCACCAGATGGCAGTCGAGGCCTTCATGCACGGCCCAGGCGAGGGTCAGACGGCAGTGGTTGGACTGCACGGCGCCGCAGGTGATGATGGTATCCGCACCCTTGGACAGAGCGTCGGCAATGCTGAAGTCCAGCTTGCGGGTCTTGTTGCCGCCGGCGCAGCCGGGAAGCAGGTCGTCACGCTTCATGTACACGTTGACCTTGTTGCCCAGAGCCTTGGAGAAATTGGCCAGATACTCGATGGGAGTAGCTTCCTTCACATAGCCGCGACGGGGGAACTTGGCGAGATTCATGATGTGTCCTTTTCAGAAAGAAAATTAAAGAGTTGAGGGGTCCTTGAGTCGTTCCGGACAACTGGCCCGGATCAGTTCCCGAGCGAGTACGCTTGTAGCGTCCACGACAGGAGTATCCCACAGACTGGACTCGGTGACCGCCACCGGAATTTCCGTGCAGCCAAGGAGTATGACTGATACATGCTTCTTCTCCACAAGACGGCGGGCAGTATCGAGAAGAATCTGACGGGCCTTCGAGGAAACAGGATCGGAAAAAGCCTTGACCCCGAACTCGGGATCGCTGATGGCACGCTGAACGAGAGCGCACTCATCGTCATCGGGAAGCACCGGCTCAAGTCCGGCCTTCTCAAGAGCATCCTGGTACAGACGGGTCTGGAGCGTGGCCACCGTGCCCATAAGGCCTATGCGGCCGCCGTTCGGGCAGAGCTCACGCACATGCTTCACGGCGCTCTCGATGATGGAAACGAACGTCACGTCAAGACCGGTTTGGTGCTGACGTTCAAGCGCCACGTTGAGAATGCGGGGGCTGTGCGCCGTATTGCAGGGCATGCCTATGACGGTTGCGCCGTCCCTTGCAAGCTGCGCCATGATGCCGCCTATGTCCTCTCCGGGATTTTCCTTCGTCTGTCCCAGCAGATAGGCGGGACGTTCCGGAATCCATCCGGGAAAGGAGTGAAGCATGAGGGGAAGATGGTCCTGATCCCTGCCGGCCTTCGTCCAGCGGAAGATCTTGCGCACGAGGTCATACCCGGCGTAGGGACCAAGCCCCCCCACTATGCCTATGGTGCGGGGCACGGGCAGATGATCGGCAAAACGCTGAACCACGGTCTATCCCCTGCACTCGCCGTTGTTTTCCAGCTTGGAAACCAGGATGGCGCCGGTGGCGTCGCCGAGCACGTTGATGGTGGTGCGGGCCATGTCCATGATACGGTCAACGCCGGCAATGAGGGCGATGGCTTCCAGCGGAATGCCGACCTGCGTGAACACCATGGTGATCATGATGAGAGCGGCGCCGGGCACGCCCATGGAGCCGATGGAGGCAAGCACGGCCAGCAGAATGACGGTAAGCTGCTTATCCATGGGCATGGGAATACCGTACACTTCCGCGGCAAAGATGGCCGCAACGCCCATGTAGATGGCCGCGCCGTCCATGTTGATGGTGTTGCCAAGCGGAATGGAGAAGCTGGACACGGACTTGGAAGCGCCGAGCTTCTGCACGGAAAGCAGGTTGGAGGAAAGAGCTGCTGCAGACGAGCAGGTGGAGAAGGAAATCATGAGGGGTTCGGAAAGCCCCTTCAGGAACGTGCTGGGCGTAAGGCCGGAGAACTTGGCGCAGGGCAGATAAACCACCAGCACCTGAATGATGCAGGCCAGATACATGACGCCGACCAGCTTGATGAGCGGCAGAAGCACGCTCAGGCCGTGGTTGGCCACGGTAAAGGCCATGAGGCCGAACACACCGATGGGAGCATAGTGCATGACGATGCCGGTCACCTTGATCATGACTTCGGCGCAGGAGTCGAAGAACACGAAGGCAGGACGGCCTCTGTCGCCGAGCATGCTGAGAGCGAAGCCGAAGAGAATGGCAAAGAAGATGACCTGAAGCATGTTGCCCTTGGCCAGGGCGTCAATGGGGTTCAGAGGAACGATGTCCATGAGCACCTTGATGAGCGGAGGAGCGGAAACGTCCTTCACCTGCAGGTTTTCCATGGAAAGCGTGAGACCGAGACCGGGACGGAGGAGATTGGCGAGGATGAGGCCGACGATAACGGCCACGGTCGTCGTGAGCAGATAGTAGATAAGCGTTTTCGACGCGACTCGGCCGAGTTCCTTCACGTCGCACACACTGGCGGCACCTGCCACAAGGGTGGTGAACACCAGAGGAACAACGACCATGCGAACAAGCGTGATGAACAGGTCGCCGAGCGGCTTGAACCAGCTGGCGTCGATGTTGATGGAAGGAGCAAAGGCTCCGACTACGACGCCGAGAACCATACCTATGCCCATCTGGGCGGGAAGACCTAAATGTTTTGCCATATAAACATTCTCGATGTAGCTACTATTGTTGCTTCGTTCAAACCTACTGTGCTGACGTAATATCCTACGCTCCAGAATCTCCGATTGCCATACCGGTATTTCAGCTGGGAAAATTTATCAAAAATCATCAGTGAACTTTTACCCTTTATAT
>CALUPL010000105.1 GCA_944322635.1 uncultured Mailhella sp.
TCGTGTAAAGACCAGGAGGAGGTCACCCTATGAAAAAGCTGCTGACGTTCGGCTCCGCCGCTCTGATAGTCGCCGCTTTGGCTCTGCCGGCCGGCGCCGCGCAGTTCGCACATATCCCTGCCGGGCCTATCAAGATGGATTTGACCGATAAGCCCGTTTATTTCGATCATAATATCCATACTACTCAGGACTGCACGGCCTGCCACACCAGCATGCCCGCCCATTTCCCCCCGCTGGCAGTCGATACGGAAAATCAGTGCGCCGTCTGTCACCACAAGGTTGCCGGCACTACGCCCAAGTTCAAGTGCGGTACCGCCGGTTGCCATAATCCTGAAGACAAGCAGGCGGAGCGCAGCTACTTCAAGATCATCCATGACCGTGAAATCTACGGCAAGGGTTATGTTGCCGACTCCTGCCTCGGCTGCCATACTCAGGTGGCCAAGACTCGTCCTGAAATGAAGCAGGCTCTCACCGGCTGCTCCGGTTCCGCCTGCCATCCCAAGCAGAACTAACGAAATTCTGGTTTTGCCCTGCCTGTGTGGGGCGGGGCAAAACTGCAGCCGGTCGTTTTCGGCCTCGTTTTGCCCCCGGAAGGGGGCTTTTTTTGGGCCTTGCGGAACCCTTGCCTTTAGTTGTATATCTTTGACCCACATTTTTCTGTACCGCCAAGAGGGGATCATGGAAGAAAAAAAGCTTTCTCCTGAACAGTCTGAAGAGGTCATAGAGCTTTTGGACATTGTGGCTGAATCCGCATCGGAGGAAAATTCCGCTCAGGATGAAAAGCCTGTCTTTTCCGAAGAGGCCGAAGAGATAAGGTCGCCGGAAGAAGTGAAAGTCACAACGATCGGGGACGGAGCTGAAAGCGGAGAGGAAATGCTTCTTTCGGAAGAGATAGTCGAACCTCGGTCCCATGCCGTGAACGAGGTCGTAATGAAAGAGGAGTTCCCCGAAAAAGATGTCTGCGGAAGCCTCGGAGCCGACCATGAGAAAGCGTGCGACATCAGCATGAACACGGCGGAAAAAGCGGATGAAAAAAGCTGCGGTCTCGCAGAAGACGCACAGGAGCTTGCCCTGCGGGAGAGCCTTGAAAACAAGGTGAAGACTCTCGAGCAAAGAGTCGCTTTGCTGGAGTCGACATGCCGGGAGCTGGCCGAGAGCGTGGAAAGCCTGAGTCAGCAGATTGCCCAGGCCGGAACCATGTTTCTGGAAGATGCCTCCGTACGGCTCAACATGGAGGAACTTGTGAGCCGCATGCTCGATGCCAGACTGCCATCGTCGCCCGAGCAGAACGAAAACGGGGAGGGCGATCCCGAGGCCCGCATGGAAGCGCTTGAGAAGCGCGTTCAGGAATGGGAAGAAAAGAGTGAGCAGATGGCGGCTTCAGCCGCAGCGCGGGTTATCCGCGATGAAATAGCTGCCATGAAGGCAGAGTCGGGTTCGTCCTGCTGAAGGAATATTTTTCGACCGTCAATACGGTCGTTGGACCCTTGCCGGTCCGCAAGAATCGTGTGTTGAGCGCAGGGATTTCTGCGCCGAAAATCCATCTGGAGTTTTTCGTTTCATGAGTTCATTTGTTACAGGTCAGATCATTGAGGCTCGTTGCTCGCGCTGCAAGGATGTTACCGGCCATGTCGTCATGGCATGCCTTGACGGTGTGCCGGTCAAGGTGGAATGCCGCGCCTGCGGCAGTGTGCACAAGTATGTTGCTCCTGAGATTCACGCCCGTCCCAAGGTGGAAAAGACCGTGCGCGTGAAGGCCGGCCACAATCGTGTGGAAGCCGTGGATGCCACGGTACGGGCGGAAAAGCGTGCCGCCGCCCCCAGGCTCAGCAAGGAAGAAAAGCAGCTTGCCCATCGCGCCGAGGAAAACGAACATCGCTGGACCAGTCTTGTTGCCGGAAGAGCGGCGGTCCCCGTACCTTACAGCATGACCGGCACCTTTGCCGTGGATTCTCTGGTGGATCATCCTGTTTTCGGAACGGGAGCCGTCGTCGAACTGCTTCCTCCTGATAAAATGGACGTGATGTTCAAGGACGGCGTGAAGCGTCTTCGCTGCGTTTGTTAATTTTGTACCGGAAAATTCATTTTTTTGCTTGCATCCGGGAGCCAATCAGGCAACACTCTGATACAGGACTTTTTACGGAGGCGTCATGTTCGTCTTTGCCAATCTTGTTACGACAGTTGCCGGGCTTCTGAGTCTGGTCATCAATCTTTATATTTTCGTCGTTATTGTGGCGGCCTTTCTCTCGTGGGTGAGGCCTGATCCGTATAATGCGATTGTCCGCACGCTGAGGGCTTTGACGGAACCGGTATTTTACCGTATCCGCAAAACGTTTCCCTTCGTGATGGTCAACGGGATAGACCTTTCCCCCATCGTGGCTCTGGTCGCCCTGCAACTGCTCAACGGCGTGGTCGTGCAGTCTCTGCTTCAGCTCGGACTGCGTCTGGCCGGCGTATGAATTTAGAGGAGGCCGGTCTGCCGGCCTTTTCCCTGCCACCCCAACACAATGGAGTCTGTGCCATGGAAGAACGTGATCTCAAGATTGTGGAACAGTACGGCGATACTGATCCTGAACTGAAGGCTCTCTGGGAAGAACATATGCTGTATGAAAAGCAG
>CALUPL010000106.1 GCA_944322635.1 uncultured Mailhella sp.
TTCGGCCGACTCAAGGATTGGCGCAGAATAGCCATGCGTTATGACCGTTGTGCCCACACGTTCTTTTCGGCCATTTGTCTCGCTGCCATTGTCATCTTTTATATTTAATGAGTCCTGAACCTAGAAACTTTTCCCGTAGCGATGCCCAGCATTGCGTTGGAGAAGACAGACCACCATTCCTTGATTTGTGCGACATCGGTAGTCGCTTCCTTGTGCCCGTGGGCGTTCAGAGGGCTTTTAGTTTTAGGATTACAGGGAAAAACAGGGATACCCTTTTCAGCACAGTCCAGTGCCATGGCTAAAGTTAATTGTGAATCATTCATTTTTGAATTCTCCTATTATAAATTAGATTTTTAAAATAGGAGACAACAAGTCATCAAAAAGGCGATTTCACGCCAAGAATTGTGAGGGGAAGATACTTTCTTATCTTTGGGTATTCTCCAAAATGATAAAATGTTGTTCCTATTGCTTGTTCTATTTAGATAAGTTTGATAACTTTTATCTATTTGTTGAAAAAAGATTTTAATTCACTCTTTCTGTTTTCAAATATCAGTTGAATAATTTAGCGTAATTATCAGACTACAATTTATGCCGTAGATTTTTCATGGATATTCTCCTCATTTATTAGTTATCTTTCATTGCCTCTATTTTCGTGGAAGTGTTGTTGTAGGACACAAAAAAACTCCCGATTTTACGACTTCTGGTTCGCAAAACGGGAGCAAATTAGACACATATGTAATTATATAATCATATTTACAATATGTATGTTGCTCAAATTTGCGAAATATAAATGTTATTTTTTTATTTTACAAGTTCATTATTCATAATATGAACTTGTATATTATACACAGTTTAGTAAAAATATAAAATACTTTTTATTATTTTTTAGTTTTGACTCTGTTTATTCACATGTCGTGATCACTAAATCGACAAATATATAATACCAAAATAAAGCACTAATGTCAATACATTTTTAAACTTTTTATTGAAAATACCAACTAAACTTCACTTATAAAGTTATCAGTATAAGAAAACTACACTCCTATTTTTACATGGTTAGGCAATCTTTCTCATTGTTTTTTACAGCCAGATGAAGCACTCCCCACTTCATCTCTTTTCTCTCCCCAGTCTCCCCAATTAGCAAGAAAAATTGGGGAGGAAAGAACTGGCTAGTACCAACGATTTGAGAGCGTTCTCCCCACTTTCCCCAAAAAACCAGTATCTTTTAAGTAATAATTAAATGGCTGGTTACTGTATGTTCTAATCCCACGGGAAGCATAACTCGTTAAAAATATATATTACCCCCAAAAAAATTGGGGAATTGGGGAGAAATCCCGTATTCCGTTGTGTCACAACGGTTTTTAGTGTCCCAATTTTTTATTGGCATTGGGGAAAAGTGGGGATGAAGGCATCATTTTTGGGGAGAAGTCAAGGGGCTTACGACAAATCTCCCTGATGCGTGCGCTTCTCCCCTACAAGGTGCCAATCAAAGGTACACTTTCAACGTACTCCCTTCCCTTTTCGCCGTCAGAAAACTTGTGTCGTTTCGTATACTTGACATTTTCAAGAAAAGATTTAGACCTTTTCTTGACAGATAAATCCCAGACAGAGAGAAAGAGAATGAGCGGCAAGCAGATTGGCTATATCCGAGTTTCTTCCGTAGATCAGAACACCGAGAGACAACTTCACGGCGTCGCGTTGGACAAGGTGTACGAGGACAAATGTTCCGGCAAGGATGCCAATCGTCCGGCCTTGACGGAGTGTCTCTCCTATCTCCGTGACGGCGACACGCTCCACATCCACAGCATAGATCGCCTGGCACGTTCTCTCCGCGACTTGCTCAACCTCGTGGAGGAGTTGCTTGCCCGGGGAGTGAAAATCGTCTTCCACAAGGAAGGAATGGAGTTTGACAGCAGTAACCCCAATCCGAGTCAAGCCCTGTATCTCAACATTCTCGGCTCGGTAGCCGAGTTTGAACGCCAAATGATAAAAGAGAGGCAGCGCGAGGGCATCCTCCTCGCCAGACAGCGTAATGCCTACGATAAGTGCGGCAGGAAGCCTTCTCTGACGCAAAAACAGATAGAGGCCATCAACTCTCGTCTCGCTCTCGGAGAAAGCGTTACCAGCCTCGCCAAGGAGTATGGCGTGTCTCGCCAAACCATCTATGTCCATTGTAAGGGCGTCAAAAAGGCTTGATGGTCAGGGATGATCGTGTATCCTTGACGAAGGATAACACTTCCATTCCCCTTATCCACCTTTCTGTGAAACGAAGGGAGCGTGTAGCCTCAATACTATCTTATTTTATTGATTTTATTGATTATGTGGAGATGCGATTATGAAGTGAACTGCTCCATGCTTCATTTCTCCCCGCCTCCACCAAAAAGTCAAAAAATCCAATAAAATATTGGATTACAAATCATGCTCTCAATGTCGCACTGTTGTGCTGCAACATTGAGAGCATTTTTTATGCCGATATTTTACCCCTTGCCATCCGCCGTATAATGCACTTCCGCCCATAAAAATACATCAATACTTAAAAAATTTAATATGATTTTCACTATACCGCTTCTGCATATTTCATATATTTTATTATATTATATACATTTATAAGGAATATTATATTAAATTAGACAGATATTCTTCTTTTATACAACAATATTTAAACACTTTTCTGTCCCTATTCTTGTCAAGGATCAATTCTTTTATCGACAAAATATCGGCGGCCATTGCGCATTGTTCCCTAAAAACATTTTAGTCCGACTTTTCAAACGAAATTAAAAAAATTCAATAAAGCATAACACTTTATTCCATTCTGACAGCTCGATAGACTCTCCGGTCGGAAGGCCCCTCTCTTCCTGTTTCCCTCCCTGCAACCAAGGAGACAAGCATATGGCCAAAGGCCTCCCCTCCCTGTTCCGGAAATTCTCTATCAGCCAGCCGCACAACGGTCCTCCGTATCCCGTGTTCGACTCCGCCCCCCAATCAGACAGGACTATGCACACGGAATCCTCCGTATCCGACAAAACATACTGTTCCTCTTCCGGAATACCGCTCAGGCAGCATGCCGAACCGCGATCCCTCAATCGCACAGGAGCACATGCATTATGGGAACCACCTACGGTTACATCCGTGTCTCGAGCACGGATCAGAATGAACTTCGCCAAACACTGGCCATGCAGGAAAAAAACATTCCGTCAAAGAACATCTTCATCGATAAGGTGTCGGGCAAGGATTTTCAGCGCCCCAAATATCGTGCCATGTTGAGAAAGCTAAAGCCCGGCGATCAGATATGCATAACCAGCATTGACAGACTGGGCCGGAACTACAAGGAAGTCCAGCAGCAATGGCACACTCTTACCAAGGAGATGAAGGTTGACATTCTGGTGCTGGACATGCCCCTGCTTGATACCAGACGCGACAAGGATCTTCTCGGCACCTTCATTGCCGATCTCGTTCTTCAGGTTCTGTCCTTCGTTGCTCAGAACGAACGGGAAAACATCCGAAGACGTCAGGCCGAAGGCATTGCCGCAGCAAAAAGCAGCGGCATACGATTCGGCAGGGAACCAAGTCCCCTGCCCTCGGGATTCTCCCGCGTGTACACCCTGTGGAAGGCGGGAGAAATAAATACTTCGGAGGCAGCCAGACTCTGCGGCATGGCCCGCTCCAGCTTTCGCTACCGTGCAAGAACATACATGATGAAAAACACCTCCTGACTGCAGGACATGGCGCACCGTTGCCCGTGAGTTTCAATCTTGCCGGACCTGAACGCATGACAGTTCTGACGGATGACGGTGCCCCATGTCCCCGGCCATGCGCGGAGAGACCTTATGCGAACTCGCAACCTGCGATTGTGACAGGCTATTTTACTACGAACGCGCCCTGCGACTATGGCCATGCACGCGACTCCATGCTAGAAGAAAAAAGACTGCAGGAGTGACGCCATGAAATTCTTTACAAAGAGCCGATACGCTCTGCGCGTTATGATAGAACTTGCCAGACAACCGCAACAGGACAATACCCCGCTCAAGCTCATCGCCCGGTCACAGAACATCAGTCTCAAATATCTTGAACAGATCATCGTTCCCCTGAGCCGGGCGGGACTCGTCAAAAGCGAACGCGGAAGCCAGGGGGGATATCGTCTGGCCATACCTCCCGAACAGTGCACGGCCGGAGACATTCTGCGTGCCGTCGAGGGGAGCCTCGCCCCCGTGGACTGTCTCGCTCCCGAGGCAAAGGCCTGCGGCTTTCAGCCTCAATGTGCATCCCTGCATTTCTGGAGCGGCCTCGGCGAATGCATCGAACGCTATGCCGACAGCGTGACTCTTCGGGATCTTGCCGCTCTGCCCGGAGAATATTCTCTCCCTTCGGGACTCTGACACTTCGGTAACGACAGCTGTTTTCATTACTTCGAGGTCGCCATGGCTTCCAACGGACTTACTCTCTCCCGGCTTTTTTTTGAATCCACCCTTCCCATGCTCAAAGAACTCCTTCCCGACGTCATGGCTCACGCTGCGGCGGGCCTTGTCGGCGAGGGGTCGGAGTGTCTCGGTCTGGACGACGACATTTCCCGAGACCACGACTGGGGGCCTGCGTTCTGCCTCTGGGTGCCCGACGATATGCTTCGCGCAAAACTCGACCGCATTGAACGGGCCATGGCCTCGCTTCCGACCGCGTTCCACGGATATCCCACCCGCATGACCCGTGACAGACGCATGGGCAGAACCGGGCCTTTTCCCCTGAAGGGATTCTATCGTCGTTTTCTCGGCATGGATCGTGTACCCGTAGGATGGCGCGAATGGATGGCCATACCCGAATACCATCTCTGCTCCTGCACCAACGGCGAGGTTTTCATGGACGAGGAGGGAGCATTTTCCGAATTTCGACAGGCCCTGCTCGGCTACTACCCCGAAGATGTGCGACGCAAGAAAATAGCGGCACGGTGCATGATCATGGCTCAGGCCGGCCAGTACAATCTGCCGCGCTGTCTGCAGCGCGGCAACGCCGTGGCGGCCATGCTCGCCGCCGCACGCTTTTCCGAAGCTGCGCTGTCCATGACGTTCCTGCTCAGCCGCCGTTTCATGCCCTTTTACAAATGGGCAGGCAGACTGGCGGAAAAACTGCCCGTACTGGGGAGCGAAACAGTCGCCACGCTCGACATTCTCGCCCGTACGCCGTGGACGTCCATTGACTCAGCCATGGAGGCCGTTGAGGCCATTGAAAAACTGTGCTCCCTTGTAGCCGAAGAACTCGGCAGGCAGGGATTATGCAGCGTACAGGACAACTGGCTGTGGGCGGCAGGTCCGCTTGTCCAGATGGGGGTCGTCGATCCTGAACTGCGCGCCCGCAACGTGATGGAGGACTGATGGAAAGCTTTCGCGCCGCACTGGATGAGGCAGGCCGTCTTCCCGCCCCGCAGGCGGAAACCGCACTGCGAGATCTTTTAAAAACACATTCCCCGCTCCCGCCCATGGAAGAGGGCAATCTCCGCTATGCGCTGGCTCTCAGCCTGCTTCATCAGCACAAGAACGAAGAAGCCCGCGACATGCTTGAAAAGGCCGTTCAGCTGCTTACCGGTTCCGAAACGGGGCTTGCTCTTGCCATGACGGCCCTCGCCAGGGTCGAGCTGATCTGCAACGACCGGGAAAAGAGCCTCGCCACAGGCAGAAAGGCCCTTGCCCTGCTCAAAAAGCACCTCTCCCCGAACGACACCAGAATGGCACCGTCGCTGTTTTCTCTTTCCTTTGCCGAGTACGAGTCACGTCAGCTGGACCGCGCGGAACAGCTCTGCCTTGAAGCCAAAAAACTCTGGGAATCTCAGCGAGGGCCGGAGAGTCTCGAGGTGTCCACCTGTCTCAACAATCTCGGCCGAATTTATGAGGAAATGGGCCGTGAAGAAGAAGGCATAGCCCATCATAAGGCGGCGCTGGCCATACGGCGCAAGGTTCTGGGCGACAACCCGGAAACTGCCTTTTCCATGGGAAACCTCGGCACGGCTTTGGCCTCCGCCGGAAAATGGGAGGAAGCCGCCGAAATGCTGGAGGAGGCAATAGCCTGCTACGCCCGCTGCGGACACGCCTCGGGCAACGACATCGACGGCTATCGGCGCAACCTGAACATATGCAGACAAGCTCTCGCCGATCAGAGAGCTTAAGGAGTATGAGTATGGATGAAAAAAAAGAAAACCTCATCCGGGAAATCATTGAACGAGAACTGGCCATGTTTCTTGCCACGCCCAACGAAGGAGGCCCCAGCGCATGCCAGATGCGTCCGCAGTCTTTCCGCGTCATGCGCTGGATGAATCACAGCACCCACGACATCGCCACTCTGGAGTCCTATCTGAACGACCTGAAGGAAGCGGAGGCACAGGGCAGGAACTTCATGATCGAAAAGTATGCCCGCATGGATGACCGTCTTCCTCCGCTTTCCCAGAATCCTCTTCTGGACGAAATCACCGACGCCGAATGCGCGTTCCTGCATGAAGCTTCCGAACGCTATCCCCATGCCATCAAAGGACACGGCGAAACGCATTTCCGCAACTACTGCCGCTGCGAACTGGAAACCCTTTCCGACCGTACGCTGGAACTGTACGCTGCGGAAGTGAAGCGCGCACAGCAGGAAAAACGCAATCTGGCTGAGGAACGCTACGACAATCTGTGGAAAAAACTCGGAGAAGGTTCGCTCGCAGCCTACGACGCCAAACTGGCCGCCCGAAGCTGAACTCCAAAAACACGTTTTTTAATGAATGTGGGGCGCGGATTCGCGCCCCACATTATTTTATGCTCTCAGTCAGAAAGCCCCAGAGCCTTCAGAGCCTGTTTATACAGCATCTGCGGAGAAAGCGCCGCATTCAGTACGCAGAAACGTTCCGGCCAGCGGGCCGCGCGCGCCAGAAAACCGCTTCGGATGCGCTGATGAAAGGCCAGTTCCTCCGCCTCAAAGCGTCCCTCGCTCTGCGTGAGTCCCTCACGACCGTTGCGGGCACGGGCACGGGCAAGCCCCGTTTCCACGGGCAGATCGAGCAGCAGCGTCATGTCCGGCCAGAGGCCTCCCGTGGCGTAGTCATTGAGAGCCTGAAGCCTTTCCACATCCATGCCGCGTCCATAGCCCTGATACGCAATGGTGGAATCCGCATAACGGTCGCACAGCACCCATGCTCCCCGCGCAAGAGCCGGCCGTATGGTCTCGCTCACATGCTGCGCACGATCGGCCAGAAAAAGAAAAAGTTCCGCCCGGCTGTCCAGTGTGCTCGACACGTCGAGCAGCAGAGGCCGAAGGCTTGCCCCAAGGCCGCATCCCCCCGGCTCCCGCGTGCGCAGAAAGGGAATTCCGCGGCTTTCTAGTGCCCGGGCAAGCAGATCCATGAGCGTGCTTTTGCCTGCGCCCTCCACACCCTCTACAGTAACGAACACTGTCTTTCCTCCTGACGGGATTCCTTCTTCTCCTGCCTGGCGGCTTTCGTCTCCGCCTGCGTTTCCGGCGTCCGCACGGGGCGGCAGACACTGCGCCCCAGGAGAGCCTGGTACGGACTCCAGACCATGCCTTCATCCCCTTCTCCGGGGGGAGGAAGCACGCCCCGGCACTGGGCCAGCTTTGCGTCTATGTTGTCGGCATAGTGCAGAATGAAGGCTTCCGGCGTGACGGGTTCTCTGGCCGCCCCGAATTCCATTTCGCCGTGATGACTCGCAATGAGATGCTTGAAGTGCATGACGAGTTCCGGCGCAAGACCGGCCTTGCGAAGGTACGGTTCGAGCATGACGATCCCCTGCACGATGTGTCCGAGAAGACGCCCTTCGTCGGTGTATTCCGTCACCAGCAGTCCTTCCATTTCATCTATCTTGCCTATATCGTGCAAAAGAGCCGCGGCAAGCAGTATCTGACGGTCAAGACCGGGGTAGTGATCGACCATGAGCATGCACAGCTCCGCCACGGAAAGCATATGCTCAAGCAGCCCTCCGGCATAGGCATGGTGCACGGACTTTGCCGCCGGAGCCCTGAGCAGAAGCGGACGTATGCGCTTGTCGGAAAGCACGGAGCGCATGAACTTTTTCCACGGCTTGTGCGTAAGCACGGTATCGCACAACCGCTCGATGTCCTCCAGCATGTCGGCGGCAGGACGGGCGCTGGAAAGAACATAATCTTCCATGGACAGAGCCGCCACTTCGTCTTCCTCAAGAACACGCAGGGCTTCCACCGTAAGCTGAAGCTGTTCACGATACAAAGATACGTGACCTTCCACCTGCACCATCTGTCCGGCGGCAAGAGCTGGATAGGAAAGGCTGAGCGGACTCCATATTTTGGCTTCCATAGAGCCGCTTGCGTCCTTCAGTTCCAGTCTCCAGTACGGGCCGTTACGGGACTGCTGAAGCGAGGCCAGCGAAACGACATAAACGGAAGACAGCTCGTCGCCGGCCGTTACGGCGCTTATCTTCTGATGTTCGGACATGAAATACCTCGGAAGGGTTTGACTTTTGATTCCCGTTCTATACAAGAAAACATGGGACGCGGCATAAACGCGCCGTCCCATGACATCATTTTTCCTTTTCCACTATTATGTGGCGCGACGGGGCTTGTCAAAGCCTTTCGATCGCCCCGGAGAGAGTTCATGCGCATACTGATCAGCAACGACGACGGCATTTACAGCCGCAATTTTCATCTGCTCTACACGGCGCTGCGTCGGGCGGGACACGACGTGCGTGCCGTGGCCCCGGCCGGGCAGCATTCCGGTGCGGGATGCTGCCTCACCGTACACGATCCCATTCTTGTGAAACGAGTCTGCCTTACCCTCGACGGAGGTGAACCCTTTGAAGGCACGGCAGTGTCCGGCACTCCGGCAGACTGCGTCATTCTTGCCCTGCGCGGTCTCATGCCGGAATTCCGGCCAGATCTCGTCATTTCCGGCATCAATTTCGGCCCCAACGCCGGACAGGACGTATTTTTCTCCGGCACCGTGGGGGCCGCCATACAGGCCGCCATGTACGGCCTGCCCTCGCTCGCCGTTTCCCACTGCTCCCACGACGGCATAACCGTCGCTCACGCCGAACTTGCCGAACGCGTGGCCTCGGCCATGGACTGGCAGAACCTTCCCCGTCACCGCGTGTACAATCTCAACCTTCCCGATTGTCCGGCAGAAGAAATACGCGGCCTCAAGGTATGCCGCCACAGCACGGACTGGGCCTGTCTCGACTCGTATGAACGCCGGTTCTCTCCGTCCGGTCGGGAATACTTCTGGATGAAGGACCCCTTCCAGCATTTTTTGCTTGAAGATGAAGGCACCGACAAAAGCTGGCTGCACAAGGGCTGGGCCACGCTCTCTCCCCTCAGCATTGATCTCAACGATGAGGAAACGGCCAAAAAGCTCAACGAAAACGGTCTGTGGGAAAAAGTGCGTCCGTAAAAGAAAGAGTCGTTCTTTCCGACGACATCCCTTGCGAAAAATCCTTACTGCGGCTACAAAAGAAACAAAGAACCGGAGGGGTTCATTTTAAAGTTCCTGCCTCTCCATGATACTGATACCCGCTCCCCGGAGGGAAGCCATGCCTATCACCACTCCCAAAGAGATGTTCGCCCGTGCCTACAAGGAAGGTTATGCCATCGGCGCCTTCAACGTCAACAACATGGAAATCATTCAGGGCATCATGCAGGCCGGCGCGGAAGAACGTTCGCCGCTGATACTTCAGGTTTCCGCCGGCGCCCGCAAGTATGCCGGCCAGGTTTACATCATGAAACTGGTGGAAGCCGCCCTCATAGAATCCGATCTTCCGGTAGTGGTGCATCTCGATCACGGCCCCGACTTCGAGCTGTGCAAGGCCTGCATCGACGGAGGCTTCAGCTCCGTCATGATCGACGGTTCCCATCTGCCTTTCGAGGAAAACATTGCCGTTACGAAAAAGGTGGTGGAATACGCCCATGACCGCGGCGTGTGGGTGGAAGCCGAACTCGGTCAGCTCGCCGGCGTGGAAGAGCACGTCTCTGCCGAGAAGAGCATTTATACCGATCCCGACCAGGCCGTGGAATTTGCCCAGCGCTCCGGCTGCGACTCTCTCGCCATTGCCATCGGCACCAGCCACGGCGCATACAAGTTCAAGGGAGAGGCCAAGCTCGACTTCGACCGTCTCGACAAGATTTCTTCCATGATGCCCGGCTATCCGCTGGTGCTGCACGGCGCTTCCAGCGTTCCGCAGGAATTCGTGGACATGGCCAATGAGTACGGCGGCAAGCTCGGCAATGCCAAGGGCGTACCCGAAGACATGCTGCGCAAGGCCGCCAAGTCCGGCGTGTGCAAAATCAACATCGACTCCGATATCCGCCTTGCCATGACGGCCAACATCCGCAAGTACATGGCCGAGCATCCCGAAGCCTTCGATCCGCGCGCCTATCTCAAGCCTGCCCGCGAGGCCGTGAAGAACATGGTGCAGCGCAAGATCCGCAACGTTCTCGGCAGCTCCAACAAGATATGACGTTCTGAGGCCGTCCGGCCCTGTCCGGTGCAACGGCCGCATGTTTCGAAAAACATTCCCTTCCTCAAAGCAGGTCGCCTTCGGGCGGCCTGCTTTTTTTACGGCTTTTGCCCACTTTTCCCTTTCTTCCGCGTCTCTCCCAAAGCATTTTCTGCAGCGAGTCGGAAAGAACACATCTCTTTTTCCCTCAAAGCGGAACATGAACAGACGGTTCCGCCAAAAGCTGAACAATCTCCGCCCGCTCTATAAAAAAAAACGCTCCGGTCCTCTCTTTTGCCGCGTCTCAGCATAATCCTCACTGATAACCAGCCATTGAAAATTAATATTTTTCTTTTTTTCACGCCTCTCCTATTTTCTGAAATAGATGTTCAGAAGTTTATCCCCTTCGCTACGCGGCCCTTTCCGCTTCCGGCGCCGCTGAAAGTCACAATCCTGTATCGCCCAAGGAGAGCGTATGAAGCCCATCTACAAAGAAAAATATCCCCATCTGTTTGAACCGCTCTATGTCGGCAAAAACAAAGTGCGCTTCAACAACCGCTTCAACGTTGCGCCCATCGGCTCCGGTGCCACCGGCGGCGGTGAAGACAGCGACGGACGCATCAACACCTTCGGCATCGACTACTGGATGCGCTATATTCAGGGCGGCTTTTCCCGCGTTACCCTGCCCATGGAAGTACCCATCGACGGCAGCCACGAGCACATGTTCAACCTGAATCCCAAAACCTGCAATCAGATGAACTTCCAGCGTCTGCAGCGCGCCGTGCACGCCTTCAACGGCAAGACCTTTGCGGAATTTCTGCACGGCGGCCCCTACATGCGCGCGGGCTTCAAGAAGATTTCCGCCGACGATGAACCCCATCTCGGCTCCGTTGCCGCCACCGTGGCGGACATGGAAGAAGTGGCGGCCCTGTTCGGCGAATACGCCCACTGGGCGCAGATAGCCAATTTCGACGGTCTGCTGCTGCACTACGGCCACGGCTGGCTGTTCAACTACTTCCTCTCTCCCCTCACCAACCACCGCACCGACGAGTACGGCGGCTCCATTGAAAACCGCTGCCGGTTCCCGCTCATGGTCATCAAGGAAATCCGCCGCGTGGTGGGCGACAGCCTGCTCATCGAACTGCGCCTCAACGGCACCGACGGCGTGGAAGGCGGCATCACCCCCGAAGAATGCGCCGAGCAGGTCAAGATCTTCCAGGACTACGTGGACATGGTGCACATCACCTGCGGCCACCGCATCGACGCCTTCACCCGTCCCAAGATGCATCCTACCGGCTTCGACCCCATGGCTCACAACGCCTGGGCCAGCGAAATCGTGAAAAAGTCCGGCGTGACCATTCCCATCGGTCTTGTGGGCGGCGTGTACGATCCCGCCGTGGCTGAAGAAGTGCTGGCCAAAGGTCAGGCCGACTACGTGCTCATGGCCCGCTCAGCCATGGCCGACCCCGAGCTCGTCAAAAAGGCCAAGGAAGGACGCGAAGACGATATTCGTCCCTGCCTGCGCTGCAACTACTGCATGGATCACGGCCGCCGCGTCGCCATTTCCAAGGATCTGCACCTGCTCACCTACCCGAGCTACGACCGTCAGTGCATGACCAACCCCATGCAGTTCCAGAGCGCTCAGAAGCTGCGCATCCCCCCGGCGGACCGTCAGAAGAAGGTCGCCGTCGTCGGCGGCGGCGTGGCCGGCATGGAAGCGGCACTGAGCTGCGCTCTGAGAGGCCACACCGTGGTCCTCTATGAAAAGACCGACCGACTCGGCGGTCAGGCCCTTCTCTCCGATCCCATGTGGTTCAAGAAGGAAATGAAGCTGTTCCACGAATATCTGGAACGCCAGATTAAAAAACGTCCGGCCATCACCGTGGTGTACAACACCGAGGCCACCCGCGAAATCATCGAAGAAAACGACTTCGATGCCGTCATCGTGGCCGTGGGCGCAGAACAGGTCGTCCCCCGCATTCCCGGCGTGGAGAAGGCCACCATGTCCTTCGACGTGTTCGGTCATGAAGACAAGGTCGGCAAGAAGGTCGTCATCATAGGCGGCGGCGCCATCGGCGTGGAACTCGGCATTCATCTGAGCGGACTCGGCCATGAATGCACCATCGTGGAAATGGCCGAATACCTCGCCTCCAAGGCCCAGCTTACCGAACGCACCGCCTACCTCATCAATCTGGAAAAGAACCATGTGGCCAGCATGGTGAACACCACCTGCCAGGAAATCACCGACAAGGGCGTGTGGGTGGAAAATGCCGAAGGCAGAAAGTTCATCGAGGCCGATACCGTCATCATCGCCGTAGGTACCAAGCCTCTGGCCAAGGAACGCGAAAAGTTCAAGGACGTGGCCTTCGACGTCATCAGCGTGGGCGACTGTGTGGAAGCTTCCAGCATAGTGCATGCCGTGCACACCGGCTTCGATGCCGGCCTCACCCTGTAAATACCTGATTCCCTTACAACAGACGCACGGGGCATCCGCATGAATCGGATGCCCCACAGAACCAAGGAGTTCGGCATGAAACCGATATACAAGGAAAAATATCCTCATCTCTTTGAACCCATGTACGTGGGTAAGAACAAGGTCATGTTCAACAACAGGGTGCGTGTTGCTCCCATCGGAACCGGCGCCACCGGCGGCGGTGAAGACAGTGACGGCCGCATCAACACGTTCGGCATCGACTTCTGGATGCGCTTCATCCGCGGCGGATTCTCCTCCGTGGCTCTGCCCATGGAAGTACCCATCGACGGCAGCCACGAGCACTGCTTCAACCTGAACCCCAAGACCTGCAACCAGATGAACTTCCAGCGTTTCCAGCGTGCCGTGCATGCCTACAACGGCAGAAGCTTCGCTGAGTTCATTCACGGCGGCCCCTACATGCGTGCGGGATTCAAAAAAATTGCCGCTGACGACGAGCCTCACCTCGGCGCCAAAGCCGCCACTGTGGCGGAAATGGAAGAGATTGCCGCACTCTTCGGCGAATATGCCCACTGGGCGCAGATTGCCAACTTCGACGGCCTCATGCTGCACTTCGCCCACGGCTGGCTCATCAACTACTTCCTCTCCCCTCTCACCAACCACCGTACCGACGAATTCGGCGGCTCCATTGAAAACCGCTGCCGTTTCCCCGTCATGATTCTTAAAGAAATCCGCCGCGTGGTGGGCGACAGCCTGCTCATCGAACTGCGCCTCAACGGCACCGACGGCGTGGAAGGCGGCATCATGCCGGAAGAAACCGCCGAACAGGTCAAGATCTTCCAGGACTATGTGGACATGGTGCACATCACCTGCGGCCACCGCATCGACGCCCTCACCCGTCCCAAGATGCATCCCACCGGCTTCGACCCCGTGGCGCACAACGCCTGGGCCAGCGAAATCGTGAAAAAGTCCGGCGTATCCATTCCCGTCGGCGTGGTGGGCGGCATCTACAGCCCTGAAATTGCAGAAGAAGTTCTCGCCAAGGGCCAGGCCGACTACGTACTCATGGGCCGTTCCGCCATGGCCGACCCCGAAATCATCAAAAAGGCCAAGGAAGGACGCGAAGACGACATCAGGCCCTGCCTGCGTTGCGACTACTGCCTCGACCACGGCCGCCGCGTGGCCATTTCCAAGGACCTGCACCTGCTTACCTATCCGAGCTACGACCGTACCTGCATGGTCAACCCCCTGCAGTTCCAGAGCGCCCAGAAAATGCGCATTCCTCCGTCCGACCGCGCCAAGAAGGTTGCCGTCATCGGCGGCGGCGTAGCCGGCATGAACGCCGCCATAAGCTGTGCCGATCGCGGTCACTCCGTGGTGCTCTACGAAAAGACCGATCGTCTCGGCGGACAGGCCCTTCTCTCCGATCCCATGTGGTTCAAGAAGGAAATGAAGCTGTTCCACGAATATCTGGAACGCCAGGTAAAGAAGCGTCCGGCCATCACCGTGGTGTACAATACTGAAGCTACCCGCGAAATCGTTGAAGAAAACGACTTCGACGCCGTTATCGTAGCCGTAGGAGCGGAGCAGATAGTACCTCCCATTCCCGGAGTGGAAAAAGCTACCATGTCCTTCGACGTATTCGGTCATGAAGACAAGGTCGGCAAGAAGGTCGTCATCATCGGCGGCGGCGCCATCGGCGTGGAACTCGGCATCCATCTGAACGGACTCGGCCATGAATGCACCATCGTGGAAATGGCCGAACACCTTGCTTCCAAGACGGAACTCACCGAGCGCACCGCCTACATGATTCATCTGGAAAAGAATCACGTCAAAACCATGGTCAAAACCACCTGCCAGGAAATCACCGACAAGGGCGTGTGGGTGGAAAATGAAGACGGCAGACAGTTCATTGAAGCCGATACCGTCATCATCTCCGTAGGCACCAAGCCTCTGGCCAAGGAACGCGATCAGTTCAAGGACGTGGCCTTCGACGTCATCAGCGTGGGCGACTGCGTGAAGGCTTCCAGCATCGTGCACGCCGTGCACACCGGCTTCGACGCCGGCCTCACGCTGTAATCCACACATCTCGCACCGTTCGGGGCGGAAGACAATCAGTTTCTTCCGCCCCGTTTTCCATATATGACCTATCGCAAGATGCTGTTCCCCGTTGTACAGTAAAGACAGGAAGCCGCGGAAGGAGATTGTCATGCGTCTTGAACAACTGAGTCATCTCATTGAAATCACGAGGCTTCATTCCATCAGCAAGGCAGCAGAAACACTGCATATCTCTCAACCCGCGCTGTCTGCATCCGTCAAAAGCCTGGAAACGGAACTGGGTGTTGCGCTGTTCAAGCGAACCAACAGGGGAATTTTTCTTACCTCCGAAGGAGAAAAAATTCACGATGATGCCGTAGGAATACTGAACATCATCAACGGATGGTACACACTGTTTCACGAGCAGGAACCTGAGGGGGAAATACACCTGGCCTGCACCCCCATCATCAGCTGCTACATCACGCCCAACATCATCGTTCCGTTCCAGAAGCTCTATCCCAAAATCACCATCTTCGTGCACAACGCCCAGAGTTACGACATCATAGGCAAACTGACGACCACCAGCGCCGATATCGCCATCACTTCCCTTTCCGGCAGCTCCCGTCTCATTGAACAGATACGGGCCATGAACTGGCACGAACAGCACATTTTTACCGATGAACGGCGTCTGTTCCTCGGATCCAGGCATCCTCTGGCCGCCAAGGCGGAGCTCACGCGCGAAGATCTCAAAAGCCTGAACCTGGCCTACTATTCCGATGTGCGGGATCAGATTTCACGCGCCTATGTGCCTTTCTTCGGCACAACCTACCGTCTTGCCAACAAGGAAGACATCCTTGATCTCGTCATCAGAAACGAGGCCGCGTTCATTCAGCCTTGTCATCTGTTCCGCCATGATTACCGCGTCATGGAAAAGCTCATCGTGGAAAAACGCATTCCGTTGACCGAAGTGGACAGCAGAGCCGACATATTTGCCCTGCATGCGCCTGCGCTTTCTTCCATCGAACAGATGTTCTGGGATTATCTCATCGAAAGTTTTTCCTGCAATCTCTAAAAGCCGGGCGGCGCCGCTCCCCCTTTCCCCATGAAACAATCACAGGCAGGGCTTAACACCACGTCTTGAGCCCTGCAAGACGGATAAACATCGGCCGTCAAAGCTCGTCGCTGTTTCCGTGGGGCGTCTTCGTATCCTTCACCTTCGCCCTTCCGGCAACACGCCCTCGTACGCAGTCTCCCCTTACGAAAAATCCGTTTTTCCCAAAACACCTCCTGTTTTTTAAAGAAAGTCGCCACGCCTCTGTCCGAACCTTTCTCAGCGACCTCCTGATGCCGACGGCAACCATATTTTGCTCAGCCGCCCTGCCGAACTTCTTTGCCTGTGCAACAGCAGTGTCCTCCAACGTGCCCGAACCCTGCCGCGGATGCCATGCCATTTCACCGAAGTATGAACTGAACATCGACGGCAGAACAGTCTTGCCGCCAACCGGCAAGCCCTGCTTACGGCCATGCAGAAAACAGCGTGCATACTTCTGCCCGCCTTCCGACTCTTCGCCCACAGGCATGTTTTTTTCGTGCGCGATCTGAAGCATTCCCCGAAAACTTTCAGGAATCGCCCATTCCCCTTGGAAGATTATCCCCCGCTTATAAACCTATGGCCGCAGACTTTTCGGAGATTCCAGAAAGGAGTCCTCATGATGCGGCATAACGACGACAAGTTTTCCGCCGAAGTTCGCAGCATGCCCGGATCCGTAAATTCCGAAGTCGTTCGCACCTCAAAACGTACGGAGAAAAACTGTAGGCCTTCGACGACAAAAATGCGGGCGGCAGACACATTGCGTATCTGCCGCCCGCAAAAGGCGTCCCGGCAAAGCCGGAACGCCTTTTCAGGGGAGAGCCTTTTAGAAGGCTATGGTCATGAGCGGATATCCGATGAAGGAAAGAAGCAGGATGTTGAATATCCAGAAGTAACTGGCATACTTGATGACGGTTCCCTGATGGACCCATTCCGTATCGCCGTACAGGATGGCGGACGTAGTGGCCGCGGCGGGAGTGGCAATGCCGAGAGTGCAGGAGAGAATAACGCAGGAGAGCAGGGCCTGAGGATCGACGGTACCGTTGGCCACGGCCAGCGTATAGGCAATGGGAGCAAAGGTGGCCGCACAGGCATTGTTGTTGGTGAGCTGCGTGACGAGAGTGGTGGTGCACACGACGATGAACACCAGCAGGTTGCCGCTGAATCCGGCCAGCATGGGCTCGCAGACGTCGGCGATGAACTTGGTCACGCCCGTGGCTTCAAAGGCGCCCGTAATTCTGAGCACGGCGGCCACAAGGAAAAGAGCGGGCCAGGCCACGGACTTATGCATGATTTCTCTCAGACTGATGCCTTCCTTGAAGTTCAGCATGAGATAGATGCCGATGTAGGCCAGAAGAATGCCGTTGTTGCCCATGGCTCTGAGGAACTTGGAAAGAGCCCAGGTCTTGGGCAGAATATTGGGCAGAAGCAGAAGAACGATAAGGCCGAGGAACGACCACAGAATGGTCTTCTGATAAGGAGAAAGCTGTTCATCGAAGTGCATGCAGTCACGCGTTTCCAGAATGGGAGACACATCGGCCTTGAGCACATACTTGCAGATGAAGATGACGAAGAAAATGGAGACGAGCAGGAGCAGACCGGTCACGCCGACATAGGCGGCAAGATTGATTTCCTGACCTCCGCTCATCTGACTGTAGATGCCGAACACGATGGCAGGAAGGCTCTTGAAGGGAAGCATCATGTACGCGATGTCCGCCACGTACAGCATGGCCAGAAGCAGAATCATGGGGAAAGTGTCGCCGGGCTTGTAACCGTACTGACGGCACACTTCCTTAATAAGCGGGAATGCGACGAGAACGGCGGCGGTCATGGTCAGCATGGTGGCCAGAGCACACATGGCAATACAGAGCATGAACACAAGCACCCACGGCCTTCCGACTACGATGGGCACGCAGATGATGCGACGGGCCACATATTCGGCAATACCGGCCGCATTGATGATGCTGGCCACCATGCAGAAGAAAAGCAAAAGCAGATACGTGTTGTTGCCGAAGGCTCCGCCGAGCACCGCATCCATAGGTTGAGGCAGGGTCATACCCAAAACGACAAGTCCCATAAATGACGGCCAGATCATATCTATAAAAAGCCATCCATAAAGGACGCCGAAGAATACACCCACAACAGCAAGTCCGTCTGTAGTCAATCCTTCAGGAGGAGTAATAAACCGAAAAGCAACCATAATAAGAATCATGATTGCAAGATTGATATAGAATTTCGGCCCATTTTTCGTTAATGAAAAGCTCATATCCTACCTCCATCCCATTAAAAAATATGATAAAATGACTTCTCCCTGTCATTTTATAGAAAAAAAATTTTATTCACATGAACAAAGGTAAAAAAACAGCAGTATAAAATGAATAATTAAACTGCCGTTATGACCGTAGTTACACATCTAAGAACAGCGCTCTCTTATTAATTAAATATTAATAAAGAAAACTGACAAAAAGAAAAATATTAATTATCAATGGCTGGATATCAGTTTGGATTATGGGAGAAAATGAACCTTGCCTGAATGGGAAAATAAGGGTTAGTTTATGGAATGCGGTGTTGCACCGCCTGCTTTTCCGGCATGAACGCGGGGAAAGACAAGCACAGCCGTCAACAAGTCAGGGGGGAGGTCGGAATGCGACTGGAGCAGCTGGAATACTTTGTGGCAGCCGCGGATGCCGGAGCCATCAGCACGGCCGCGCAGCGACTAGGCATTTCCCAGCCCGCAGTATCAGCGGCCGTGCGCAGTCTGGAAAACGAGCTGGGCAGTCATCTTTTAAAACGCGGCAACAGCGGCGTAAGTCTTACCCCGCTGGGACGCCTCACCTACCGCGACGCACGGGCCATTCTGGAACTTGCACAGAGCATACAGGCCAGGGGAAAAAGCGTGGAAGCCGGAGGATCGCTGGCCGTATGCGCGCAACCCTTGCTGTCGTTTCATCTGACAAGCGGCATCGTGTTGCCCTTCAAGAAACTGCATCCGAAAATCAATGTCTTTGTACGCAACGTGCCGAACGTGGATATCGTTGCCGACCTGAAAAGCGGACGTTCCAACATTGCGGTCACACTGGTGTGCATGGGCTTGAAGATCCGTGAGCAGGCACGAAGCATGGGGTGCGAAATAGTTCCCCTCTATACCGATGAACGAAAAATGTTCATTGGCGCGGGGCATCCCCTGGCACATAAGGCGGAGCTGACCGCCGACGACCTGAAAACGCTGCGCATTGCCTATTATTCCCACAGCTCCGATCACGTTTCGTCACGCTATGCCCCGTACTTCGGGGGCGAATATCGACTGGCCAACAGAAACGACATACTCGACCTCGTCATACGGAATGAAGCCGTTTTCATTCAGGCCGGAACCATGTTCCAGCACGACTACCGCGTAAGCAAAGGCATGATGATAGCCAGAAGCATTCCCCTCGACGAGCTGGATCACAGCGCTCCCATCGTTGCCATCAGAACCCCGGAAATCTCTCTGGTGGAACGACTGTTCTGGGAATATCTCATAGAAAACTTCTCCAAGGGCCTGCCCGCCAAAACGGCGTCATCCTCATAAAACGTACCGGACCTTTCGAGTAAAACGACTTTTCCCTTTTTCGCTCCGTACGATACTCCCCGGAAAAACCTTCCCGGTAAAAAGCCCAGGCGTCAGTTCTTCGCTCGACGAAAATTCATGGCTCTTCCGGCGATGCCGGTTTCCTGGTTGCGACAAACTCTCTCCTCTGCCCGAAAGCATTAAAAAGGGGGCCCCACCGGCATAGCCGGTGGTTCCTCTTGTGCGCCTGTAAGGCTTTCTTACCAGCCGCGCCCTGGCAGGCGCATGTACGATCTGACATCTGCATTTCTGTTACCGTCGGCCCGTAAACGGGCTTCCGGTGTACGGGATACTCAACTGTTCTCCGAGCTTATCCTCGGCCAGTTGATGCCTGATGTACTCGGCTATCTTTGCCTTATTCTTGCCTGCCGTATCGACATAGTAACCGCGGCACCAGAACTCCCGATTACGATATTTGAACTTCCGCTCACCGAACTGCTCATATATCATCAGGCTGCTCTTGCCTTTCAAATATCCGACAAACGCCGATACACTTATCTTTGGCGGTATCTCTAGCAACATATGGATATGGTCGGGACAACATTCCGCTTCTACTATGTTTACCCCCTTCCATTCACATAATTTCCGCAATATTTCTCCTATGACTCTTTTCTTCTCACCATAGAAAACCTGTCGGCGATATTTTGCTGCAAAGACTATGTGATATTTGCAGTTCCATTGCGTATGCGCTAACTTCTTTGTGTCACCCATTGTGACCTCCTTTTGATTTACTTATGGGCGCAGTTGCCAGACCGCACCTCTTTCTTAGCAAATCAAAAGGAGTGTTTATAACCTACGCATAACTATAAGTTTTCGGGAACCCCCAGCCTAGCTGGGGGTTTTCTTTTAACCAAAAAGAAAGGACGGCAATGTTCGTTGCCGTCCTTTCATCAAACGTTTTTCCTCTTGCTACGGGACCAGAGGGGCAAAGCCCAGCCCGGCTTCCACGGGAAGGCCGAACATGAGATTGGCGTTGGCTACGGCCTGTCCGGAAGCTCCGCGGCAAAGATTGTCGATGGCCGAGGTTATGATGAGTCTGCCCGTACGCACATCTACCGTAACGGCGACATCACAGAACATGGTGCCGCGAACGTTGCGCGTTTCCGGCAGTTTTCCGGCGGGCATCACACGAACCCAGGGGCAATCCTTCCAGAAATCCTCATACAAGGCCTGCACGTCGGCCTGAGCAAGCGGGCTCGTGAGCTTCGTGTATATGGTGGCAAGAATGCCGCGGCTGATGGGCAGAAGATGAGGATTGAACGAAACGGTGACGGACGTTCCCGCAGCGACGGAAAGCTCCTGCTCTATTTCCGGGGTATGGCGATGCTTGCCGCCGATGTTGTAGGGGCGGAAGGAGTCGGCCACCTCGCAGAACAGGGAACTGACTACGGCCTTTCGACCGGCGCCCGTGGTGCCGGACTTGGCGTCGATGATGATGTCGTCGGTACGGATGATGCCGCCCTTGAGCGCGGCATACAGACCGAGAATGGACGCCGTAGGATAGCAGCCGGGATTGGCCACAAGACGAGCGCTGCGGATCTGCTCTCCGTAGATTTCAGGCAGGCCGTACACGGCATGGGCAATATGGTCCCTGCGCGTATGTGGCTTGTACCAGGCTTCATAGACATCGGCATCGCGCAGACGGAAATCCGCCGACAAATCCACGACCTTCACTCCGGCGTCATAGAGCGAGGCGCCGATTTCCATGGCAACTCCGTGCGGAACGGCCAGAAAAACGACGTCGCAGGCCTCGGCAAGAGCATCCACGTCGGGTTCCATGAGCACGACATCGGAACCAGGAAGCCCCTGAAGAAAAGGATACACGGCATCCAGCCGCCGTCCGGCATCCTGTCGGGAGGTGGCGGCGGTCAGCCTGATGGAGGGATGAGAAGCAAGAATGCGGGAAAGTTCCATCCCGGTATAGCCCGTTACGCCGACCAGTCCGGCTCGAAGCATGGCAACACTCCAAAAAAGGGCCGGAAATCCGGCCCGCTGATGGTGAGGGATACGTCAGGAACGGGCCACGAACTTCATGCGCAGCTCATAAAGCACATCGCGCATGAGTTTGCTTTCCTCGGGCGTGAGACCGTTACGGGTCTTGTCGTCGAGCATGGTAAGCACGTCTATGGCATTACGGGCAAGGGCCTCGTTGCATGACGTATTTCCGGTTTCGGGATTGGGCACCTCGCCGAGGTGAACCAGCGCCGAAGAGGCAAGCGACAGCACGAAAGTCGAAAACGTCACTTCCGGCAGCATGGTGGCCGAATCGTTCTTGTCTGACATGATACCCCCGAATGACCTGAACGAAAAATCGTTATTCCTGATAGTTGGGCGCAGCATGAACCATGGTTGTATCCAGAGGGTACAGGTACACGGCGGAGCGGGTCTTGATGCCGGAGGCAAGACCGGCATAGGAGTTCACGCTCACCACGAGGTCGAGCTTGCCGTTGTTGTTCACATCGGCGACGGCCACGTCACACACCGTTCCCTTGATGCGGCGGGTCTTCCACAGAAGTTCCATGCCCATGCCGTTCCACAGCAGTGCATGAATTTCACCCTGAGGATAGGTGCGATAGTTGGTGAACAGCTTACCCGCAGCCGTAACGGGCTTGTTGGTAATGAGTTCGTAACGACCGTCGCGGTCGAGATCCACGACGGGCATGCGCATGGGCACATAGTAAAGCACCGCGTCGGAACTTTCGCCGCTGGAAGAAAGCGAACCTATGCCTCGGTCGCCTTCCACATAAACGGAGCTGCCGCTGTAGGTGTCTTCGGTACCGGCAAGACGGTTGCCGCGGGAGTCGAAGGTGAGAAGGGTTTCATTTTCGGCAATGAGCGCCAGATGGTCACCGCGCTTTCCCTTGTCGGCGGGAATCCAGGAAAAGTTGAATACGGTGGCCTGGGAAGGCAGATTGGCAAGCTTGCCGCCGCGGACCACCTCGTCGCCTCTGATGCGGCCTTCATACACCGGACCGCTCACGACCTTGCTGCGATCGCTGTCCTGCATGATGAGCGTAGGGGCATAGAGAGGAGGAATTTTGGCCACATTGAGGTAACGGCGCACATTGCGCGCCACGATGCTGAACTTGCCCTGCGAGAACTGCAGCACCTGAGAGTATGCAGACGTGTCACTCTTATCATAACCGGTAAGAATGACATAATTTTTCCCGTCCTGTTTAAAGTGACGGGCCAGCACGGCCTTCATGGATGCAGGAAGTCTGTACGAACCTATTTCCACAAGTCTGTTGCCGTCTCTCCAGACATAGGCATTCAGCGTGTTGTCGTTGAGAAGCAGAATTTCGTTCTTGCCGTCTCCGTTGATGTCCGCAACTTCCATGCCGAGACATTCAAAACCGAGCATCTGACTGCGGATCTGAGAACGCTCATCCTCGGTTCCCTGATAGCGCAGAGAAGGATTGAGGTACGTGCCGTTCTGCACGCGGCCGCGGGTCTCGTTCATGACGAAGGCGCTGCTGGGAGCCCCGGAAGACGCGGCGGCACGAGTGACGTCGGTGCGGCCGAACACCTCGACGTTGATGCTGTCGGCCACGTTCTGCAGACCGCCTATGAGAGCGTTCACGGGGCTGGTGGCGGCTTCCTTCCACACCTTTCCGTCGGGAGAGAGCGCGCTCACGTCGAGACTGGCCTGATCGCCCATGACGGTAACGCTTCCCCACACGACGTAGTTTGCGCCGAACTTGCGGCCCAGGGCGGATGCTGCATCCTTCGAAGCGGGAGCCTTTTCCTTCAGCGCTGCGTCCTGACGTTCAACAGGCTCAAACTGGCCCTGAAGATAGAGACGCGACGTGAGCATGGACGGAACGGCCTGTCCGAGATAGGAATATCCCTGCGCCCCGGACACCGTGAAGGGAGCCACCACATAGGTGGCCGCCATGGCGGGCACTTGCATCATCAGAAACAGAAGGGTAAATGCCCATATGGCGGGCAGAAAACGTCTGGACATACGATACTCCTTGAAGGATTTGCAAGGGACTTTACACTTTCTCGCCCCAAACGGCAACAGCGCGGCCCCGGCCTTTTTGTAACAAACGCACCAGCATCAGCCATTTCAGAGAACATGACCACAGCACGCCGCTCCTTCCGATTCGCCTGCGCCCCGGAAGAAATCCCCGTTGCGGAGCAGATGCTTCGACTCCAGGGATTCCGCTTTGAACCCGACCCCTTTTTCGCGCCTGCCCGACGTCTTACGGAAGGGCCGGGCCCTCTCGGCAACAGTCTCGCCGGATTCTTCGGTCTCATCTACATTCAGGACAGAGCATCCATGCTGCCGCCCATAGCGCTCGACCCGCCGAAGGGAGCCCGTGTGCTCGACATGTGCTCAAGTCCCGGCAGCAAAACCAGCCAGCTTGCCTGGCTGGTAGGGCCTCACGGCATGGTGCTCGGCAACGAACCTTCCCCCGTACGTCTTGCCAATCTGAGACGCAATCTGCACGTCATGGGGCTCACCCAAACGGTGACCTGCTGCCAGAGCGGAGAAAAGCTGCCCCTGCCCGACGCCTCATGGGACTACATACAGCTCGACCCCCCCTGTTCTGGATGGGGCACGGTGGAAAAGAATCCCCGGGTCATGGACATCTGGAAGGACGACAAGGTGGCCCCGCTCATCCGCCTGCAGAAGGACCTTCTGCGTGAAGCGGAAAGACTGCTCCGTCCCGGCGGCGTGGTGGTGTACTCCACCTGCACCACGGACGTGGAGGAAAACGAAAAGCAGGTGATCTTTGCCCGCGAGGAACTCGGGCTTGAGCTTGAACCGCTCGGCGATGTGCCGGGCTTCGACCTTCAGCCCCCGCAGGGCTGCGAGGGAGTGTGGTGCCTTACTCCGAAAATGGGCGACACCCAGGGCTTTTTCGTGGCAAGACTGCGCAAGCGCGGCCGCAGAGATGCTCCCGTACCCTACACCGAACACCCGGTGCAGGCCGAGGTCGTCGGCGAACGCCAGCTCCGTGAGCAGGGGCTCGATCCGCGCCTCGTGCACGCCGAAATAGGAATGTTCGGCGGAAGCCTCCACGCACTGCCCGTGGCCGCACTGGCCACGCTGCCCGAAGAGCTTCACTGGCAGGGGCTGTACATGGGCAAGGCAGGAAAAAACGGCGATCTGCGCCTTTCCCCGCGCGTGCGCATCGAGGGGCCCGGAGCTCATGTGGATCTGGAAGGACCGGAAGGCCTGCGCGTCATATCGGGCCTTTTGCAGGGGCAGAGTCTTCCCGCTCCCGCCTCCGTTCCCGCCGGAGCACGCACCGCTCTTCTGCGCTGGAACGGCCTGCCGCTCGGAAGGCTGAACGTCAAAAACAAACGCCTCATCTGGTCGGAACGCTAGGTTCAGGACTCATTAAATATAAAAGATGACAATGGCAGCGAGACAAATAGCCGAAAAGAACGTGTGGGCACAACGGTCATAACGCATGGCTATTCTGCGCCAATCCTTGA
>CALUPL010000107.1 GCA_944322635.1 uncultured Mailhella sp.
GCCTGAACAACTCCGTCTTATCGAAAAGGTGTTTTTTTAGGTATAACCGTTTTGTGTTCCACCCGCTTAGCGGGTGGTTTTCTGTTTCGGTCGCTTCCGCTCCCTCAACTGCCTAAAGGCCTTAACCAAAAAGCCCCCGCTGCAAAAGCAGCGGGGGCTGAAGGAAGAAAAAATTTTACTTGTTGGGCGTCAGCTTGTAGCGGTAAATTTCATGTACTTCGGACTTGTAACCGGGATACATTCCCTTGGTCATGCCGAGCACGATGCGCGCGCCGCGGTTCTGATGCACCAGAAGGTCTCCGGTGGAAGGATCAACGCAAAGGCCTTCGATTTCACCCTGCTTGATGGTCTCGGTGAAGGTCTTCTCCAGAATGACGGGGGCATAGCTGGCGGAAGAGATGTCCACACGATAGAGATGATCGGGTTCGTTGTCGTCGGCGGTACCGTCGTCGGCGGTCAGGAACAGAGAGCCGTCATAGTAGAATACGCCCTGCACCCACTGCGGCACGGGCTGCAGATGCACCTTGCGCAGGTAGTTGCCGTCAAGATCATACTCATAAAGATAACGGCCGGATTCCTCGCCCACCCAGGAGCACATCCAGACCGTGCCCTTCACGGGATCGACGGTAATGCCGGAAGTCTCCAGCTGGCCGGAAGCTTCATTGAAGGGGAAGGCGCGCTTAAACTTCAGGGTATTGGCGTCATACACGGAAACCTGAATGTCCTTTCCCACACCGTCCATGAAGTTTTCTACTCCGCAGTAGATTTCGCCGTTGTAAACGTCGATGTCGCCGAGGTGGTTGACGGCTTTCGTATAGCCGGTTTCAAAAGGTTTATCGTTTTTCAGCACAAGCTTGCCGTCCATGTCGTACTTGTACAGAACCTTGCTGCAGCTGACGTAGATGTACTTGCCGTCACAGGCGACGCCCTGGCGGCCGTCAACCTTCATCACGTCTTTCAGCTCATAGGTGTACTTCGGGGACATGTCCGGTTCCGGCAGAGCAAGGGCCTGACCGGCAATGCCGAAACTCAGAATGGCGGCCGCAGCGGCGGAAAAGAAAAACTTGTTCATATACCCTCCTCAGGGTCATCGGGGAACCCTCCGAAATGGAACGTTCCGGTTAGGCGCATATTAGAGCAATATGATTGTCATGACAATGGGATGTCGATATCTGCCATACGAAAAAGGCAGAGGGAGATGCACTGCGGCTTTAACAATAAAAAAAGTCCCCGGCACTCAGTGCTGAGGGGACTTCTACGGCTCATCACGCCCTTTTTCAGGCTCGTTCGGCGTGAATGCCGACCTCCACGCCGTTCATGAGGGAGCGGGTAATCATGCATTCCTTCACGATTTTCAGGCAATGCGCCAGCGTATCGGCGTCCTTGTCGTCCACTTCCACGCGCACGTCGATATCCACGCGGGTCACATAGGAAACGCCGTCGCGTTCTTCCTTTGTGGCACGGCCCGTGCCGACAATGCGACGATAGCGCACGTCTCGGGCCAGAAGTGCAGCATTCAGCGAACCGCAGAAACAATCGAGCGCTGCACTCACCAGAAACACACGCGCCGTTCCAAGCCTCTGATCAGGTCCCACGCTGTTGTAGTCCGCATGAATGTCTCCCAGCAGAGGATGACCGGTTCTTACGGTGAATCCATCCGGAGTATGTTCAAATTCCACTACGTCGCTCATTCTTTTACTCCCCGGCAGGGACTTCCTGCCTGTTTCTTAATTTAATTGTCGTACCGGGCACCGGCCCGAAATCCTTTTCAAACATCCATCGTGCGGGCAGCGGCGTCGCCGCATGCTCTGCAAGCGCCTTCCCGGCATCAGACCTGCCGGTTTCCGCAACGAAAAATTCACGCCTTCGACTCGGCCCGGCACGTCACGCGCAAAGTCCGCGCAGCCTGGCGACGAATTCCGATCTTGAAATCTCCTCAGCTCCTAGTCGGAGCATATGCGGCGTAGTCTGCTGGCAGTCCACCATTTCCACGCCTTTCCCCTTCAGCCATGTCACCAGACGTACCACGGCAGCTTTTGACGCATCCGGCTCACGGTGAAACATGGACTCGCCGAAAAAGGCCCGTCCCACGAGCACTCCGTAAAGGCCTCCCGCCAGCCGGCCTTCCCGCCACACCTCCACGGAATGGGCGTGCCCGAGTTCGTGCAGGCGCTCATAGGCTTCCACCATGTCCGGCACTATCCATGTGCCTTCCTGTCCCGGACGGGGCATGGAAGCACACGCGCGAATGACCGTGCCGAAACACCCATCCATGGTGAAACCGAACCGGCCGCTGTTCAGAACGCGGCGCAGACTGCCTCCCACATGGAGCTTTTCAGGAAAAAGCACGCAGCGCGGATCCGGCGACCACCAGAGAATGGGCGAACCTTCCTCATACCATGGAAAAATTCCCCGGGAATAGGCGTAAAGCAGCCTTTCCGGCGAAAGATCTCCTCCGGCCATGAGCAAACCGCCGTCAACGGCCTGCCACAGGGGCGGAAACCACAGCGGCCCGCCTTCGGGCATCCACGGCAGAGGCGAGGGCATCACGAACGCTGTCCGCTCACCGTCAACGTCAGATGAGGACTCTCCGGTGAGGCTGCGTCAACCACCACGCTGCCGCCCTTCTCCAGATTTCCGAACAGCAGAAGTTCGGCAAGCTGGTCCTCGACCTCGTTGCGTACTACTCTCTGAAGCGGCCTTGCTCCCATGCGGGGATCAAAGCCGTGCACGGCAAGCCAGCTGCGCGCAGCATCCGTCAGCGCAAGCGACACGCGCCTTGCAGCAAGACCGGGAGCAAGCGCGGCCATGGTCTTGTCCACGATGCGGCCCATGAGTTCACGGCTCAGACTGTTGAAGGGAATCATGGCGTCGAGCCTGTTGCGGAATTCGGGACTGAAGGTCTGCTCCACAGCCCCGGCACTGCGGTCCGAAGCGCTGCTCGTGGAGCAGAAGCCCACCGGGGCCTGCTCCATTTCCCTGGCTCCGGCGTTGGTGGTCATAATCAGCACCACGTTGCGGAAATCCGCCTTGCGTCCGGTGTTGTCGGTCAGCGTGGCGTAGTCCATCACCTGCAAAAGCACGTTGTAAATGTCGGGATGGGCCTTTTCCACCTCATCAAGAAGCAATACCGCATGAGGCGTCTTGCGTATGGCCTCGGTAAGCAGGCCTCCCTGCTCGAAGCCCACATAGCCTGGAGGGGAACCTATGAGGCGCGCCACGGCATGCTTTTCCATATATTCGCTCATGTCGAAACGAACGAAGGCCACGTCCAGAAGTTCGGCCAGAGCTTTGGCAAGCTCGGTCTTGCCCACCCCCGTGGGACCGTGAAAAAGAAAAGAGGCCGTAGGACGATTTTCCCTGCTCAGTCCCGCACGGGAACGCAGTATGGCGCGCACGATGGTATCAACGGCATGATCCTGCCCGAACACACGGGCCTTGAGATCGTCGCCCAGTGTGTGCAGTCTCTCCTTTTCACCGCGGCTCACACTGCGGGCCGGAATGCCCGCCATGCGGGCCACAACCCGTTCGATATCCTGCACGGAAACCACGGCTCCGCGCCGGAACCCCGGTTTCAGACTGGCAGCCGCTCCGGCCTCGTCCATAACGTCTATGGCCTTGTCCGGAAGCAGCCTGTCCTGCACATGACGGGCGGAAAGCTCCACAGCAGCCTGTATGGCGCCCTTGGAATAACGCACTCCATGAAACTTCTCATACCGCTCCTGAAGCCCCCGAAGTATGGCAAGACAGTCTTCTTCCGAAGGCTCCCGCACGTCAATGCACTGAAAACGACGGCTTAATGCGCGATCCTTTTCAAAATGATTACGATACTCCTCGTGGGTGGTAGAACCGATACAGCGCAGCTCACCTGCGGCCAGAACCGGCTTGAGCAGATTGGAGGCATCCATGGAGCCGCCGCTCGTGGCTCCCGCGCCCACAATGGTATGAATTTCGTCGATGAAAAGAATGGAGCCGGGCTTCTGCCTGAGTTCGTTCACCACGTCCTTGATACGCGCTTCAAAGTCGCCGCGATACTTGGAACCTGCCAGAAGAGAACCGAGATCAAGAGCATACACGGCAATGGAGCGGAAAGCACGAGGAACCTTGCCCTGAGCAATACGGTAGGCCAGCCCTTCGGCAATGGCCGTTTTGCCCGTGCCCGGTTCGCCTACAAGAAGCGGGTTGTTCTTGCGCCGTCTGGAAAGGACTTCAAACAGCCTGGCAACTTCACTGTCCCGCCCCACAAGCGGATCAATTCTGCCCTGTTTTGCCTTTTCAACCAGATCCACGGCATAGCGTTCCAAAGCAGAAGCCTGCGAAGCCTCTTCCGGCTTGTCTTCCGCCGGCGCGCTGCGCCTCTGCGAAGCCTGACGAAGAATTTCCGGCAGCTCGTGGGAAATGAACTCCAGCACACGCAGACGATCTATGCCCTGCTTGCGCAGATAAAACGCGGCCCAGCAGTCCGGTTCCTCGAACATGGCGGCCAGAACGTCGCCGACGTCCGTATCCCTTCGCCCGGACGACTGCACATGGGAAACGGCGCGTTCAAGCACGCGCTCCAGCGTTTCCGTCTGGAGCACCTCGCTCTCCGGCGCGGGCTGTTCCGGCCCGACGGCGGGCAGATAGCGGGAAAGATATTCCTCAAGCTGATGACGGAGCGCGGGAATGTCTGCGCCGCACCCTTTCAATATGACGCGACCGAGCTGTTCGCGCGTCATGGCCAGCAGCAGATGTTCCACGGTAAGACATTCGTGGCGGCGGGAACGCATTTCCATGACGGCGAGCGCCAGCGCCTGCATCAGAGAACGTGCCATCATCGGCGGATACCTCTTCTTTCTGGAAACATTCCGTAATTGTACCTGTGCAGAACAGAGATTGCAAGCGGCTGAAACGGGACTTCCGCAAACGTGAAGAAAGGCTTTGCGGCACGGCTCCTTCCCGACGTTTTCTTACGAAAGCCAGGCCCGGGATACACCTTTCCGGCGCAGGAATACCATTCCGGCGCGCATCCGAAAGGGCCCCTTCCGAAACGGACAAAGTCAACACCGATCCGCGCCCGAACAAAAAAGGCGGCCGCACGAAGGTACGACCGCCTTTTTTCTATTCCTTTTCCATGGTGCAGCGCAACGGGAAACCGGCCTGCTGGGCCCGATCCGTCACCTGCGCGACGCGAAACTCGGCAATTTCCTTAGGATACACCCCGCACACTCCCATGCCCTTCTGATGCACGGACATCATGATGGCCACGGACTCTTCCTGAGTCTTGTGGAACACCTCTTCCAGAATTTTGACGACGAAATCCATGGTGGTGTAGTCGTCGTTGTGGAGAAGAACGCGGTACATGTCCGGTTCCTTCAGCTCATCTTCCAGAGTGACGCCGGACTCGGTACCGGCAGCGCCTTCGGTGTAATCCTGGCTCATTTCGTTATTCTCCCTTGGCGTCCACTTCCGCTTTCAGAGCGTCGGCCTGCGCCTGTGCGGCAAGCGCCTCTATCATGTCTTCTATTTCGCCTTCCATGAAGCGATCCAGCGAGTACATGGTGAGATTGATGCGGTGATCGGTCACGCGCCCCTGCGGGAAGTTGTAGGTACGGATGCGCTCGGAACGGTCGCCGGAGCCCACCTGAGAACGACGTTCCGCAGCTTCGGAGGCATGCTGCTTTTCCTGTTCCGCCTGAAGAATGCGCGAAGCCAGCACCTTCATGGCGCGGGCCTTGTTCTTGTGCTGGGAACGTTCATCCTCGCAGGTGACCACGATGCCCGTGGGAATGTGCGTAATGCGAACGGCGGACTCGGTCTTGTTGACGTGCTGACCGCCCGCGCCGGAAGCGCGGTACACGTCGATGCGCAGATCTTCAGGACGAAGGTTCACGTCCACTTCCTCGGCTTCGGGCATGACGGCCACGGTGGCGGCGGAAGTATGAATGCGGCCCTGCGATTCCGTGGCAGGCACGCGCTGTACGCGGTGGGTGCCGGATTCATAACGCAGGCGGCTGTACACTCTCTTGCCGGAGACAAGAGCGATGACTTCCTTGTATCCGCCCGAGTCCGTGGGCATTTCGGAAATGATTTCAACCTTCCAGTGCTGCAGTTCGGCATAGCGGCAGTACATGTGGAAAAGGTCGGCCGCAAAAAGAGCGGCTTCCTCGCCGCCGGTACCGGCGCGCACTTCGAGCACGGTATTCTTTTCATCCAGCGGATCGGGCGGAAGCAGCATGAGACGCAGCTTGTGTTCGCGCTCGGGC
This sequence comes from uncultured Mailhella sp., assembly GCA_944322635.1. Taxonomy (GTDB): domain Bacteria; phylum Desulfobacterota; class Desulfovibrionia; order Desulfovibrionales; family Desulfovibrionaceae; genus Mailhella. Next base: position 6,246 of record CALUPL010000107.1, read on the forward strand.
AGTTCCTTTTCAATGCGACGAATCTCTTCCTGCGCCATCTCGCGGATGTCGTGATCCTCGTCGCTCAAAAGTTCCTTGTTTTCCTCAAGCTGTTTCTGGAGCTCACGGTATTCACGGTAGGCAAGCACCACGGGTTCCACGTCGGCGCGGGCCTTGGCTATCTTGCGGTACTGTTCGGGATCGGACAGGACGGCGGGATCCGCCATGTTCTGTTCCAGCTCCTCGTAGCGTTTTTCCAGACTTTCCAGTTTAGCAAACATAGTTACTCCATCACGATAGGGTCGGGGGATTCAAAGCGGCCGGCGTAGGGACTGTCGGGTCCCAGAGCCTCGCGCAGCGCCGTCACGGCGACTTCAAGCTGCCCGTCGTCGGGTTCGCGCGTGGTAAGAAGCTGAAGAAAAAGCCCCGGGGCCCGCAGAAGAGAACCCCAGAATCCTTTTTTCAGCGTAGCCGCATAGCGAATGATTTCGTAGGCCAGGGCACTGACCGGCGCAATCAGAAGTATCTTGAAACATACGATGCCCGCGTGGCGTACGACGGCCGAAGAAGGTTCCCACACCATGAGCAGCAGAGGAACCAGAACGGCATGAAGAACAATGGCCACGGAAAGCACGAACAGCAGAAAGGTCGTACCGCAGCGCGGATGCAGCCGGCTGCACGAGCGAGCCGTTTCCACGCTGACCGTGCCGCCTTTTTCAAAGGCATGAATGGTCTTGTGTTCCGCGCCGTGGTACTGGAACACGCGCCGTATGTCGGGCATGAAGGATATGGCGGCAATATAGCCGATAAACATGAGAAACTTGAAAAGACCGTCCCAGAGATGGAAGGAAATGCCCTTCATGTCGCCGGACAGTCCGAGCCATTCCATGCCCAGTGCCAGAAAATGCGGCGCAGCCACAAAAAGAACGACGGCGGCGGCAAGCGCCATGAGAAGCGTAAGCGCCACCTGCCAGCGGGACATGGGCGAGGAATCGTCGTCTCCCATGGAAAGATCGGCCGAACGGTTGAGCGCTCTCACCCCGTTGGAAAGCGTTTCCACCAGAATGGGAAAACCGCGCAGAAAGCGCACGGAACGAATCCCCTGCGGCCCCATGGTGCGCCACTGCCGGCTCTCCACGGAAATGGAACCCGACGGACGGCGTACGGCCAGCGCATAGGAGGCACCGTTGCGCATGAGCACGCCCTCCATGACGGCCTGACCGCCCACGAGCGGCAGCGCACAGCTTTCGGAGGCTAAAATCATGAGGCGCAGAAGAGAACGAACAGCTTTCATGCCAGATCCTGAAAATATTCCGAACGGAAGAAGCGTGCTTTCAGCGCCTTCCGCTCCCTTGACGGACAGACGCCGGTGTCATGCCTCGGAAACGGACATCTCCGAAGCTCCCGGTGAAGCCTGTCGCAGACGACGCTTCGGTCACGGGCCTGAAAAGCGTCTTTCATACGATGGAAAGCACTTCAAAGTGCCCCAAAAACTTCCGTGAGGAAGTCCAATTACGAGCGGAACACCGCAGACGTCAGCGAAGCTCCAAACTCAAAAACCTCCCCAGGAAAGCCTGGGGAGGTTCCGCTCGTTCCCGGCTCGATACGACGCCGGAACCAGCGTTACTTCGCGAATTTGGCGTACTTCTTGCGGAAGCGGTCAATGCGGCCGGCGGTATCGACGAAGCGCTGCTTGCCGGTGAAGAAAGGATGGCAGGCGGAGCAGATTTCCACATGCACGGTTTCGCCCTTGGTGGAGAGAACTTCCACTACATTGCCGCAGGCGCAGACAAGCTTGGCCTTGTAAACTTTGGGATGGATGCCTTCTTTCATGGTACACTCCTCAGATGATTTGCGGACCCACGGGTACGCCCATACCCACCTTGGTAGGCGGACAG
>CALUPL010000108.1 GCA_944322635.1 uncultured Mailhella sp.
CTGCGTGGGCTGCCGCTTCTGCATGGCCGCCTGCCCCTACGGTTCCAGAAGCTTCAACTTCCAGGATCCGCGTCCCTTCATCAAGGACCTGAATCCCGCCTACCCCACCCGCATGCGCGGCGTGGTAGAAAAGTGCACCTTCTGCGCCGAACGGCTGGAAAAGGGACTCATGCCCGCCTGTGTCGAGGCTTCCAACGGCGCCATCATGTTCGGCGACCTCAACGACCCGAACTCCATCGTACGTCGTGTCCTCGCCAAGAACTTCAGCATGCGCCGCAAGCCCGATCTGGGCACCGATCCCGGCGTTTACTACATCATCTAGGAGGGAACCATGGTTGAAAAAGTTCTCAAGGGTTCTCCCAAGTACTATCTGTGGCTGATCTTCCTGCTGGCCATCATAGGCTATGCCTTCATCGTCTATGTGTTCCAGCTCATCTACGGCCTTCAGATGACCGGTCTTACCCGCAACACCTCGTGGGGCTTCTACATCGCCCAGTTCACCTATCTGGTGGGCGTGGCCGCCGCGGCCGTGATGCTGGTGCTCCCCGCCACCTTCCATCACTATCATCCCTATCACCGCGTGATCGTGTTTGCAGAATTCCTCGCCATCGGCGCGGTCATCATGTGCATGCTCTTCATCGTGGTTGACATGGGCCAGCCGCAGCGCGTGCTGAACATCATTCTGCATCCCACGCCGAACTCGGTCATGTTCTGGGACGCCACGGTTCTGTGCGGCTATCTGCTGCTCAACGCCGTCATCGGCTGGACCTCGCTGGAACATGAAAGCCGTCACGTCGCCGTGCCCCGCTGGGTGAAGGTGCTCGTGGTCATTTCCATCTTCTGGGCCTTCTCCATCCACACCGTCACGGCCTTCCTGTACGCCGGTCTGCCCGGTCGTCACTACTGGCTCTCCGCCATCATGGCCGCACGCTTCCTAGCTTCCGCCTTCTGCGCCGGTCCTTCCATTCTCCTGCTTGCCCTGCTGCTTCTGAAGCGCCTCACCGGCTTCGATCCCGGCAAGGCCGTGGTGAAGTCCCTGTCCATCACCATCGCCTACGCCATGGGCCTGAACATGTTCTTCTACGTACTCGAACTGTTCACCGCCTTCTACAGCGGCATTCCCGGTCACCAGCACCCCATCACCTTCATCTTCAACGGACATGAAGGTCTCGATGTGTGGCTGAACGGCTGGATGTGGGTAGCCGTGGTGTTCGCCTTTGTGAGCATCTTCCTTCTGGCCATTCCCAAGTTCCGCAACAACATGAAGATCCTGCCCTGGGCGCTCGTCATGCTCGTCATCGCCTCCTGGATCGACAAGGGCCTCGGCCTGCTCATCGGCGGCTTCGCCCCCACCCCCTATGAGACCTATGAAGTCTATACTCCCACTTTCTGGGAAGTCTCCATCGGCCTCGGCATCTTCGCCGTGGGCGCCCTCGTGGTCACCCTTCTCTGGAAGATCGCCATTGAAATGAAGCGCGAGGGCGGAGAGCCCTTCGAACTCGCTGAATAGCGGGTCGCCGGATTTTCCGGCCGCCTCATGCACGATCATAAAAGCCCGGACGGTCCGCCGCCCGGGCTTTTCTCATGCACGGAGCTTTCCGTTCCGGGCATGCAGGCAACAACACGCCTCTCCCGGCTTTCTTCGACACCGCTATACGGGAAGCCGGATATTGCCCCGACTTCTTCACTCTCCATTACCGCCAGAGCATGCCCGAACATGGCAACGGGACAAATCGAAGCCGCTTCCTCCGTTCCGAAAAAAAACGCTCCCCCCTCTGCTCTTTCACGCACAGACAGAAATTCTTCTCCCCTCCAGGAATCCATCATTTTCTCTTTCCTCCCTGCTGCATCTGCAAGGAGGGACCAAGCTCACTTCCGCGGCTCTTCCGTCCATGCATTCCCGACAAGGCAGACACGAACCATCTCCACAAAAGAAAAACTCCACGGAAGGCGGGAAAAAATGGCCGGAATCTTCCGGACTCCTACTCTTCACGGAGCTTCTTGTTCTTCCCAAAAGTACAATCACAAGTCCGAACGCCTTGTGCTGCAACGATACCTTACGGAGGCGGGAAGAAATCCGGCTGCCTTGACGGGCACGGGGAGCCATGGCTATAACGTCATCATAATCTGTGTACCCTGTCACCTGCGCATTCGCGCCCCTTCAACAAAGGATTCTCGCCATGGCTTTTCATATCGTCGATCATCCTCTCATCCGCCACAAACTCGGCCTGCTCCGCAAGGAAAGCACTTCCACCAGCGAATTCCGCATGCTGGCCAAGGAAGTGGCCCGTCTGCTTACCTACGAAGCCACGAAAAATCTTCCTACGGAAAAGAAAGTGGTCAAAGGCTGGGCCGGACAGGTGGAAGTGGACTATCTTGCCGGTAAAATGATTACCATTGTGCCCATACTCCGCGCGGGACTCGGCCTCATGGACGGCGTGCTCGACATGGTGCCCGGTGCTAAAATCAGCGTTCTCGGCATGTACCGCAATGAGGAAACTCTGGAGCCTGTGGAGTATTACAAGAAGCTGGCCCGGCGCATCGACCAGCGCGTGGCCATTATTCTCGATCCCATGCTGGCCACCGGCGGCTCCCTCATTGCCGCCATCGACGTTCTCAAGAAGGAAGGCTGCAAGCAAATCTGCTCCCTCAACCTCGTAGCTGCGCCCGAAGGCGTAAAGGCTGTGCTCGACAAGCACCCCGACGTGGAAATCTACGCCGCCGCCCTTGACGACCATCTCAACGAAAACGGCTACATCATTCCCGGTCTCGGCGACGCCGGCGACCGTATCTTCGGTACGAAATAAGCTTCCGTGTTCAGGGATGCGAACTGCCCCTCACCCGGGATTACGCTTTGCTGAATGCTCAGACACTACGCCCGGAAGGTATCTCCTTCCGGGCTTTTGCATGCCGAAGTCGTACACGGACATGCGCTTTCTCTTAACACCGGAGCGACTTCTTTTCGTGCAGAGCGTACATTCTTCCCGCGTCCCGTCAGTATGAATCTTTTGCTGTGAGGCATTAATTTCATCTCTGACGGATATCCCGCACGAAAGCCAGCCTTGCCGGTCCGTCATTGCTGTCCTGCTTCCCGTACAGACATACTTTCCGCATCTTCCGCAACAGACGTACTGTTGACGTGCCGGTTTCCGGCAATTAAAAAGAAAAACAGCGTTCTTCACAACCTTTTTTCAGGCACAGCTTCGCCTTTTCCGCACACGGTCAGTCTCCCGCGCGCCGGTTTTCTTCACAGACGGCGAAAGCCGATTTTCACAGGCAGGTCAGTATGGCACGCTACTCTTCCCGAATCAGCAACAAGCACATGGTAGTCGTGCGCTTCAGTTCCATGGGCGACGTGGTGCTCACCACGGGCGTTCTTCTCGACTGGCACAAAAAGCACGGAACCATGTTCACCGTCATCACCAAAGAGGCCTTCGAACCCGTCTTCGACCACAACCCCGCAGTGCTCAACGTCATCGGCTTTGACGAAAACGACCTGCACGGCCAGACGCAGTCCATGAATTTCCGCGGCCTCATGGAAAAATATCGAGACTCTCCCCTGCTCGACCTGCACCGCAACATCCGTTCCGCCATGCTGGCGAGAATCTGGCGCGACGCCATCATCTGCTACAGCAAGATGTCGCTGGCCCGCCGCATCTTCTTATGGAGCAAGGGACGTTTCTTCGGTGAAGAGCTGCGTCGCTACAACGTTCCGCAGCGCTACGCCATCGGTCTGTACGACAAGGCCGATGTGCCTTCCGCATCGGAGCTCAGACCCCGCATCTTTCTTACGCAGGATGAAAAGATACGTGCCGAAGAACTGCTTGCCCCCCTGCATGCCGAAGGCGAACCTCTCGTGGCCCTGCATCCCTTTGCCACGCACGAGGCAAAAACCTGGCCCATGGACGTGTGGCTGCGCTTTGCATCTCTGCTCAGTGAGGCCGGCATAGGCTATTTCTGGGTGGGACAGGGCGAAGGTCTGCCCGAGGAAGAGGATTACCGCAGCTTCGTCAACAAAACGGCGCTGCGCGAACTGTTTGCCCTTACCGCCGCTGCCGACGTGCTCGTCACCGGAGATTCCGGCCCCATGCACATAGCTACGGCCGTGGATACCCCCGCCCTTGCCATGTTCGGTCCCACCTGCCGGGAATGGGGCTTCTTTCCCTCCGGGGAAAAAGATCGCGTAATACAGCTTTCCATGCCCTGCCGCCCCTGTTCGCTGCACGGTTCGGGTTCCTGCCCCAGAGGCAACGCCTGCATCATTGGCATCACCCCGGAACGGATGCTCGAAGAACTGAAGGACATGCTCGCATAAACGGCCGGACTCTGCACGTTCGAAGAAAAAGGCTGTCATCTCCCACACTTGCCCCATATGTCCGGCAACATATGGAACCATGTGATTTTTCTGTCATTTCTTCGAGAAAAAGATTCTCGTCGGTTGACCTGCCCCTTCTCTGATGTTAGAGTCGCATATAAAGTAATATCAGAAGAAGCTCATGCATCAGTGCATGACTTGTTCGTTTATCGGCAAAAGCCGCGACCTTCCCGCCGCCATGGAAGCCTTCGCGGAAAAGTCCTGTCATCAGCGCCAGGAGGGCCTTATGCAAATCTCCATTGGTCTGGGGAAAGAAGGCGCGGAAGAACGCCTTGAAAAACGGGGCGTATCGCGCCGCGACTTTCTGAAATTCTGTTCCACTGTGGCTGTGGCCATGGGCATGGGCCCCGCATTCGCGCCCACCATGGCAAAGGCCCTCACGTCCGCCGCGCGTCCCGCCGTCATCTATCTGCACGACGCGGAATGCACCGGCTGCACGGAAGCACTTCTTCGCTCGAGCAAGCCGTTCATTGACGAGCTCATTCTTGATACCATTTCCCTCGACTATCAGGAAACCATCATGGCCGCCGCCGGTGAAGCTGCGGAAGATGCCCTTCATCAGGCCATGAAGAATCCCAACGGATACGTGTGCGTCGTGGAAGGCGCCATTCCTACCGCCATGGACGGCCTGTACGGCACCATCGGCGGACGGACCATGTACGCCATCAACAAGGAAGTGCTTCCCGGCGCCAAGGCCGTTATTTCCTACGGTACCTGCGCCTGTTTCGGCGGTATTCCCTCCGCAGCCCCCAATCCTTCCGGCTGCAAGGGCGTGAACGACTGCTTTGCCGACCTCGGCATCAAGGCCATCAACGTTCCCGGCTGCCCGCCGAATCCCCTGAACCTCATCGGCACCATTGCCGCGGTTCTTTCCGGCGTGAAGCTGGATCTCGACAAGCTGAACCGTCCGTTGGCCTTCTACGGTCACACCGTGCACGAACTGTGCGAACGTCTGCCCCACTTTGAAGCCGGTGAATTCGCTCCCTCCTTCGATTCCGAGGAAGCCCGCAAGGGCTGGTGCCTCTACAAGCTCGGCTGCAAGGGCCCGGTGACCTACAACAACTGCCCCAAGGCACTGTTCAACGACGTGAACTGGCCCGTGGCTGCCGGACATCCCTGCATCGGCTGTTCCGAACCGAACTTCTGGGACAAGATGACCCCCTTCTATGAAAACTAGCGAGTAATGCCACCATGAGCGAAGCAAAAACCACTCCCCAGAGTTCCTATATCGGGCCCATCGTGGTGGACCCGCTCACCCGTATCGAGGGCCATCTCCGCATTGAGGTGGAAGTCGAAAACGGCAGGGTCAAAGACGCAAGAAGCTGCTCCACCCTTTTCCGCGGTCTGGAAACCATACTCAAGGGCCGCGATCCCCGCGACGCACAGTTCTTCACCGGCCGTACCTGCGGCGTGTGCACCTATACCCATTCTCTGGCGTCCACCCGCGCTCTCGAAGACGCCATGCAGATTGAAATTCCCGTGAACGCCACGCTTATACGCAATCTGGTGCTGGGAATGCAGAATCTGCACGACCATGTGGTGCACTTCTATCACCTGCACGCCCTCGACTTCGTCGATGTGGCCGCAGCCCTCAAGGCCGACCCGGCCAAGGCCGCCAAGCTGAACGCCTCCATCTCTCCGCGTCCCACCAGCGAGGATGAACTGCGCGCCGTTCAGGCCAAGGTAAAGGCTCTTGTAGAAAGCGGTCAGCTCGGCCCCTTCACCAACGCCTACTTCCTCGGCGGGCATCCTTCCTACTATCTGGACCCTGAAGCCAACCTCGTGGCCACGGCCCACTATCTGGAAGCGCTTCGCGTTCAGGTGGAAATCGCCCGTGCCACGGCCGTGTTCGGTGCCAAGAACCCGCATCCGCAGTTCCTCATTGCGGGCGGCGTCACCTGCTACAACGCCCTGCGTCCCGACACCATAGCCCAGTTCAAGGCTCTGTATCAGAAGGCCCGCGCCTTTGTGGAACAGGTCTATATTCCCGATCTGCTGCTCGTGGCCGGTGCCTACAAGGACTGGGCTTCCATCGGCGGCGGCGTTTCCGACTACATGGATTTCGGCGAATTCCCGGGCAAGGAACGCGATCTCACCACCCGCTGGCTCAAGCCCGGCGTCATCTACAACCGCGATCTCAGCACGGTGCTCCCCTTCGACCCCGCGAAGATTTCCGAACACGTCCGCCACAGCTGGTTTGAAGGCGACGAAGCCCGTGCCCCCTATCAGGGCGTGACCGATCCGCGCTTTACCAGAATAGGCGACCCCGACCGCTACTCCTGGATGAAGGCCCCCCGCTACGACGGCCATGCCGTGGAAACCGGACCTCTCGCGCAGATGCTCATTTCCTATGCTCAGGGCGACAAGCTCGTTACCGACACCGTGAACACGGTACTGAAGGCACTGAACGTCGGCCCTGAAGCTCTGTTCTCCACGCTCGGCCGTACCGCCGCCCGCGGTGTGGAAGCCGTGGTCGTGGCCAACGGCATCGGAGAATGGATCCAGCAGCTTGAAGACAATATCGCCAAGGGCGACAACAAAATCTGCATCAATACCGAAGTGCCCAAGAATGCCGAGGGTGTGGGCTTCGTGCACGCTCCCCGCGGCGGTCTGTCGCACTGGCTGGTCATTGAAAACGGAAAGATTGCAAACTTCCAGCTTGTGGTGCCTTCCACCTGGAACCTCGGACCGCGCTGCGCCGAGGGCAAGCTCTCCGCCGTGGAAGCCGCCCTTGTGGGCACTCCCGTAGCCGATCCCAAGCGCCCCGTGGAAATCCTGCGTACCGTGCATTCCTTCGACCCGTGCATTGCCTGCGGCGTGCATGTCATCGACGGACGCACCAATCAGGGCTATGATTTCAAGGTCCTGTAACGCCAGATGAAATCAAGGGCGATGATGGCGAATCCTCCCCTTTTTTGTGGGCGATTTTTCCACACGGACCTGCTGTTGCAGCTCTAACCGGCAAACGCAGACCAGGCTTTCCCCCCTTTCGAGCAAAGACGACCGTGTTTCTGTTTTATTTCCCCGGCTGACCGGCTTTTCTGCCGAGCCCCGATCCGGGAGGTATGCGGACGAAAAGGCGGTCTGCCGTAAAGCCCTCCTCTTCTCCGAACACGCTTAATTTCTCCGGTTGAACGAAGAGCGCGACGAACCGCTTCTCCTGCGGCACCGCATGCTCCGTCAGGCACCTTTCCTTTTCCGGCCGATGCCTTCGGCGCTCCGGCCTTTTCTGAAAGCATTATGGAACGTATTCTTATACTCGGCGTTGGCAATATTCTTTTCACCGATGAAGGAATCGGCGTGCGCACCCTCGAATGGCTGCAGGAACGCTATGTCTTCCCCGAAAACGTCACTCTGGTGGACGGCGGTACACTGGGCATGGGACTCATGGATGCGCTTTTGAAATGTGATCGCGTCTATGTGCTCGATGCCGTGCTCGGCGGCGACGCCCCCGGCAGCATCTACCGGCTTACTGACGATGATCTCAGAAAAAGCATGAGCTTCCGCGACTCTCTTCATCAGACCGATCTTGTCGATACGCTCATCTACTGCGACATTCTCGGCCACCGGCCGGAAGGCGTGGTTTTCGGCATGGAGCCGTCCGACTACAATACCATGGAACTTGGCCTTACGCCTGTCTGCAGCAATGCCGTTCCCGCTCTTGCGCAAAAGCTCGTGGACGAGCTGCGTGAACTGGGCATGAACATCACCGAACGCTGACCTTTCTTCCCGAAACACCGCATCTCTGCCGCATTCTTTCCGGCCGCGTCTTTTGCCTGTTGCAAAACACGCGGTCTTTCTGCCTTGTGAGGAGATGTCTTCTTCAGCTCCTATTCCTTTCCTGGCCGCCGGTCTGCCTTTTTCTGCCTCCGCCTCTTCTCAAAAAAGAACGCTTCAGAATATTTCCCGCGCAATCTTTCCTGTCGAGTTTTTCGCTCTTTCGTTGCCTCTTTCTTACGACCTACAAAATTCCTCCGCCGGACTTATTCCGTTCTGCCGTCAGCACCCCGCTTTTTCGGCTCCTTTTTCCCTCTTCTGCGCCTCTCTCACCGCTTTTTCGAAAATTCCTAGGCATTGACTCGGAATTGTTCGTTTCACGTCTTAAAATCCGGCGCAGGCATAAAAGGCACAGGAGCAATTTTCTCCTGACGTCGAGGTCATTTTTCAGGAAGTCGCATAACAGCCTCCGGCCCGGACCAGGTCACGGTCATGCCGCCAAGCATGGTGGTGCTGTAAAGGGGAATATTCCGCTCCGCCATTTCCTCACGTACTTTTCTGCTGGGAAAACCGTAGTGATTATAGGAAGCCGCCGAAGCAAGCACTGCCTCAGGAGATACGGCGTCATAAAACTTTTTCTGAAAGCTGGAGGCCGCTCCGTGATGAGGCAGAACAAGAATTTGCGCTCTCAAATCCTGCCCGCTCTTCACAAGACGCTTCAGAGCGGAAGAGGTCATGTCTCCGCACAAAAGCGCCAGCGGTCTGTCCCCCATCATCAGTCTGAAGGAAAGTGAGGCATCGTTGCCGGACACCTTCCTTTCCGCATGTAACGGACGAAGCAGCTCCTCGTCCGGCCACACGACTTCAAGTCGAACATCGCTGGCCAGAAAAAGCCTGTCTCCACGCTTTAACACCTTTTCGGGAATGCCCCTTCGCCGGGCAATCTCACGCAGCGCTCTGCCGTCGGCAGAGTCGTCCTCGGCCGAAAAGGCCGACCAGTAAAGACCTCTCACCTCAAAGTGGTCCAGAATCCAGCGCAGTCCCCTTGCGTGGTCCATGTCCGTATGCGTCACGATCACGGCGTCAAGGCGCGGCATTCTACGATGCGTCAACGCAGGTGCAAGCACACTGCGCCCGACATCGAAAAAGGGCGACGCACTGCCGCCGCCGTCCACAAGAATCCGTGCTTCCGGACTTTCCAAAAGCACGGCCTGCCCCTGTCCCACGTCGAACATGGTCAGAGAAACACGCCTCTGCTCCTCGGCAAGCCGATCGTCCATCCACACGGGCATCTGGCCGAGCGGCATCAGCAGCATTCCCGCAAGCAGAAGCCTTCGCGTTGTCGTCCCCGCAGGACAAGCACAGACTTTTGCTCCGGCCAGCAGCATGGCTCCCACAAACAACGCCCCGTACCCCAGCGCCGTCAGCGATGAAGGCCGAAAACATTGAACAAGAGGAAGCCAGCCGGCCTCGTCCATGCGAGAAAGCATATCGATCATGACATCGGCGGGCCATGCCGCAACGGCAAAAAACAGCTCCGAAAAGAAAGGCCCGAAAAGCATCAGCACAAGCAGTCCGAGCGCTGAGGCAGGCAAGGTGATGAAGGTCAGAGGAGGCAGCCACACAAGGTTCATCCACACGTTCAGGCTCACCACGCCGAACACGGATATCAATATCGGAAGCACGGCCATTTGCGCGACAAATGAAAGAAGAAGCATGGTGCCCGCCCAACGAACGCAGGCATATGCCGCACGGCGCGGAAAAGAACTCCAGGTGCGCTCATGTCTTTTTGCCGGCGGAAAACGCTTTCGGAGAGCCGATGCCAGCGGCATGGAGAGCAGTATGCCGGTCACGGCCAGAACGGAAAGTTGTGCGGAAAGGTCGAAGGTAACCTTGGGCCATCCCAAAAACAGCAGCAAAGCAGCAGCAAAAAGCGCATCCAGCGGAGCCACGCTCCGGCGCAGACACACAAACACGGCACCTGCCAGCATCATGCATGCCGCCCGGACAAGGGAAAGCGGTGCACCTCCGAGAAAAAGATAGAACAGGGCGAACGGCATACCCGCAGACACGACAAGCACTCTGCGCGGCCTGAAAAGAAAAAGATCACGCATGCACAGGGAAAGCAGAAACACGGCCGTTCCCCCGGCCATGGCCGCAAGCGCCAGGTGCTGACCGGACAGGGCAAGAGAATGGACAAGGCCCGCCCGTGTGAAAAGATCCACGGTTTCCGGTGTAAGCACGGAACGATCGCCGAAAAGAAGTGCCAGAATCATGGCTCTTCCCTGAGAGCAGGCAAGCGAGCTTTCCCCTCCCCACGCCCCGCGGCTCCGGTTCTCGCCCACCTTTTCCCCGTCGCCCTCCAGGGCTTCTTCCAGAATGCCGCGCCATTTCTCCCGAATCGACGAGAGCCAAAACAGCCAGCCTTCCCCCCTGGAGAACTCAAGAAACACCGGTCCCGTCCGAGTTCTGTTCACCCGCGCATTATGCCAGACGTCGCGGTCCGCCCAGTACCCGCCGAAATCGGACGTACCAGGATTGACGCTGCCCACGGTAGGATACAGCCGCATGAGCGCACGCACGTTCTCACCGGCAACCGGTCTGCCGCAGCGTTCCAAGTCGTCTGCATACAGCGTCATGCTCACAAGGCCGGGAACGGGCGAGATCTCATCTTCCACAACGGAACCGGGATAGCCCTTTCTGCCTCCGGACAGTCCGATATCCGCCTTGCAGGCCAGAGCCTTGCGCACCTGTTTGTCCACTGCCTCCGGTAAAGGCGGCACATGCTTCAAAGGTCGCACGTTCTCAAGCAGTACCCGAACACGTCCGCCGGGAAGTCCCGCAACAGAAGCAACCTGCCCCTCAACAAGAACGCTCCTTCGCGGCACCGACGCCCAAGAAGGACAGTCCGGAGCGTTTGGCGAGGCCAGAAAGGATGTCCCCAGCCCGAGCAGAAAGAAAAATCCCAGCAGTACCGTCCGGCGAACGCCGATTTTTCCGGAAACTGCCATCAACAGCACAAAAAAGGCCGTTCCGAGCACGGCATCACGCAACGTCACGGCACCGGCCAGAACGGCAAGAATCAGTCGTTGACGAAAGAGAAGCGACGGCAGTTCCGACACGCCCGACATGACAACACCCGAAGATCCGACCGCGGCCGGATATGCTCCGGCACTCTCGGTTAATGACACGGCCTGCGGCAGGCATAGAACCTCAATCTTCCGTCTCTTCTTGCGCGCTTTTTCCGGATGCGCATGAAAAACGGATTCTTCCTGCCCCGCCCGAGGCTCTCCCCCACTGTTCTTTACTCAGTCTCCCGGAGCATGAAGGCAGCTCTCCTGCCGCCTTCACGCTCCGAAAAAAGACAATCAGTCGGCTTCCTTCACTCGGCGGATGCGTGCGCCCACAGCCGCGAGCTTTGCTTCGAGGTGCTCATATCCTCTGTCCACATGGTAGATGCGCTGCACCCGCGTTTCGCCCTCCGCCGCAAGTCCGGCCAGCACCAGTGCCGCTCCGGCGCGCAGATCAGAGGCCATGACGGGCGCCCCGGTGAGCCTGCGGCCTCCTCTCACCATGGCGGAAGAGCCCGTCACATGAATATCCGCCCCCATGCGCACAAGTTCCTGCACGTGCATGAAACGGTTTTCGAAAATATTTTCCTCCACGAGTCCTGAGCCCTGGGCACAGCACATGAGCACCATGAACTGCGCCTGCATGTCCGTAGGAAATCCGGGATGCGGACGGGTGCTGATATCAACGCCGGTCAGTCCCTTTTCTCCCGTGCAGGCAAGTACGCCTTCCGGCGTTTCCTCTATGACCATGCCCGCGGCACGAAGCTTATCCACCACGGCGGACATGTCGCTGACGGGGCAGTTTTTCAAAAGAAGCCGACCTCCGGTCACACCGGCGGCAATAAGGAACGTTCCCGCCTCTATGCGGTCGGGCATGACGGTATAGGAGCAGCCGTGCAGTCTTTCCACTCCCTGCACGCGGATTATGGTCGTTCCCTGTCCTTCAATACGAGCTCCGCATTTAATAAGAAAATTGGCCAGATCCACTATTTCCGGCTCGCGGGCCGCATTTTCAAGAACGGTCTCACCGCGGGCAAGGCAGGCCGCCATGAGCAGGTTTTCCGTACCGCCCACGGTAGGCATGTCGAAACGGATATGCGCTCCCCTGAGTCCATCGGGACAATGTCCGTGAATATAGCCGTTTTCCAGGTCGAAAACCGCACCCATCTTTTCCAGAGCGGACAAATGCTGATCCACGGGACGCGCGCCTATGGCACAGCCGCCGGGCAGAGAAACCTTGGCCTCTCCGAGACGGGCCAGAAGAGGCCCCAGACAAAGCACGGAAGCACGCATGGTCTTCACGAGGTCATACGGAGCCTCCTTGCCGAGCTTTCCGTTTTTCACACGTACCACGCCGTTTTCCAGAGAAGCCTCTTTCCCCAGAATGTTGAGGAGCTTAATGGTCGTATGAATATCCCGCAGGTCAGGCACGTTGTCGTAGCAGACCTCATCATCCACGGCAATGGATGCCATGAGTATGGGAAGCGCGGCATTCTTGGATCCGCTGATTTCAATGACGCCCCGGAGCGGCACTCCGCCCTCTATAATGAAACTGTCCAAACTCTTCCTCCGAAGGGTTGCCAAAAAAACGCTTGACTATTTTCCGGCAATTGAATAATAACTCTTTCTGCACGGCGAATATAGCTCAGTTGGCAGAGCACCTGGTTGTGGCCCAGGGGGTCGCAGGTTCAAACCCTGTTATTCGCCCCATATTTCGCCCCGATTCCATCGGGGCTTTTTTTATGCCCGGCGTACTGTTTCCATGTTCGCTCATGATCCTTACCGCATAAGAAACGGGCCTGAAAACGCGTGCATCTCCGCAGCGTTCCCTGCCCAGCAAAAGGCGTTCTCTTCGAAAGAAAAGAACGCTTTTTTGATTTCTGCGGCCGCAGAATGCAGCCGCCATGCCTTTACAGCTCCAGGGCAAGCCCAACGGGACAATGATCGGAGCCGTACACATCGTTTTCTATCCATGCATCCCGAACGTTGTTCCGAAGCTCGGACGAAACAAAAAAATAATCCAGCCGCCACCCTACGTTGCGCTCACGTGCACGGGTCTTGTACGACCACCAGGTATAGGCTCCGGCCTCATCGCCGTGCACGAGCCGAAAGGTATCCACATAACCGGCCTGAACGAAGCCGTCCATCCACGCACGCTCCTCGGGAAGGAAACCGGTGTTGCATTCGTTGTCCCTGGGTCTCGCCAGATCAATGTCCCTGTGGGAGATGTTGAAGTCGCCGCAGACGACTATGGGCTTGTCCTGCCTCAGCTCTTCCGCATAGTCCAGAAAGGCATTGAAAAAGCCCATCTTATAAGGAACCCGGCGGAACACGCCCTTTGAAATTTCCTCTCCCCCGTTGGGAAAGTAAATATTGAAGAAGTGCAGCTCGGGAAACTCCAGATGAAGCACGCGGCCTTCCCCATGATAGTCGGGATCTGGAAGTTCATGCTCCACGTTGACGGGCTGCCTGCGGCTGAACACAGCCACGCCGGAATATCCTTTTTTTACCGTAGAGGCGGACCACCAGGAATGCCAGCCTTCCGGTTCTCTCTGAGACTCCGGAATCTGCTCCGGGGATGCCTTGGTTTCCTGAAGTCCCACAACGTCGGCCTGAGTTCTGGAAAACCATTCCCAGTCCGACTTCTTGCTTACGGCGCGGAAGCCGTTGACATTCCACGATACAAAACGCATGAGTGACATAGTATCCGTCCTTCTTTCGTTGGGAGAATCTACGCGACAACTCCTGTAATCTCAAGAAAAAAAGCCGCCGGACATTATTGTCCCGCTGCAAAGGCCGCCCGTTTCCCGCCCCGATCAACCTCGTCCGAGGCAAAAGGTCCCCCAAAAAGAACGCTCCAAAAAACGGAGACGGGAGAATCAAATCACGATGCGTCTGATGTAAAGATTCCGGCCACGACGGAGCCTCGTGCCAGACGGCTCTTTTCATTCCGGATCTTTCACCGGTTCTGCCGCACGGAATGTCGACTTTCGACCATGAAAAAGGCAGGTTCCAAGAACCTGCCTTCCAATCAGATTAAAATGCCGGAGATATCGCTAATCGTTGAGGAATTCCTTAAGTTCCTTACCGGCCCGGAAAAAGGGAAGCCGCTTCGGGCTGACTTCCACGCGGTCTCCGGTACGGGGGTTGCGCCCGGCATAGGAACCGTATTCTTTAACCTTGAAACTGCCGAAACCGCGGATCTCCACACGATCGCCCGCAAGAAGAGCTTCCTTCATGCAGTCCACGAAAGTATTGACCACAAGGGTGGCTTCATCCAGCGACACATTGGACTGTTCGGCAAGATTCTTGATCAGTTCACTCTTGTTCATGACATCTCCGTCATACGGTATTAACCTGCCCTGCCGGCAGGGAGAAGGATTATTGTGCGCGGGGACTCACCCCTGAAAGCTCACTTCGTGTCAAGTAAGACATCTATAACCCTAAATCCGTTGCCTTGCAAGGGAAATCGGCCGCCTATCCGTGGGTGCGCTCATGCTGCCAGAGAAGATAATCCCTCAGGAAGGAATCAATGCGGCCGTCGAGCACGGCATCCACGTCTCCGCACTCGGAACCGGTGCGGTGATCCTTCACCAGACGATAGGGCTGAAGCGTGTAGGTGCGAATCTGACTGCCGAAGGCTATGGCATCCTTTCCGGCGTAATCGGCCTGTCGTGCAGCATCGCGCTTGCTCTGTTCCAGAGCGTACAGACGGGCCTTGAGCACTCGCATGGCGCTTTCTCTGTTGCTCTGCTGGGAACGCTCGTTCTGACACTGCGCCACGATGCCGGTGGGAATGTGCGTGATGCGCACGGCCGACTCGGTCTTGTTGACGTGCTGACCGCCTGCGCCGGAAGCACGATACACGTCTATGCGCAGATCGCTTTCCTTTATCTCTATGTTCGAGATCTCACCCGCATCGGGAATGAGATCCACGGAAGCGAAGGAGGTATGACGCCTGCCGGAAGCATCGTAGGGAGAAATGCGGATAAGACGATGAATGCCCTTTTCGCCCTTGAGAAGACCGTAGGCATTATCTCCCTGAAGCCTTATGGTCACGGCCTTGATGCCCGCTTCTTCTCCGGGCAGAAAGTCCACGATCTCAGCCTTGACGTGATGCGATTCGGCCCAGCGCAGATACATCCGTTCCAGCATTTCCGCCCAGTCCTGGGCTTCCGTGCCGCCGGCTCCGGGATGAATGTCCAAAAGAGCGTCCATATGATCGGACTCGCCGCTGAGAAGAACGGTCATTTCCGTTTCCGTCAGCAGCTTTTCCAGAGCGTCGGCCTGCTCGTTCAGCGTTTCCAGAGCATCTTCCTCGCCCTCGGAAACAAAGTCGAGCCATTCCTCCATTTCATCGTAGCTGGTCTTCAGTTCCCGAAAGCGGGCAACTTCCGCCTCAAGGCGGCTCTTCTCCCGAAGCACGGGCGTAAGCTTTTCCTGATCGGACCAGGCATCGGGACTGGAGATGATGCCTTCTATTTCCTTAAGTCGCGCCTCCCGCGTGGGCAGGTCAAAGACGCCCCCAGAGGGAATTGAATTGTTCGGCAAGACTTTGACAGCGGGAACGAAGTTCGGCCAACTGAAGCATGATGATGTCCTTTGTTGCGGTAGGTCCGCCGTAGCGGATTGTGTCGGAAAAAAATAAAGATGTCCTATCTGCGGCCGCGCCGTACGAGCGGCAGACCCAGAAGGAAAAGAAGCACACATCCCGCGGCAGGCAGCCACGGATGAAGATAAAAGTAAGGCGTATGTCCACGCAAGGCAAGCGCCGTGCCCGTAAGACTGCCGGCGACGAAAAGGGAGTGTCCGTTCTCTTTCGAGCCCATGGCGTGAATGCCTCCCAGAGGATCCAGAACGGCCGTTATGCCGCTGTTCGTGGCGCGCACCACATAACGCCCCTCCTCCACCGCACGCATGAGCGAAAGCTGAAGATGCTGCATGGGAGCGGATGTGTAGTCGTACCAGGCATCGTTGCTGATGTTCAGCAGAAGTTCGGCGCCGTCCGCCACTCTCTTTCTGGCCAGCTCGGGGAAAATGGCCTCATAGCAGATGAGCATGCCCATGTCCAGCCTGCCCCTGTCTGCAAGAGACAGCGGAAAAAGCGTTTCCTGCGTACCCGGCTCGAATCCGCCGAGGCCCTGAAGCAGATTCTGAAATATGTCCCAGTCCAGGACGGGAGGCAGATATTCGCCGAAAGGAACAAGATGCTCCTTGTCGTAATGTCCGCCGTCGCCTTCCGGGGTCAGCAGAAAGGCCCGGTTGTACAGAAGCGTTTTTCCTTCGACGGAACGTTCCACGCCGGGCGCGCCGAAAAGAAGCGGAATGCCGAGTTCCCGAACGAAAATTCGAAGCTCCGAGGCAAGAGCACCGGAGGGATAGGCAAAGGGCATGGCGGTTTCCGGCCAGAGAAGAACATCGGGAAGCGCAGGCGCAAGCGTGGCATCGCCGGAAACATCCGAGCGCCCCATGAATGAGGACAGAACTTCCGCCTTCGGTCTTGGCGAAGCCGCACCGGCAAGAGCTTCAACATTGCCCCGCACGCCGTCGATGCTGAGTCGAATGTAGCGCGCCAGCGTCTGCTGCTGGTACTGCTTCGACCACTTAACATCCTGTCTGACGCTCCCCTGAACCAGTGTGAACGTCACGGGCGTGCTCTTTTCGGCAAGCCTGTCCGGCATGACGGAAAGACGCCACGAGCCGAACGCTGCGACGACAACGAGAACGCCCAGAGCGCAGGCCGTCATCAAGACGCCGCTTCTGCGGGATACCTTCGTCCGAAGAAGCGCAAGTCCTTCGCAGGCCAGGCATGCCGTTGCCGCCAGAAGTCCGGAATAGCCGTATTCTCCGAGCAGACTCAGAGGCTGAAGGAGAACGGGCCATGCCGCCAGGCCGGAAGAGAGCGTCAGCCAGGAAAAACCGGTGCCGAACCAGCCCCGGGTCCATTCCAGAAGAAACCACAAAACGCCCGCAAACGCGCAGCGTCTCCAGGGAGAAAAATCCCTGGTCCGAGCCATGATCCAGGAAAAAAAACCGCCCCACAAGGCTACGTACATGCCGAGCAGAATGGAGCACGGCGCGGCCAGTATCCAGGGAAAGGAACCGTACATGTGAGCGGCTACGGCTATCCAGTACAAAGCCGCCGCCGCCCCCGGAATGGCCGAACACCAGCCCGTTCGAAAAGGCGAGTCGGTGCGCGAGGCGATAAGAAGCACCGCCGGATAGACCAGCATGACCAGCGGCAGATGAATCACGGGATTGGGAGTTCCCAGAAAAACGGAGAGCGAACCGGCCGCGGAAAGCAGGGCGCAGGTCCGCAGGGATGTACTCATGCCTGCCCCCTGTCAAGTACGCGGCAGCTTATGGCCTCCGCGATATGCGTAAGCGAAAGATCCGCCGCTCCTTCGAGATCGGCAATGGTTCTTGCCACCCGGAGAATGCGTGTGTACGCCCTCGCCGAAAGCGCAAGTGCGTTTACGGCGTTCCCCAGAAATTCCTGTTCCTCACGACCGAGACGGCAGTACTCGTCGAGCATCCGGCCGGAAAGATCCGCATTGGTACGGCAGTCCGTTCCTCTGTACCGGTCGCGCTGCACCTCCCGCGCACGGACAACCCGCTCCCGCACTTCTGCCGACGAGGGCCCCGGCTTCATGGAACGTATTTCCTCATAGGAAACCGCAGGAACTTCGACGTGCAGATCAATGCGGTCAAGCAGAGGTCCGGAAAGCTTGGCCCTGTAGCGGGCTACGGCCTGAGCGGAACAGGTGCATTCGTGCCTCGGATCGGTACGATAGCCGCACGGACAGGGATTCATGGCGGCAAGCAGCATGAAATCGGCCGGATAGGAAACCGCATATGTGGCACGGGAAATAAAAACCCGGCCCTGTTCCAGAGGCTGCCTTAACACCTCCAGTGCCTGTCGCTGAAATTCGGGAAGTTCATCCAGAAAAAGCACGCCCCTGTGGGCAAGACTGACCTCCCCGGGATGCGGCGGTACACCTCCCCCTATGATGGACACGCTGGAATCGCTGTGATGCGGCGTGCGGAACGGACGACTCGTGACAAGTCCCCGTCCTTCCAGCATACGCGCCACGCTGTAGATTTTGGTCACTTCCAGAGCTTCCTCCAGATCAAGGGGAGGAAGAATGCCCGGCATCCTCCGTGCCAGCATGGTCTTGCCGCTGCCGGGAGGTCCTATGAAAAGCAGATTGTGGGCTCCGGCCGCCGCCACTTCCATGGCACGCTTGGCCTTTTCCTGGCCCTTTACGTCCAGAAGATCGAGAAAACGCTCCTCCCCCTTTTCCGGAGGCAGAGCATGCACGGGAGAAAGTTCGGCACGCCCGGACAGAAACGCCGCGGCTTCTGCAAGTGTCCGCGGAGCAAATACGTCGAGTCCCTCGGCCATGGCGGCTTCCTGCGCATTGTCCGGAGCCACGAGAAAACCGCGCGCCCCTTCCGATCGGGCCAGAAGAGCCACGGCAAGAACGCCGGGCACGGGCTTGAGCCGACCGTCAAGAGAAAGTTCTGCGGCAACGAACCAGCCTTTCAGACAATCCTCGGGCAGAACTCCGGACGCCCCCAGAAGACCGAGTGCGAGAGGCAGATCATAAGCCGAACCTTCCTTGCGCCGATCCGCCGGAGCAAGATTTACCGTAATGCGTCCCGGGGGAATGCGGAAGGAAGAATTCTGAAGAGCCTTGAGCACTCGCTCACGGGATTCACGCACCGCTCCCTCGGCCAGACCAACCATGACGAACGAGGGCATGCCTTGTCTGCCGTAATCCACTTCGAGATCGACACGAAAGGCCTCCACCCCCAGAATCGCCCCGCAGGAGAGCTGTACCACCATGGACGCCTCAGAAGCTCAAACCAGGAAGTTCAAGAATGAGCCGGTAGGAGTTGTCTCTCGCCTTGCTCTGAATGGAGCCAAGAATATGGAAGCACTGATGATAGTAGCCTATGACGAACTGACGCTCGTAGTTCTTGCCGGTCTCTATGTTGTCCTGCGTGCGGTAATACAGCGATATGCTGCTTGTGGGACGGAAGGTGAATGTATTGGTCAGAAGACGCTGAGGGCTGGTAAACCTGATGTCGCTCAGATTGTCGCGCTTCATTTCATCAAGATAATTGTAATACTTGTTTCTGGTGCTGTAGGCCAGACTCCATGCCCCCCAGCGTGCATTGGAAAGCGTGGTGCCGGTGTCGCTGCGGGTGATGCCGTCGCCGTACATGGACACATAGAGACGATTCCATACGCTGAACCAGTTCACAGGTCGAAGTTCCAGATAGGAATAGGTATCCATGATCGGCTTGCGCTCATAAAGATCACGGAAATTGTTGCGGTTGGCCTCGTCGATATCGTAACCGGTAGCCAGCTCCCAGCGCAGGGGATCGGCATAGGTTTCGGACGTTCTGTAATTGCCCTTTGCCCCGGAAACGGTCTCCTTTCTGGCCGTGACTATGTTGGTCACGGAAAAGCGCAATCTCTGAGAAGGCTTGAGACGGTCGGCTTCCTCGAATATCGGATTGTCGGACTGATCCCTGTCGGGCGTCCATTCATAGGTCAGACGGGGCTGCACTCTGTGGCGAACGCCCGTCCAGCTTGTCTTGCCCACGTTTTCGGCCACGGCAGCCAGATGATTTTCCGGCATCTCCCATATGCGTGAAAACTGCGTAAAGGTTTCCGCACTCATGTCGGGAATGAAGCGATCCTTGGTACCTCCGCCTCTCGTCCAGCGAAGGCTGTCGTCGAAGGGCACATGATTGCTGTTGTAATAGGTCTTTCGCACTCCGCCGGTCACGAGCATGGAGGCTCCGGGAAGATTGACGGGAAGGGTCAGCTCAGGATGAAGTTCCGTACGCAGACCGCGTACGCCGCGGGCGCGGTATTCGTACGTGCTCGATACTTCACCCTGCAGTTCCAGGGGCAGATTCTCCATGAGCCTGCCCTTGAAAAGATAGGCATTCAGAGGAATGCGCTGCACCGTCGTATCTTCGCTGTGAGGCTGGTTGCCGTGTCCCAGGTAGGGAACCTGTTCATAGCGGAAGCCCAGAGAAACCATGAAGCGGTCCCAGTCCCGATAAAGAAAACCTTCGCTCACACGGTTTTTGTCCACTTCCTGAAGATCTCGTCCGAACATGCTGTAGAGCTCGTCGCGGGAACGGTTGAAGCCCGTGCGCATATCGCGGAACTGACGCAGAAAGTTCTGATCGGAGGTATAATCGAGATTGTAGCGGTAACGCCAGCCGGAATCGCCGACAAAGCCGTCGCCCATACCGCGCAGCCAGTACCTTTCCTCATTGGTGTTGATCTTGCCGTCCGTATCGTTGACGGGGTCGCCGGAGTCATACCGGAAGGTATGCTTGTCGTACAGGGCATCGAAGGCCAGCCAGGTCTTGTCCTGATCTCGGGTGTGCGCACGATATTCGATGCCCGGCATGAAACCGGCCTTGCTCATGTAGGTTCCGTAGAAGGTAAGGTCGCGGCTTTCGTCAATCACCTGAAAATACGGCTGGGAAAAAAAGGTGCCGTTCAAAGTGCTGTAACCGAAATCCGGCATGAGCAGGCCCGACTGTCTCGTGGTCTTGGCGGGGAGCACCAGATAGGGGGCATCCATAAGAGGAATATCGAGAATATTGAGCGTGGTATGCTTGAGCTTCGCGTAACCGTCTATTTCAATGTCGGCCTGATCGGCGGAAAGAGACCATGCGGGAACGTCGCCGTCACAGGCAGTGACCTTGGCATCCCTGAAGCGGTAGCGGTCTCCGAAGAGCTTGTCCACTTTCTGCCCGGTCACGTACATGTGCGGCCCGGCAATGAATATGGAGCCTTCCTTGAGCCAGCCCGTACGGGAGGTAAGGTCGAATTCCGCCTCTGCGGCATTCAGCATGTCGCGTCCCATGCGGGCTTCCACGTTGCCCTTGACGAAAATCCAGTTTGTCGTGGTGTAGTATCTGGCGAAGTCGGCCTTCATGTAGTCTTCGCCGCGCTGAAGCAGCACATTGCCGGTCGCCTCCACGATGACCCCGTCATCCAGACTGACGAGATTGTCGGCATTGAGCGTCCAGGGAACATCTCCGCGCGTGGTCAGGGACTTCTGCCCTCCCGAACTCTGGGCAGCCTGCGAGGACGAGACAAGGCACGCCAGCACCGCAAGCACGGTCAGAAACGTGCGCCACAACGACGAGAGGGAAACAAAAGGAAAAAACACGGCATATTCCGGGTTGCAAGACAGGGGAAGAGGCGGTAGAGGCAGAAACGGAACGAAAAAAGACACCCGCCGGACGTACCGGCCGGCTTTTCAGCGCAAAGCTGATTTTCCATAGCATACAACTTGAGCGAAAAAAAGCCCCTGCACGGGCCTTAACGCCGAACGCCTTCGCCAGGAAGGGAAGCCATCATGATAGAGCCTTCATGCCATGTCCGCATCAACTGGGAACATTTCCGCCACAATGTCGTCACCCTCATGAACAGAGGACACGACCTCATGCCCGTCATCAAAGCCGACGCCTACGGACACGGCGTGACGGACGCAGCAAGGGTTCTTGAACGCACGGGCATCAAATGGGCTGCGGCAGGGACGCTTCAGGAAGCCGCTCTGGTGCGGGATACAGGATTTTCCGGCAACATCGTCTCTCTTCTCAGCCGCGTTCCCGGCGACGAAGACGTGCGCCTTGCCTGCGAAAAACAGCTTACCCCCCTCATACACAACCGCGAAGGCCTTCTCGCCTCAAGGGATGCCGTGCGCCGACTGCATCGGGAAAAGCCTCTGACCATAGCCGTCAAGGTGGATACCGGCATGGGCCGCCTCGGTTTCCCCCTGGAGCACATGGAAAAGGTGGCCGAATTTCTCGCCGCCACGCCCGAGCTCACCCCTCTTGTGCAGATCTCCCATCTTGCCGTAGCGGACGATCCCGCGGAAAGTGAATACACCTTGCATCAGTGCGACATTTTCTATCGTGCAGCCGACATTCTGCACCGAAACTTCCCCGACATGCGCTGCTCGCTCGGCAACACGGCCGGCCTTCTGGAAGGCGTGACGGCCGAAGACGACATTTGCCGTCCCGGTCTTGCCCTGTACGGATACGATCCGCTCTACGGCACGACCCACGAGGGCCTGAGCGGGCCTCTTCTGCCCGTCATGGAAGTATCCGCTCCCATCATCAGCGTGCATCCGCTTCACAATGGAGAAAGCCTGGGATACGGACGAACCTACAAGGCGGAAACGGAACGCCTCGTGGGCTGGGTGGCCATGGGATACGCCGACGGTTACCGCCGCAATCCCGCTCCGGGTACCTGCATGTGCATAAAGGGGGTGCGCGTTCCCGTCATCGGCAGAGTAGCCATGCAGATGACCTGCGTGGACCTTACGGATCTTCCGGAACCTCCGGCCCCCGGAGACCTCGCCTACATTCTCGGCGGACCGGGAAATGCCGTCAGCGCTCAGGAACTCGCCGAATGGTGGGGAACCATTCCCTATGAAGTGACATGTCTTCTGGGGAAGAACAAGACAAAATAAAAAAAGGGGGCTCGGCCCCCTCTTTTTTTCTTTGCACGGCTGCTTCCTTCCCGAAGAAGAATCGAGCCGAATTCCTTTGTGTCTCAAGGTACCCGGTCTTTTCTCTTCCGCCGTCCGGTGACAGACTATGCCTTCAACGATCCGCGAAATGCGTTGAGATCGTCTATGCCGAGCTCTTCGCAAAGAGCGGGCAACTCGCGGATGATGCGGAAAATGGTTCCGGGATCGCTGAAGTTGGCCGTTCCCACGGCCACGGCGTGCGCACCGGCCAGCATGAATTCCAAAACGTCGCGAGCGGAGCGCACGCCGCCTACGCCGATGACGGGCACCTGCACCACACGGGCGATCTCCCACACGCAGCGCAGAGCCAGCGGTTTGACGGCGGGTCCGGAAAGTCCGCCTATGACGCTGCCGAGCATGGGTCTGCGGCTGACTATGTCAACGGCCATGCCCTCAATGGTGCCCATGCAGGAAATGATGTCGGCACCGGCGGCCTCCACGGCCTTGGCCACCTCCACAATGTCCATGATCTGCGGAGAAAGCTTGGCGATCACGGGCTTGCTTCCTGCGGCACGTTTCACGGCATTGACGGCGCGCGCGGCGGTCACGGGATTCTGACAGAAACGCTGACCCGCCCGGTGATCGTTGCGGCAGGAAAGATTCACTTCCATGGCGGCAACGCCCCTCTCAGCCGCCAGAAGAGAGGCCAGTGCGGAAAATTCATCCACATTGGAAGCATTGATGTTGGGGATTACAGGCACTTCCTGCCAGGGAAGTTCCGGCAGCACGGCATTGATGAAATGCTCGGCCCCGTCATTCTGCGTGCCGACGGCGCTCAGCATTCCCCCCGGCGTTTCCGCAATGCGGGGCATGGGAGCACCTGCACAGGCATGCAGGGTAAGCCCGTTGGTGATGATGCCGCCTATCTGAGTGATGTCGCCGTAGGGCCGATATTCAAGGCCGCTTCCGAAGGTTCCGGAAGCGCTGAGTACGGGATTCTTCAGCTCCAGAAGTCCGTCAACGAGAGAGACACGAAAATCCATCACAGACTCCTTTCTTCCGGCTGCACGTCATGAAGGTCGATGTCCGAAGCCCAGAACACGGGACCGCTGGTGCAGGTCTGCACGGGCAAGCCGGCCCTCACGGGATCAGGCCAGTGCTTCGAGGTAATGGTGGTGCAGCCGAGACAGGCTCCCGTGCCGCAGGCCATGCGTTCCTCCAGAGAAAGCTGCGTGGGCAGATCGAGTTCCAGAGCTCTTTCCCATACACGCTTCAGAAAAGGCATGGGGCCGCACGCCAGGCATAATCCGCCGTGTTCCTTGTATTCCAGCATTTTTTCACGAACAACGCTGTGAAAATGCTCAAGTTCTCCGGGGGTACGGTCGCGGATGTTCTCCAGTTCCATGCGCGCCGCCATGGCGTCGGTAGGATAATTGTTGCTCGGCAAACCGTGACCGAACAGCATGAACAGACTGGCCGGTGCCGGATGCACGTCGGCATAGCCGGCAAACGGAGCCATGCCTACGCCGCGGGCAAGCAGCAGCGTGGGAGTATCGGGACGCATTTCGAAACTGGTGCCGAGCGGTCCCCATACGATGACGCGATCCCCGCTCTTCAGACGGGACATACGATCGGTTCCCGGACCCACGACACGGAAAAACAGCACGAGACTCTGCGAAGTCACACGACAGATCGAAAGCGGACGTGCCCATGTCGTTCCGTCGCCGTCCTGCACCGGTCGCAGCATGATGAACTGGCCGGGCCGCCAGCTTTTCCAAGCCGGGCGTTCCAACGTGAGTGCGTAGAAACGATATACGCCCGAAGGGCCGGCCACAGGCTGGCCGAAAGGAACGTTGTCCGTCACCGTCAGTTCTGTGCGAACAGGGGAAATCATGTGGGGGCCTCCGCAAGTGTTTTTCTTTATATGTATCCGATCTTATTCCCGGTCAAGGGATGCTCCCCGAAATCATCCGCGAATGAATCTAGAGCACTCCGTGCTCATGCAGAATTTTTACGCCTATGCCTATGAGCACCAAGGCCCCGAGCACGGAAACCTTGTTGCCGAGCAGCTCGGAACCTCCCAGCATTCGCCCGAGCCTGACTCCGGCGGCAGTGACGACGGCGCATACTACGCCGATGATCACGGCAGGTCCCCATACCGACACGCCTATCATGGCAAAGGAAAGGCCCACGGCCATGGCGTCTATGCTGGTGGCCACGGCCAGCATGATGAGCTGCACCCCCCGGGAAGGATCGCCGGAAGAATGTGTTTCCTCCTCTCCGAAAAAGGCTTCGCGCAGCATATTGAGTCCGACGAGAGAAAGCAGCGCAAAGGCGACCCAGTGATCCCAGGCCTCAATATAGCTGCGCACGGAAAGTCCGAGCGCCCAGCCGACGACGGGCATGAGAAACTGAAACAGCCCGAAGTGAAAGGAAAAACGAAAATAGTGCCTCCATGTGACGGCGGGCAGCATCGCGGCTGCGGACACCGATACGGCAAAGGCATCCATGGCCAGGGCAAGAGCGAGGGCGAACACAGTGAAAAAAGTCACGGCAAACTCCGGAAATATGTTTGGCCATTATACATATCCGTCGCTCCGGCACAAGAGCTTGTGCAGAAAAGCGGTATGCGGTACGATGCCGCGTACTCAAAAGAATTAAAGGAACGCTCCGAATATGTCTGAATCTTATCTGACCATAACCCCGCTGGGAGGTCTCGGCGAAATCGGCATGAACTGCCAGAAATGGCAAACCGATCAAGGGGTTGTGCTGATAGACTGCGGCCTGATGTTTCCCGACGACGCCCTGCTCGGCGTTGATGTCGTCATTCCCAGGCTGGAATCCGTTTTTGCCGAGGGGGAAAAGGTACTGGGCATCGTGCTCACCCACGGCCACGAAGATCACATAGGCGCGCTGCCCTGGCTGCTGCTCCAGTACAAAAGTCTGCGCGGCATACGTATATACGGCTCCCCCTTCACCATCGCACTCGTAGAACACAAGCTCGAAGAACACGGCCTGCTCGACAGAGTCGAACTCATGGCCATGCCCGCCCGCAGCTCAGTCACGCTGGGCAATCTCACCTTCCACTTCATTCCCGTCTGCCACTCCATTCCGCAGTGCTACGCCCTGGCCGTGGAAACGCCCATAGGCAAAATACTCCACACGGGCGACATCAAGCTCGACTCAACGCCGCTCGACACCGAGGAAGCCTGCGACCCCATCTCCGATTTCTCGCTCTTTGCACGTGAAGGCGAACACAAAGGCATACGTCTTCTTCTGGCCGACTCCACCAATGTGGAAAATCCCGGCCATTCCCTGCCGGAAAGGCAGGTGCACGACGATCTGGACGCCATTTTTTCCGAGGTCAAGGGACGCATCATCATTGCACTCTTCTCCAGTCACATCCGCCGCATACGCACTGTGCTGGAACTTGCCAGAAAATACGGCCGCGCCGTTCTTGTAAGCGGGCGCAGTCTTTCCACCAACATTGAAAAGGCCGTGGAGCTCGGTCTGCTGGAACAGCCCGACAATCTTTACAGCGAAGCCGCCGGATTCCCGGACCTCGACCCCGGGCAGACCGTGGTTCTCGCCACGGGCACACAGGGAGAAGCCCTTTCCGCGCTTGCCCGCATAGCAAGGGGCGAACACCGCCAGCTTTCTCTGCATGAAGGCGACACCGTCATCATGTCCTCCCGTGTGATTCCCGGCAACGCCAGAGCCATTTCCAAGGTGCTCAACCAGATTTACCGTCTCGGAGCCGAGGTGTATCACAATCCCGACAGGACAGTGCATGCCACGGGTCACGCCTGCCGCGCCGAACTTACGGAAATCATCAGGGCCGTCCAGCCGGAATACTTCATTCCCGTCCACGGCGAATACCGGCATCTGGCTCTCCACGCAGGCCTTGCCGAAGAATGCGGCGTGGCGCACGATCACATAAAAATCATTGAAGATGGCCAACCCGTCACATTCCTTGAAGACGGCATACGCATGGAAGATCCCGTATCCGTGGAATCCGTCATGGTGGACGGCAAGGGCGTGGGCGACGTGGGCCGCATGGTACTCAAGGAACGCCGCATTCTCGGCGGTGAAGGGCTTGTAGCCGTGGTGCTCGTGATTGCCGAGGAAACCGGAGAAGTGCTGCATGGTCCGGAAATGATCTCCCGTGGCTTCGTGTTCGAGCAGCAGTACAGTCATCTGCTCGAAGACGCCAAATGCCTTGTTCTCGACCAGCTCGAGTCCACCAATCCCAACGACATCACCAAACTCTCCGACCGCATACGCTCAAGTCTGCGCCGCTTCTTCCGCGACGTGCTGGGGCGCGACCCCATCGTTGTTCCCATCGTCACGCAGATCTGACGCCATACGTCTTTTCCCGCTTCCACGAAGCCCGGAACCTCCCCGTTCCGGGCTTTTTTCATGCCCCCGAAACAGTCGGAAACAACACGCTCGTTCTCACGACGAGGCCATGGCCAGCAACATGTACGTTATCTGACCCGTCCGGCCTGTGCGGGGCCATATTTCCGCCGTCCATCCCCAAAGTCGTTCTGCTCTTCCAAATGACGTGCAGCCCTGATTTCCGCCCCCGAGCCTTCCTCTTCGCGTCCAGACACTCCCCCCCGAACCCCCGGCCAGACTACGAAGGAAAGGCGGCAAACCGCCTGCAAGGTCGGAGATTTTCTCACCCGCCGCCCGGCACATCTTCCGCAGAAGACACGCATGGCATCAGCCTTGTGCCGCAGCAACGGGCTTGACTTTTATTCGATGTCGCACTAAAGAAAAAATAGTTAGACATCAAACTAAAAATATATTGCAGGAGGATTTCCATGCACAAAAGCCCCGCCACCCTTGCTCTGGAAAAAAGACGCGACCAACTTACTCCCCACCTTGTGCAGCTCAGCAAACACGCCTGGCTCAGCGTGGCTGAAGACGTGTCCAACGTGGGCATGATTGTCGGAAAAGACGGGATCGTTCTCATAGACACCGGCATGATACCGGACTGTGCCCACAGGACTCTGGAAAAATTCAGGGAAATCGCACCAGCGGACAGCCTGCCCATCAAGGCCATCATCTACACGCACGGTCACGGTGATCATACAGGAGGTTCCCCGGTCTTCTGCGCCGAAGGCGACAGGCCGGAAATCTGGGCGCGGGACAACTTCGGAAGCGAAGCGGCGCCTTTTGAACGCGCCGGACTCATGCCGCTTTTCAAGGCACGCGGGGCCATGCAGGGAGGATTTCAGCTGCCTTTGGAGAAGCGCATCTGCAACGGCATTGCCCCCATCCGCTACCCTCGTGCGGGAGGAGCCGTTTTCAGCGGCAAGACGGGTGCCGTCATGCCCGATCACTTTTTCAACGGCGACAGCACATCACTCATCATAGCCGGAGTGGAACTGTGGCTTTTCGCCACTCCCGGCGAAACCGACGACGCCCTTTCCGTCTGGTTTCCCGCAGAAAAGGTGCTTTTCTGCGGCGACGATCTGTACCGTTCCTTCCCCAACGTGTACCCCGTGCGGGGAACGGGCAACCGCGACATTCCCGCCTGGTGCTCCAGTCTCAAGCTCATGACGGAGCTTGAACCGGACGTTCTGGCCCCCGGCCACACCGATCCCTTTCTCGGCCGCGAAGCCGTACACGAAGTCCTCTCCAACTACCGTGAAGCCCTCGAATACGTTTATCGGAAAACCATCGAAGGCATGAATGCAGGAAAAACTCCGGATCAGCTTGCCGAAGAAGTCCGCCTGCCCGAACATCTTGCCCGTCTCGACTGCCTCACGGAATTTTACGGCAACGTTTCGTGGACGGTACGCAACATATTCGGCAGTCTGGTGGGCTGGTTCGACGGCAATCCGCTGCATCTTGCCACCTCCTTCACGCCTCGCGAAGAAGCCCGGCGCATTCTGGCCATGGCAGGCGGAGAAGGCGCTCTCCGCCGCAAGGCAAGAACGGCGCTGGAACAGGGAGACGCTCCCTGGGCCGCCAGGCTTGCCGATCATCTGCTTACGCTCGCTCCCGATAAAAAGGAATACCTTCTTCTCAAGGCCGAAGCTCTTGATGCCCTTGCCGAAAGCATGTTCACGGCCACGGGACGAAACTACACGCTGACCACGGCACAGAATCTGAGGAAAAGGGCGCAGAATCTTTGATTAAAAAGCGAACTCTTCCCGACCGTTGAGCTTTTGTGACGTTCCCGTCGTGTGAAGGCAGCAACGTTGCCGGATGCATAAACAGGACTCAAAAATCCCCTTCCACATCCGAACAGCTTCTGAAGAAAACGAGAAACAGGGTCGGCTTCTCTTTTCAGGCCCAGTTTTTCCCCTCATTCGAAACGATCATTCGACGTATTCCGAAAGCAGACAGTGAGGCCCTGTCGGCCCGCACTGTCTGCCAGACATGAGCATTCGCACCGAAGGCAACAGTCCGTACGACGGCAAACATACGGTTCGGACCTTATCCATGACAAGGACAAGCCTTTTCAGCTTTTGTCCAGGCCGACGCAGGGCTTCACCGCTTCCCCGCGGGACTTCTCCCGCACAGATCACCGTGCGGTCCGTCGCAGCGGATCCCATGCCGCTCCTATGAATCTTGCCGCCCCAGGGCATACGATCATTAACGCAGAAGACGCGCCCGGAAAACCGGGCGCGTCTTCATTCATGAGCGGGACCAGTCCCGCGTTTTCACTTAGTCTTCGGTAGCGGCAATGCAGTCACCGGCATTGGCCACATAACCGAGGGTGCCTTCCACTTCCACTTCGCTGCTGCGGCTGCCGAAAGCGGCGGCACCGGGCATACGGAAGGTGGCGCAGTCGGCACGGGCGATGGCCACTTCGGGGGTGTGTTCGGCCTGAGGCACCCATTCGTAAGGCACACGGTAGGCGCGATACACCATGTTCATGTTGCGACCGTCATGGTAGGGGTTGATGAATTCCCACACGATCTCATGGTCGGCAGTCACTTCAATGAGGCGGCCGTCGGAACCCTCGGTGATGAGGGTGTTGCCGTTGGGCAGACGCTGGGCAGAGCTGATGAAGGGGCTGTAGAAGCGGCTGGCGTCCAGCGGAACCACGAAGCCGGCTTCATGAGGCGTGTACTGCCACACGATCTTGAGGGTGATGGGATCGAATTCCAGGATACGGGTGTAGTCGCGCTGAGCGGCCTTGACTCCGATGGGCGCGCCGGGGTTGGGATTGTCGTAACCGGCCCAGCCGCCGTTGTCGAACACGAGGATGTTGCCCGCGCCGGGAAGTCCGTCAGGAATCATGTGCGCATGATGCTGACCGATGATCCAGCCGAGGGAATGTTCGGGATGGCCGATGCTGTAGTCGGGGCCGACCTTCCAGACGATCTTGCCGGTTTCCTTGCTGATGATGAAGATGATGTTGGTTTCGCGACCATCCATGATGATGTTGTCGGGATGGAAGCGTTCGTCACCGGCATCATACCACTTGTTGGGTCCGAGAGTGGACATGGAGTTAATGTGCATCCAGTCGCCGAGACCGGGAGCGCTGTCGATGAGGGAACCGCCGCGGTAGTTGGGGTTACGGGCCATGGCGTTGCGGGCGGCTTCGGAGAAGCCCATTTCCTGCACATGGTCGGAGGCCTGCCATTCCCAGATGATTTCGCCGTCCCAGTTCACTTCGTACACGACGTCGTCAAGCAGGGGCTTGTCGGAGATGTATTCGCAGTGCGCATCGCGGTGGCAGAGCACGAGGGTGTTGCCGGACAGAGACTGGGGTTCATGGCCGGGGGCATAGTAGCCGGTGGTGCTGCCTTCACGCTGGAAATCGTGATGCTGACGGGCCATCCACTGGGGCTTTTCACCCGGATCCTCAATGAACTCGGCCTGATTGAATTCCCACACCACGTTGCCGTCCCAGTCCACCTGAATGAGGTCGACCTGATCCTGCAGACCGTACTTGGGATTGCGGATGCCGCGGCTTCCGAGCAGGTAACCGCCGGGGAAGATCTTGTTCGGGAAGCCGTGCACGCCCTTCCAGAGCTTGATTTCCTGGCCGTTCATGTCGATGAGCATGGCGCCCTGACCCTTGACGGGCATGATCGTATAGCCGTTATACGCCTTTTCAGGATTGTAGAGCGTAACGCCGGTAGGATAAACTGTAGGATGACCCATGATAAAACTCCTTTATGAGAGTTGAGGGTAAGTTCCCGGAGACATGCTCCGGGAACCCGGGAGAAGCTTGCTTACAGGACTTCGGGGCCCATGAGCGTGTAGGGCAGCCAGAGCGCGATGTCCGGGAAGAAGGTAATGAGGATGACTGCAAGAATCATCAGTCCTACGAAGGGAATGATGCCCTTGAAGATGGTCTCGATGGGAATGCCCTTGGCCACGCCGGCAAGAGCGAACACCACCACGCCCACGGGGGGAGTGATCTGGCCCATCTCCATGATCATGACGGATACCACACCGAACCACACGGGGTCAAAGCCAAGAGCCACGACCGTGGGGAAGATGGAAGGCAGGGTGAGCATGAGCATGGGAATGACGTTCATCATGCAGCCGAGAATCACATAGATGACCACGATGATGGCGAACACCCAGTAGCGGTTGAACGGCAGGGACACGATGAAGTCGGCCAGCATGAAGGGCAGGCGGGTTGCGGCGAAGAAGTAGCCGAGCACGGCCACACCGACCATGATGCCCATGATGCGGGCGGTAAGTTCACCGGTTTCATGCAGGGAGGCCAGCAGATTCTGCTTGGTCACCTTGCGACGCACGAGTGCGTAGAGGAACGCGCCCATGGCGCCGATGCCGCCGCCTTCGTTGGGGGAGCAGATGCCGGCCACGATGCTGCCGAGCACCAGGACGAACAGGGCGAGGATCGGCACAAGGCCCATGGAGGACTGGATCTTTTCAGCCAGCGTGTACTTGGGACCGCGGGGAGCGAGTTCGGGATGTCTCACGGCCATGTAGTAGATGTAGGCCATGAACATGAGGGCCAGCATGATGCCGGGAACGAGGCCGGCCATGAACAGACGACCGATGGAAACTTCCGTAACGATGCCGTAGATGATGAAGCCTGAACTCGGAGGAATAAGAATGCCTAGCGTACCGCCTGCAGCAAGGGCACCCGTGGCAAGGGAGGGAGAATACTTGAGGCGCATCATTTCCGGCAGAGACACGGAACCCATGGTCACGGCAGTGGAAAGAGAGTCGCCGCACACGGCTGCAAAACCGGTGCAGCCGGCAACGCCGGCCATGCCCATGCCGCCGGGCATATGGCCTATCCACTTGTTGGCCGAGTTGAACAGGTCAACGGAAATGCCGGAATAGAGAATCATGCAGCCCATGAGCACGAAGAGCGGCAGGGCCACGAGGTTGTAGTTGGCGGAAGCGGCGTAGGGAGTGGTGCCCACGGCGGCAAGAGCCGCCACGACGTTGCGGGACACGGCCACCATGCCCATGGCGCCGATGATGCTCATGGCCCAGGCGATGGGCATGCGGATGAACAGGAACAGGAACAGCAGGCCGAAGGCTATGAGACCGAGAATGAGGTTGGAAATTTCGTAGGGGCTTTCACGATACCAGAAGGGCAGATAGGCCAGAGCAAAGGCAAAGGCGATGCCGAGCACGAAGGGAACGTAGTGCCTTCCGGAAAGACACTTGACCGCTTCGCGAAGGAACTGGAACAGAGCGACGATGGACGTGATGCCGAGACCCACGACGGGCATCCAGTAATAGAATTCCAGGGGAACGTACAGTTCCATGGACTGAGTGCCGAATTTGCTCAAAAAGGCATCGTAGCTCTCGGTGGTGAGCAGCACCATGATGCCCAGCACCAGGGAGGCGACGGTCATGTCGCACCAGCGCTTCAGGCTCGTGGACATGCGCTCATAGATGAAATCGATCATCATGTGGCGGTCATGCAGCTGCAGGACAGCCATGAAGGAAAACGTCGTAAGGGCCAGAAGATTTTCCTGCAGTTCCAGAGAGCCGGGAACACTGAAACCGAACATGCGGCAGCAGACATCCACGGTGATGAGCACGGGCAGGATGGCCATGGCCACATAGCTCAGCCAGCTGACCTTTGTCGTGCATTTTTCGAGAAAGTCATATGCGCTCTGAAAAGCGGGAGAAAGAGATACTTGTTCTGCCATGGGAACCTCGGCTTTTCGCGAACCGCACCCCGGGCGATCCGCACACAGAAGGAATAAGCCTGAAACAGAAATAACGACGTATATACGGACAGGAGGAGGCACATGGCCCCCTCCCCTTCCGATTCATTACATCTTGTAGTCGCCGTAGTTGCCGGCTCTCATTTCTTCGGTGTAGAACTTGGCGCGTTCCTGAGCATACTTGTACACGGCTTCGATGACTTCAGGCTTGGCACCCTTGCAGGAGGCCTTCCAGTCTTCCACGAAACCGCCGAGCGGGGCGAGGAAGGGAGCGCGTTCTTCATCGGTGAGATAGAAGAAGGTGTGGCCCTGCTTTTCCATCCAGGCGGTATCTTCCTTGGCGCCGTCTTCAAGAGACTTGCCGACGCCGAGAGCCATGTTCATGCCGCCGGTTTCGTTGAGATAGGCCTTCATGTCGTCAGGCATGGAATCCCACAGATCCTTGTTGGCTTCCATGGTAAAGGCCTGCACCATGATGTTGAGCATCAGATGATACTTGGTGGCTTCGGTGATCTTGTAGGACTTGAGGGGAGCGAGGGGGCAGATGACGCCGTCGCCCATGCCCTTGGACAGGGCAAGATAGGTGTCGGGGGAGCTCATGCGGATGGGGTTGGCACCGAGAGCCTTGACGAGTTCAAGGGCAACGGCGTCCCAAACGATGATCTTGGCACCCTTGAGCTCATCCATGGTCTTGATGGGCTTCAGGGTATGCAGCTGATAAGCCGCGGAGGCCCAGGAGGTGAAGTGAACGCTGTTGGACGGCAGTTCGGCCTGCACTTCAGGGAACTTGCGGATGAGATCCTCAAGCACCAGAGAACCGACAATGGCATTGGGGCACAGACCGGGAATGGCCACTACGTTCATGAGATTGAAGTTGCCGGGATAGACGGCAGGACGAATCACGCCGAAATCCACACGGCCGTCGGTAATGGCCTGAGGAGCTTCGGATTCGGGATACAGGGAGTTGGTGGCGAAATAGTCGAACGACAGCTTGCCGCCGAATTTTTCTTCCGTAGCCTTGAAATAGGGTTCCCAGTAGTTCACCACGGTGGGATGCTTTTCAAGATAGCTGCCCATGAAGGACAGATGCTTGAAACCCTTGGCGGCTTCCGCCGTACCGGAAAACACCAATGCTCCACCCAGCGCGAGAGCAGCAGCCAGCAGACCAAACTTCTTCAACATGCTGAAACTCCTCATTTTTTGCCCATCTTTTCACATCCGAACGAAAAACGTGCGGAGGCAAGCCGGACAGCTTTCATTCATTAGAGTTTTGATAAATTAAATATTACTCTTAAGTCAATGGTGAAATTTTTGCCATATTCATTATCTATCAAAAATTATTATCTTTTTTCTTTATCTTTTTTTTCATGCGGCCTTTCAGATTACGCGGTCAAAACTTGTGCCGCACTCGTCCGCCGTGCACATTTTCCTGTCGATCAGACATACTCTTTTTATGGTTGTTCAAAAAATAGCAATAATTCCGCCCATCAACTCTTATCTCTGATAAAAAAACGGATTTTGCGGGGTGCTCTCAACTCTCCGGCTTCCCCCAAACGGAAAACTGGGAGATTCGGAAGGCCCGAGATATTCCTTTTCTGCAGCCGACTCTTTCGACATTTTCCGCAGCAGTCCCCTCCGACCTCTCCCTTCCGAAAAAGTGCCTGCAACTCCGAACAAATTCCGGAAGAGCCCTCCAAAGGAGCTTGGATTCCTTAAAACGCGAAAGGCGACGCCGTGCGCCGCCTTTCGCAACTTCCGTCCGGCCGTCGCGGCCTGGTCGGATGATTCAGCTATATTTTGAAATTGCCGTACTTTCCGGCATGAAATTCCTTGGTATAGTAGGCACTGCGTTCGCGGGCATACCGGTACACCTTCTCCACTACGGAGGGATTCCTGTCCTTGCCTACCTGCTTTTTCCAGTCCTCTGCAAACACATCCAGAGGTTCGAGGAATGCGCTGCGCTCCTCAT
Organism: uncultured Mailhella sp.; assembly: GCA_944322635.1. Lineage (GTDB taxonomy): Bacteria > Desulfobacterota > Desulfovibrionia > Desulfovibrionales > Desulfovibrionaceae > Mailhella. The sequence goes on from CALUPL010000108.1 coordinate 34,785, forward strand.
CGCTCAGAACGATGAACTCATGTCCCTGCGATTTCATCCATTCCGCGTCCGTTATGGCACCGTTTATCAGAGATCTGCCTATGGCCGCGGCCATCTTCATGCCGCCCTGGGACGAAATCCACTTTCTCATGTCGGAGGACAGGGAATCCCAGCTTTTCTTATTGATCTCCTCCACGAAAGTGTTCACGCCGATACCGAGGATAAGGTGATACTTCGCGTCATCGGTGAGCTTGTAGGAACGCAGAGGAGCCATGGGGCAAAGCACACCGTCAACCATGCCGCGGGAAAGGGCTATGAAGGTGTCCGTGGAACTCATGCGCACGGCATGTGCGCCGAGGTCCTCGGCTATTTTCATGGTCAGTTTGTCCCACGCGGCAATCTTCTTTCCCTTCAGGTCCTCACGCGTACGGATGGGCATGAGAGAATGAATCTGATAGGCATCGGATGCCCAGGCCGTGAAATGAACCGTATTGCGGGGAAGCTCGGCACGCACTTCGGGGAACTTCTGTATGAGATCCTCCGCCACAAGGCTGCCCACCAGCGAATTGGGACACATGCCGGGCAGGGCCACCACGCCGAGCAGCTTCATTTCCCGGGGAAAAAGAGCGGGACGTATCTGCCCCATATCTGCACGCCCGTCGGATACGGCCGAATAGGCCTCCGTTTCGGAATACAGAGAGTTGGTAGTGAAGTACCGGAAGGTCAGCTTGCCGCCGAACTGCTTTTCAGCTGCCTCCATGAAGGGCTGAAACACTTCCTTCGTCGTAGGATGCTGTTCAAGATACCCGCCGAGGAAAGACAGCCGTACCGGTTCGTTTCCGGCATCGGCCGCACTGGCGGGGCTGAAAAACGAAAGCAGGCCGCCCAGAGCAAAGGCGGCCGCGCAGACAGTCCATTTTCTTAACATGATGAGGCTCCTTTTCAGGCTCGGAGATCGCAAAGCGGCGCCGAAAGGTGACAAAGCGCCGTACCAAAAATTTTCTCTAAGGGGATTTTACCTGTTAAGTCAACAGGACCGGAAAAGTACATATGGCTCCAAACGCATGCAGACAACACTGTTTCCGTGTTTTACTTCGCCGCAACGAAGCAAGCGAAGATCTTTCTTCTGCACGGAAAATAACATCCGGATTCAAACAAGGTCTCTTTGCATGGCGGCTGTTGCAGACGGCACCGCTTATTCCTCATGTACGTTTCTTTATCAAAGCTTGCCTGATTCAGCGACTGCGGGAATTTTTCAAACGTTTCCCCGTCTGCCGCACAGCGCTTGCCCTTGCTGCTCTTGGTGCGGTCTTGCGAGACGGTCTTGAACTACGAAGCTGCTCAAGAACCCCTTCCCTATCAAAAAGCCTCTTCCTGACCCCGCCAATGTACGCATCAGCCTCGACCCGTCATGGACGTCGCATCGTCCCCCCTGTTCAATGCGAGGCACGCCTGCTCCGTCCGCCCCTGAAAAAATAAAAAAACCGGCACGAGGCCGGTTGAAACAGGACAGGAAAACCGAAAGTCAGTCCGCCACGGGTTCGTAGTAGCAGCGCTTGGGAGAATAAATCTTGCCCGCCTTCTTCAGTTCCGCACAGGCTTTGGACACTTCCTTGGAATCCACGCCGAGAACCTTGGCAATGTCACCGGGACGGACAGGCTTGCCCGCTTCCTTCATGGCTTTGAGAACCTGTTCTTCCATGATAAAACTCCTTGTAGAGCGTTTTTGCAAAATTCCGCAGAGGGTTGCGACATCGGTAAAGTTTCATCTCCGCAAAAAAGGAAAACTCAGCCCGAGTCCCAGAAAACCTTCTGATGCAGCTCTCTGCTCCTGTGGCTGCTTGTATCCTGTCAAGGGACAAAAGGCAAGCATTATCAAGAACAATTCCTGATAAAAATTTTAAAGCCCTTTCCCGACCGTCATGAAAGACCTTCTTTTCCGCTTCTGCACGTTTTTCTGTACGCTTCTTCTTCTCTCGTGCACTCCCCGGCATCCCGCGCCGGACATACCCGGCAGACCCGGTCCCGCATACGTTCAATGGCTGGAAGAGCAGGCCTGTCTGCGCAAGACCTCCGATCTGACGGCCGTAGTCAGCGGCTCCATGCTGTCCTGGAAACATCCGGCCCGTCAGTTTCCCCTTTCTGAAAACGCCGGGGCATGGTTCCGCGCCTCTCCGGCTCTTTCGGCATGGTCAGGAAAGATCCCGCTGACTGCAGCCATGACCCGAAAACGCATGGCCGACCGCCTGGCGTCTCTCGGCGTTTCCGGCGTCGTTCTGACCGGACTTGCCGACACCGGAGACGAATGGGCAGGTCTTTCTCCGGCCTCCGGTCTCGGCGAGGACAGCACAAGCCTCTCTCTCGGACGCCTGGCGGGCAAGGAGGATGAATATGCAGCCTGGACTGCCTCTCTTAACGGGGCGGGCCTTCTGGCCGGAGGCGAACTTCTGCCCTCCTTCACCGGCATGGGACCGGATTTTTTTCTGTCCGTACGCGCCGTGCGGGACTACCCCGGGCTTTACGCCATGACGGAAATATCTCCGGATCTCTGGTCTCTTCTTCCTTCTTTAAAAGAAAAGGAGACCGGGCTTCTTTCGACACGAACCCAAAAGGAACTTGAAACACGGGGAGAACTGCCCTCAGCTTTTGAACAGGATTTTTTCATGCCGGACCTTCTGCCCGGCGGCTGGGCCGTCACCGGTCCGGTTCCGGGAGTGGACGGCGTAACAAGGCGCTGGGCCTACCGCTGGCACGGCAGCTTCAACAGGCCGGTACTTCACTGGGACGATCCCTCCGGAGCGGCAAGACGCGTCATGGAAGCGAGTCTCATTCTTCAGGCCGGACTCAGGCATCAGGCCCTTGCGGGCATTCGTGCGGGAGCATGGCTGGGACTGGACACGGCCTTTACCGATGCAGACGGCAGCATCGAGCAGACCATGGAGCCGGGATTTTCTGCTCTCCGGGATCTCTCAAGGAACGCACACCGCTACGGTTCGGCCGTGTTCGTACAGGACATCGTTCCCATGGAACGCCTTCCTCTTCTTATGAAATGCGGCGCGGATTTTTTCTTCGACAGCGTGCTCTCGCCCGCTCTGGAGACGTCGCTCATCACGGAAGACGCCTCACCGGTGCGCGACAGCCTGCGCCGGGCCATGACTCTGGGCATTGATCAGCGCCGCCTGTGGCGACTCTCCCCGGACGGTCTGCCCCGACCGGACTTCATTCCTCTGCTTTCTCTCGTGCCGGATCTCTGGAAAACGATGCTCGTCCGCCGCGACGCCCCTGCCGAGGGGCCCAGACTCAACGCTGTCTCCATCGCAGCCATGGCCTGCGGTCTTGCTCCCGGCTCTTTGCCGGACGCCGAAATGACTTCTGCCATGCGCGAAGCTCACGAACTTTCTCTTGCCGCAAGAATATTTCTGCCGGGACTGTTCATGTTTTCCGGCACGGATCTGGACGGAACTCTGCCGGAAGGAAAAAACTGGCCTTCCACGCCGCCGCTGTGGCAGCTCGACAGTCTGCCCGCAAGTCCTCAGGGGCTTCCTTCGGGGTTTCGCGCCTATTCCCGCCTGTCGGAAACCGACATGGACAGCCGCATGAAGGCCATGCTTGCGGCAAGAAACGCCAGCCGCATCTCTTGCGGCTCACTTGTTGAGGTGCCCTCCTGCGACAGCAAGGCTGTTTTCATCACGGTGTGCTCGCTGCCGCAGGGAGGCTTTCTGGCCTTCTTCGGCAACGCATCGCAAAAAGAGGCAACGTTTTCTCCGCGTTTTTCCGCCTGGAACGATGCCTCTGAAAGGATCGACCTTCTTTCCGGGCACAGGATTTCCGAGGCAAACATGACGCTTTTTCCCCGGGGGTGGCGCGCCGTTCTGCTGCAATGAAATGTTTTTTTCTCTCACGACACACGCATGAAAAATCGTTCGGAATGCGGTGCAGGGCTTGCGCCGTCACGGATATTTTGGGATACTCTCCACACTTCCGGTCTTGCCGGACTTTTCTCTTGAACCCCCAGCGGGAGCCCTCCATGGACGAAAAAATAGAACGTATGGATCAGGACAAGGAAAAACTTTCCGCGGAAAGCAACGCTGCCGACGAACGGACGACAACGGAACTGCCTGCGGAGGAAAACGTCACCTCCGTTTCCGTTGAAGAACCCCCCGTTTCCCCGAAGGAGCCGCTTCCGGAAGAACATGCTCAGGACGCAGCAAAAGAAAACGGAACCTCCGACGCCGAAGACATCGCCGAAGAAAAGAACGTGCCTTCCGAAAAGGAATTGCCGGACGACAAGAACGACGCGCATGACGAAACGAGTGTGTCCGAGCCGCTCATCCTCGAATCTTCCGCAGACAATACGGAAGACCTAAAAAAAGAAGCCATACGCATGCCGAAAGCCGACGCCCCCGCATCCGCGCCTTCCGGTCCTGCGGAAAAAATCTTCAATGCGCTCAGCTATGCCGGTCTTCCCGTTCTGCTCATTCTCGCCGCGGCCATGACCTTCCTCGAAGTATGGCAGGTGCGCGACCTGTGGTTCTCCGACGAGGTACGCCTTGCCGACGCCTTCATGAATCTCGGCAGCGGCGACTGGCTCATGCTCACCATGAACGGCCTGCCCTACCCCGACAAGCCGCCGCTTTATTTCTGGTTCATGGACGCGCTCACCATGATTCCCGGCGTGAATACGCCCATGGTCATGTTCCTCGCCGTCGCCCTCTCGCACCTTCTGTTCATCGGATCCATATGGCTGCTTGCCCGGGGCACCGGTCATGACCGCCGTGAATCCCTTGCCGCAGGTCTCGTGGCCTTAGGCTGCGCCTTCATCAGCGGAGCGGCATGCTACCCCCGCATGGATCTGCTCTTCGCCGCCGTCGTGGCTCTCGGCATGACCTGCCTGTATCGCGGCTGGATAAAGTCCTTCGCTCCCTTCTGGCTTGCCGCGGGCTTTCTGCTCATGGGCGCAGCCACGCTCATAAAAAGTCCTCTCGGCATTGCGTTCGCCGTGGTCACGAGCGTCATTTTCCTGTTCTGGCGCGGTACTCCCGGACGCTTGAACAGTCGCGACGGTCTGCCGGGCTTTACCCTCATGCTGCTCATGATTCTGGCCTGGGCCGCGGCGCTCTATCTCGGCGGCCATCAGGATTACCTGCGCAACATGGTAATGCAGCAGCTTGCCGGACGCGTGCTTGAAGGCGGCAATCACGGCCAGGTCTGGTGGTACTACCTCGTCGCACTGCCCGTCATGTGGCTGCCCTGGATTCTGATGGTGCTTTTCGTCAACTGGTTTGCCGCACTGCGGGGCATTCCCGCGGCATGGAAGAGCCGCAAAGAACGGGGCGGTTCAAGCTGGCTGTGGATATGGCTCGTCACCGGAACGGCCATGCTTTCCGCCGTGCAGGCCAAAATGGCCGTGTACGCTCTTCCGCTGCTTGCCCCTCTGGCCGTTCTTACGGGCCGCTCCCTTCTGCGCCTTACCCCCGGCCGCAGCCGCTTCTTCTTCAGCCTTTCTTCCGCCGTTTTTGCCGTTGCGGGTCTTGCACTCGTTCTGCTCGAAGTATTCCCTCTCGTCCGTCCCTATGTGGGAGACTACCTGCCCGCCGTGCCCGCCGTGGCCGAACCCTGGCTGACCGGTCTTGAGGGCACCATGTACATGGGCGGCGTGCTCATTCTTCTGGCCGTGGCGCTGCTCTTCTTCACCCGCCTCGCTCTGCCCGGAGGTTCGCTGCTCGTTACGTCGCTCGGCATGATTCTCATGATGCTGCCCTATGAAGCCCTTGTCGCGCCTTCCATGGATAAGCTTCTGAGTCCCCGCGCTCAGGCTGAAGCCATGGCCTCCAAGGTGAAGGAAGGCTATGCGCCTGCCGCCTTCAACGTCTATCCCGGCGCCTATGCCTGGCACCTCAACGAAATTCTTCCCCAGCAGCAGGGCCGTCTTGCCGTGCCCGATCTTGCTACGACCTCCGACAGAGACGCCTGGATCAAGGCGCATCCCATGACTGTCATGGCCATGCCCGCCGCTGACTGGGATGCCTGGACCGACAAGCCTGCCGGAGCCGAAGTCGTTCTCAAAAGCTGGATGGTGCACAAGAACTATGTGGTCGTCGCCATCAAGAGTGCTCCCGCACCTGCGGCTTCCGAGGCGGCAGCAAGCGCCGATGAAGCTTCCGCCGACGAAAAAGCCGCTCCGGTCGAGCAGACTTCCTCTTCGGCTACAAGCCCTGAAGGAAGCACTGAGGGAAGCGCGCCTGAGGCTCAACCTGCCGCCCCCGCCGGAACTCCCGCTGCGGAAAGCGTTCCGGCCTCCATCCAGTAAGCCGTTCCATCATGCCCGGTGCGAAGCCGTCGCACCGGGCATTTTTTCCTCTCTCCCGCCAGAACCTCAACCCGGACACGAGACATGACCTATCTTTCCCTCGTTCTCTGCATCGCCCTGGCCTTCTTTCTCGGCTCCATTCCCTTCGGACTGGTCATTGCAAAAACCTTCAAGGGGATAGATCCCCGAAAGGCCGGAAGCGGAAACATAGGCTCCACCAACGTGGCCCGTCTGTGCGGACTCCCCTGGGGCATCATGACGCTTTTCTGCGACATCATGAAAGGCCTTCTGCCCGTGCTTCTGGCCGTCAATGTGCTGCCTTCTCCCTTCATGCAGAGCCTCGTGGCCCTCGCCGCAGTGACAGGACACATCAAGTCCCCCTTCCTGGGCTTCAAGGGCGGCAAGGGGGTTGCCACCACCATAGGCGCACTCATTCCTCTGGCCTTCTGGCCTCTGCTGTGCGCCGTGCTCTGCTGCGTGGCCGTCATTGCCGTCACCCGCTACGTATCGCTGGGGTCCATGGTCATGGCCGCCTCTCTCGTGGTATTCTATGCGCTGTTCGGCCGTTTTGATCTCGAGCCTCTGGCCGTCGTTCTTCTTGTCATGATACTCTGGGCGCATCGGGCCAATATAGGCCGTCTCATGCGCGGAGAAGAAAGCAAGTTCCTTGCGAAAAAAAAGAGCTGACGTTCAAAAGAAAGTTTTGTCTTTCATAATGGGGTAATGCTGGACCTTCATCATATTCTATGCTAGCTTGTTTCTAAGAGCAGAAGACCGTACGGTTCGAGGTCTTTGCGTCCCATGAACGCGGGGTTTGCCCGCTCCCGGCCCGACCGGGGAAGGAATTGCTTATGCAGATTGAAGTCGTTTTCCGCAATCTTACCCCTTCCGATCCCCTGAAGAACTACGCTCTCAAGCGCTTCCAGAAGATTGAACGCATGGTCGGCGATGAAGATGCCAAACTTCTGGTCACCCTCTCCATGGAGAACAGCCGTCCCAAGGCCGATCTGCTGCTCACCGGGCAGAACCTGAACTTCGCCGCCAGCGAAAAGAACGACGACATGTACGCCGCCATCGACCTCTGCAACGACCGCATCGGTCAGCAGCTGCGCAAGGCAAGCGAACGCCGCAGCCAGATCAACCGCGACACCATGGTGGATTCTCTCGGCGACGGCCAGGCGTAATCTTCTGCCCCGTTCGGAAACACAACCCGTGAAAGCTCAGCCTCCGGCCGCACCGCGCGACCGGAGGCCTTTTGTTTATCAGCCGGCCCTTCCAACTTTTGCGTGACAAGCGAAATCAAAAAAAGTATTCTCTTCGCTCTATGATTCTGGAGGCTGCAAATGACTCACGAAATAGATACGCATATCATGACGGTGGGCAAGGCCAAAATAGACAATCCGGCCATAGGCCCCTATATTGACGACACCCCCGTCCCCTTCTATCTCGACGCCGAGCACGGCGGCGAAGACGTCAAGGGACTGGAAGACACCCCCATTTATATCGAACAGGCCGGCCCGCGTGAGCACGTGTACTACGACCCCGGCAAAACCAAGGCCGCCATCGTCACCTGCGGCGGACTCTGCCCGGGACTCAACGACGTCATCCGCGCCGTAGTGCTCGAATCCTACTACGGCTACGGCGTTCGTTCCATTCTCGGCATCCGATACGGCCTCGAAGGCTTCATTCCCAAGTACCATCACGACATCATGGAGCTCACGCCCCGCAACGTGTCGGAAATCCATACCTTCGGCGGAACCATTCTCGGCTCCTCCCGCGGCCCGCAGAGCCCCGAGGAAATTGTGGACGCTCTTGAACGCATGAACGTCAACATGCTCTACATCATCGGCGGCGACGGCACCATGAAGGCGGCAGCGGCCATTCAGGAAGAAATTTTCCGCCGTCAGCTCCATACCTCCGTCATCGGTATTCCCAAGACCATCGACAACGACATCAACTTCGTGCCCAAGTCCTTCGGTTTCGATACCGCCGTGGACGTGGCCACCTCGTCTCTGCGCTGCGCCCATACCGAAGCCATCGGCGCCCCCTACGGCGTGGGGCTCGTCAAGCTCATGGGCCGCGAATCCGGCTTCATCGCCGCCCAGGCCACACTGTCGCTCAACATCGTCAACTTCGTGCTCGTGCCCGAGGTGCCCTTCAAGCTCGAAGGCGAAGGCGGCCTTCTGCCCGCTCTGGAAGAACGGCTGCGCAATCGTTCCCACGCCGTCATCGTAGCGGCCGAAGGCGCAGGTCAGGATCTGCTCACCGCCAGCGGCAAAACCGACGCTTCCGGCAACCGCGTTCTCGGAGATATCGGCATTTTCCTTCAGAAGGCCATCAAAAACTACTTCTCCAACAAGGACATGAACGTCACCGTCAAGTACATCGATCCGAGCTACATCGTGCGTTCCGTGCCCGCCAATACCAACGACCGCGTCTATTGCGGCCTTCTCGGCCGCAACGCCGTGCACGCCGCCATGGCCGGCAAGACCAACATGGTCGTTGCCCGCCTGCTCGACCGCTTCGTGCATCTGCCGCTGCAGCTCGTCACACGTCGCCGCCGCCAGATAGACATCAAGTCCAACTACTGGCGCTCCGTCATCGCCACCACGGGCCAGAGACTCGCGTAACTCCGTATGTGCATGATTTGAAAACTCCGTATTCTGTAAAGAATACGGAGTATTTCTATATACGGCCGTCCGCAGCTCCCTTCTGCACAGGCATGACTTTGCACACGGACTCCTCATTCAAGCCGATTGCTTATTCTGATCAAAAAAGGACTTTCAGCCGCAGATTTCGGGATACCGATATTCGATGAATGCCTGTTCCGAAAAATTTTCCCGATCATGGTAATTGCGGCTTTTCTCTTGCAGCAACAAAAAATTCTTCATTCAGATATCCTATGAAAACAGATCTCCATCAAGATATCGCCCCGGCAAAGATGATAAGCCAAAGCCGAAGAGTCCGGCTCCGAGATTCTGCTTTCAGCTGATGCCGTGGCGATCGAACAGGCAGGCATTTCTGCGGCTCCAGAATTCATGCGGAACACGTCGGGAACAACTTTTTCCTGATGTCCCTCTCGGAACCGAGACAACAAGGCTCCAGCCCTCAGACTGTAACCTTGCCTTACACTTCGGGATTCCGGTACGTATCGGATGCGCCGTCCATGACGGATTTTCCCTGAAAAGGACCAGACTGCGGCCGTTCATTCAAGGCAAGCGGCAGCCTCCGTATGTGTGCTTCCGTGGCCGGAAGCCCAACGGCGGCCCTTGCGAATAGACGAGGAATGGACAATGATGGAAAAGGAAGAATCCCCTTCCACAAAGCCCCCCGCAGGACATGAGCGAATTTCGACAGATAAAAGCCTCCGCCGGTTCCGGCAAGACCTATACCCTCACAAGCAGCTTTCTTTCCCTGCTTGCGGGAGCCTCCGGCGCGTCGTGGAGCCGCCCTCCCTCCGGCTGTGCCGTGTCGGAAGAAGGCTCCTACGGCTGGCAGGAAATACTGGCCATCACCTTCACCAACAAGGCGGCTACGGAAATGCGCGAACGGCTGCTTTCCCGGTTGAAGAGCATGGCACTTGCCCAGGGAGCGGAAGCATCGAAGGAGCCTTTCTGGAAACCGGCCCGGGCGCGCGACGCCGTAGATATGCTCATACGCAGCTACAGCTCCCTGAACATCCGCACCATAGACAGTCTCCTTCACCTCATGGTTCGTCTCTCCGCGCTGGATTTCGACCTGTCACCGGACTTTGAACCCCGCTTTGCCGACAGCGACATTACCGGCCCCATTTTCGACGAGATGGCAGAACAGGCCCGTGACGACGAAATTCTCGGCATGCTGTTCCGTCGTGCCTGCCGTCAGATGCTGCGCTCGGAAAAGACCCGCGGCTTTCTTGCCGGAGAACGCATACGCGAACGGGTGACGGCCATAGTCTCCCTCATGCTCTCCGGCGACGGCTGGAGCATACGTGACCTGGCCTCGCCGGAAGAGGCGGAAAATCATCTTGAATTTCTTGTACGCGGCATAGAAAACGACGCAAGGGAAATGCGGGTCCGCATCGAGCAGGAAGAACTTAAGGCAAGCAAGCATTTTCTCAACGCCCTCGGCAACTGCATAGAATGCGGCGGCAGGGCCAACAAACTGCCGCTTACCTCAACCATGTTCCAGAAGGAAAACTTCGATGCCTGTCTGCTCAAGGCCTCCAAAGGCAATGCCAGTCTCTCGCTGCACGCCCTGTATGAAAGTCTGCAGAGCGACATCAGGGAAATAAAGGTGCTGCTCGGTGCTCGTCGGCTCATGCCTTTTTCCGAGCTTGCTCAGGAGGTCTATGCCAGACTTGAGGAATATGAGCGCAAAAACGGCATCATAGCCGCCTCGCAGGTGCCGCGTCTCGCCATTCGCGCCGCTGACGACAGCGAAGGGGTAAACGAACTGTTCTGCCGCCTTGGGGCGCGCATCACCCACATGCTCATAGATGAGTTTCAGGACACGAGCCGTGACCAGTGGCTTGCTCTCCAGCCCCTGGCGGAAGAAGCACTTTCCAAGGGCGGCTCTCTCACCATAGTGGGTGACGTAAAGCAGGCCATCTACGGCTGGAGAGGCGGCGACGCCGCCCTCTTCGACCAGCTCGTGCGGCCGGGCTCACCGCTGCTTTCTCTGGTAGAGCAGCCGACGCTGGAGACACTGCCTTTCAACTGGCGGAGCCGTCAGCGCATCGTAGCCTGGAACAACTCCCTGTTTTCTCCGCTCGGAAATGTGGAATTTGCCCGGGAACTTCTTTCCCCTCTTGCGGAAGGAGACGAGGAGCTTCTTCATCAGCAGGCCTCTCTGCTGGCCGAGGCCTTCGACCGAGCATCCCAGAGTGCGGAGCACTGTGCGCCGGGCGGACTCGTGACACTGCACGAGCTGGAAAAGGGACGGGAGGAGGAAGAACTTTCCTCCTGTCTGCCGGACATGGTGGAGTCGCTCGGCAAAAGCCGCGCCTGGGGAGACATCTGCATTCTTGCGCGCAACAACGATCAGGCGGCCAAAGCCGCCTCGTGGCTCATGGCCCGGCGCATTCCCGTGGTCACGCAGGGAAGCCTTCTTCTTGCGGAACAGCCGGTCGTGGCGGGTCTCGTCAGTCTGCTGCGCTTTCTGAACGATCCCGACGACGACATAGCCTTCTGGGCCACGCTGAACGCCCGGGAACTGCTGCCTCCTCTACCTTCGCCGGAAGGAAATGAGATTGACGAAACGGCTCTTCTCGACTGGCTTGCCAGACGTTCCCGCCGGAAGACTCTGGCCCGGCAGTTTGCCGCGGACTTTCCCGATGCCTGGGACTCCGTATTCGCCCCGCTGCACGACAACGCAGGCCTGCTCACGCCCTACGATGCCGTCATGGAAGTGCTGGAACGATGGAAGGTCGTGGAACGATGTCCGCATGCCGAAGGCTTCATCCGCCGCTTTCTGGAAGTCATGTTCTGTGCCGAAGAACAGGGCGTAGCCGATCTCTCCGGCTTTCTCGATCTGTGGGATGAAAGCGGCAGTCAGGAAAAGGCGCCTCTGCCGGAAAGCATGGACGCCGTACGCATCATGACCATGCACAAGGCCAAGGGACTGGAATTCGACGTGGTCATTCTGCCCTGGCTGAACTTCTCTCTCGGCCGTGCCTCGGACGACAAGTCCGTATTCTGGAACAGCCGGGGTACGGGCCTTCTTGCTCCGCTGTGCCGGGAAATGGGCAGACCGTGGCTTGAGGACCGCATGAATACGGCAAGAGAGTCCCTTCATCTCATCTATGTAGCCATGACCCGTGCGGTTTCCGAGCTGCACCTTTTCGTACCCGATCCGGACGAGGGCCCCGTGCCTCTCATGCTCGACGCACTGCTCTCCCGTGTACGAAACACGCTGCAGGAAAAGAACGGCACTCTTATGTGGGGGGAACCTTCAAAAAATACGCAGGATTCAGACGACTCCTTTTCCGCAGCCCGCCCCCCGGAAACGCTCGAAGAACCGGACGGAAACGCTCCTTCCGCAATATCGGCCGAACACGCCCCTTCACCCTCGTCTTCCGAGCAGAACAATAAGGCCCCGGCAGAAGAATCCTGCGACGAGAGCTGGCGTCCCATGGGCTGGCTTCCGCGACTGCGCATGTTCCGCAGTCCCCTGGAAGACTGGACCTTCACGCCCAAAAGACGCGGCACGCTCATACATCACTGTCTGGAAGGCCTGCAGGTATCCGGCGTAGGCGAAGCCTCGACAAGACGCGACGCAGCACTGGCTGCAGCCCGCGGCATCTCCACTTTTCCCCTGCCCGTTCCGAACAGGGAAAGCGTACAAAAGGAAGTGGAAGACATTCTCTGCTGGTACGCCATGCAGCCCGAAACCCCGCACTGGCTGGCCTTCGGCACGCCGGAACACGCTCTGCTTGATGCCGACGGCAGACAATACCGGGTAGATCTGCTGGTGGACGACGGCCGGGAACTTATCGCCGTGGAATACAAAACGGGAAGCTCGGGAGAGCTGCCCCTTCCCGAACACAAGGCTCAGCTTTCACGCTATCTCAGACTGCTTCGCCAGGCGGGAGGCATGAAGGTACGCGGTGCTCTGGTGTACCTCGACCGCCGCGAAACATTCCAGATCCTTCCCGGAGACGACCATGAGCAGCCGTAACCGCACCTTCATCCCCTTCCAGATCGTGCCCTGGGACGACGACTTCATGCTGAGAGTGCACGATCTGGTCCGCGACATGACGGGCAACAAACCCGGCAAGGCCGTCATCGTCTTTCCGCTCAACCGCCCGAAACGCTATCTGCTCGATATTTACCGCAGGGAAGTCACGGGACCCATGCTTCTGCCGCACATCGTCAACTCCGGACAGCTCGTGCAGATGTGCCTTGAAAGCTGGACCCGCTCCGTCCCCCGCCTGGCGGGCACGCTGGATCAGGTGGCCGTTCTCAAGGAATGCCTGCTGGACATAAGCAGCCGGGAAAAGGCGGACTCTCCGCTGGCACAACTGGCCCGCAGCCTGGAAGATGAGGACGGCATGGCCCGTTTCTACCCATGGGGCGTACGACTTGCACATCTGCTTGACGAATGCGCCGGACACATGGTGGAGGCCGAAGACCTCCTTCACGTGGACGACATGGTGGCGCCCTACGCCGCCGCGCTGCTCGGAAGCCTCAGCCGCATACAGGAACGTTACCGTGCCGTACTGCGAAAGCGGGGGCTGAGCACCCCCGGGTTTGATGCCCAGCACGCCGCACAGCTTGCCGGAGCCTCGCCGGATCTGCCTCTCAAACTCCAGGGCAAAAGCGTCATCATCGCCGGTTTCGTTCGTCTCACCAGAGCGGAAGACAGGCTCTTCCGCTATCTCTGGGAAAACGGAGCCTGCCTGTGTCTGCATACCGACCCGACCATTCTTTCCGGTACGGGGCACTGGAGCTGCGGCGAACATAAGGAATGTCTCACACGATGGAAGGCCAAAGGTGAGGTACTCGGACAGAGTTCGGGCAGGGAACCCGTCATCCATTTTCACGCGGGGTACGATCTGCACTCGCAGCTTCTTGAGCTCAGAAAAGAACTTGAGGCTCATCCCTGCCCCGATGAGAGCCGTGCCGTGGTCATCACCCATGATTCCCTGCTCATGCCCACACTGCATCACATCCCGGAAAAGAGCATCAACATTTCCCTGGGCTATCCGCTGGGCCGCTCGCTTCTTGCTCAGCTTGTGGAACGGCTCATGGAAACAAGACGCGGCATGAACGGCTCGGGTCTCGTGCACTGGAAAAGCCTCATGGCGCTCATCCGTCATCCCTACGTGCGCATGCTGGGCGTACCTTCCTCCGAAGAAAACGGAGAAAGCATGCCGCTGCGCCCCTTTCTTTCGCGTTTCGAAGCCAGACTGCGCACGGGCAGCCGCATGGTAGATGCGAAAAACTGCGCCTCCGACATGGTAGATGAAATACTCGGCGATCTCGACGGAGGCCCGTTATCCGAAGATCTCAACGAAGAGACGGGCAGAGTTTTAGAAAGAATCATGGATACGCTCGTCTCGAAATGGCGTACTGTGGACACGCTGGAAGACATGGCCTCGCGTCTCAGAGAACTGTGTCAGCTTCTTCTGGAGTGCGGCGCCCCCATCTGGCCGCGCTTTCCGCTGGACGCGGAATGTCTTGCAAGGCTCATGCAGGGCGTGATTCCCGAACTTTCCGACAACGCCATGGCAAACGAATTTCTGTCCATGGAATCGATTTTCGCCATCGTACATCAGGCACTGGCCGAACAGCGCGTCCCCTTCGAGGCCGATCCGCTTACCGGGCTGCAGATTCTCGGCACGCTGGAAACCCGGCTTCTGCATTTCGACCGAGTCTATCTTCTGGACATGACCGAAGACGCCCTGCCCGGTGCGCCCTCACGCGATCCGCTGCTCCCGGACAATCTGCGTCCCCTTCTGGGACTTCCAGACAACAGCCGCCGCGATCAGCTCGCCGCACATACCTTCCACAGGCTCATTGCCGGAGCAAAGGAAGTATTTCTCTACTGGCAGGAAGGTGTGCAAAACGGCGTCATGGACGGCAAAAAACTTCGTTCCCGTCTGGTGGAAGAGGCTATCTGGAGGGTGGAGCAAAAGAAAAAAAAGGTATTGCGTCCCGGCACGGCCCCTCTTTACACCTCCGCTTTTCCCATGACGGAACCGCCGGTGCCACTGTATGCGCCCATTATCCGCACCGACGCCATCAACGCGCGCATGAAGGAACTTCTCGAAAAAAAGATATCTCCCACGGAACTCGACACCTACATTGCCTGCCCGGCACGATTTTTCCGCAAGTACGCAGGAGCGCTGAAAGAAGCGGATACGGTCATGGAAGGCGACGATCATCTCGGTGTGGGCAATCTGCTGCACGCCGTTCTTCTGCGGGCCTTCAAGCCCTTCCTCGGACTCCCCGTGGGGCCCGGAGCTCTGAATACTGATCAGCTGGAAAATATTTTCCGGGAAGAGCTCGAAGCCAGCGGTCTTGCCGTCAACCTGCCCGCCCAAAGCCGTTTCATGCTTGAGGCAGCCGGGCCGTCGCGTCTTCGGGATTTTGCCGCCGCCCAGCCGGATGTGCTGGAACTCATTCAGCTGGAACACAACGTGTCCGCCGTGTTTGAGGACAACGGCCGACGCTTCACGCTGGAAGGAAAAATCGACCGTCTGGACAGACGGGAACAGGGACTCGTCATTCTCGACTACAAAAGCGGCAGCACCAGCCGTCAACCCCACCTCTCCTTCTGGGACGACGATTTTCTCTGGGAAGCCATGGAATCATGGACTCCCGGAAAAAGCGATCCGCTGCCCGAACTTGCCAAAGCCCTGCCCAGCATTCAGCTTCCCGCCTATCTCTACATGTGCGGACACGATCCGCAGAATGCCGAACACCTGCGCTACGCTCCTCTGTTCGACGCCGCGCTCGTGCAGCTGGCCGACCGGGGGGAGGAGCTTCCCCTGCTCGGTGCAAAAATCGACGACGACGCACGATCCCGCATCATCGAAGAACGTATTCCTGCACTGCTGCGTTTCGTGCTGCGCCATATGTCCACGGCCGAAGCATTCACTCCCCGTAGAACCGACCGCTGTGCACGCTGTCCCTACCAGAGCTGCTGCCGATAAGAACATGCTACGCACGCCGAAGCCGTACTGATTTCCCGCGCCCTCAATAGCACAGGCGACCGCTTTTGTTTTTCTCCGCAAAGAAACAACAAAGCTCTTCCGAAAACGCCCGGGAGAGCTTTGTTACGGCCGATGAAATGCCACCGTCACGCCGGCAGGACAGAATCCGCCTTTTCGTCTTCGTCCAGCATCTCATCGAGAACGGCGCAGGTATCCGTGAGCATATCGGCGCAAACCGTGGCAAACAGGCCCTTTTCAGCAGCTTCCTTCATGACGCCGGGCTGCGTGATGTCCATGCCCAGAATATCTCGGCAGGAACGGCAGGGGTGTTTTTTCGAAAGGCGCCGCTCGAATTCCGTCACCTTTTCCACCAGAAGCGGCTTTTTCAGCTTGCCCTCCTCCAGAGTAGCGGCTCTGCCGTAACGCAAACCGAGCACGATGTGCGCACCGCACAGGCATCCGCAGGTGTCCGCATGCCCCATGCCCGTACCGAATGCCGACCCCATGCCTACGGCCAGAGAATCGTCTATGCCGAGACGCGACGCACAGTGCAGACATACCTTCTGCGCACAAAGACCAAAACGTGTTACCATATTTCCTCCAGACCGCCGTTCAACCCGGCGTTGCGGAAAAATTTTTCTGTTTTCTCAGACTCCGCCCGTCATTCCGTTACGACATGATTCTTTCATGAGGGCAACAAGCTGCAAAAAGAAGCGTTCCCCCATGGGTCACGCATCACAAAAGCCCACGGCATACCCGTGCCGGACAAGCAGACGCCTGGCATCTTCCATGGAAAAGCCCCGCCAGTCGCCTTCCGCCTCCTTTTTGTCCCGCGGAACGGCACCGGATTCCACCACAACAACATTCGCTCCCCATTCCACAGCCTGGGAAACCGGTGGATGAACGCAGACATACGGCGTGTTCACGCCGCCGCAAAGACGCACGACGGCTGCAACCTGAGCAAGCCGGATGTCGGAAACCGCATTCCGCCCTTCAAAAGGTGTGCCCGGCACGTTGCTGCGTGCCATGACGCCGCATATCTGAGCTCCGGCCTGTAGCGCGGCAAGCAGGACCCCGGCAATTTCCTCATTGCCGTGCTCCGGTCCGAGCGGCTCCACCAGATGAGCAAGCACCATGCCCGCCTCTCGTATGCGCTCAAGAGCCTGACACCGACCGACGGGGTCAAAGGGAGTGTCCCTGCCCTCGCCGAGACGCAGGGCATGGTACATGACCTTAACTCCGACTTCTCCCAGCCGACGTATCTCTTCCACGTTCATCTGGCCGGTATTGGCGACAAGCACGCAGTCCGGCGGCAGAACGGCGCTCACGGCTCCGGCCAGCTCCCTCAGACGTGCCGCTCCATAGTGCTCCGTAGTGCGCAGCACTATCCACGAAGCCCCCTCGGAAGCATAACGGCGTGCCGTGTCCACAATCCGTTCCGCACTCCACTCGTGTGTTTCTCTGATCACGCCCCACGACTCCCCGAAGGCACAGAACGCACAGTTCATGGAACAGGGAGCACAGTCCACGCCCACGGCAGCCCACACACCTGCCCTGTTCCCGGCAACAGCTGATGCCGTCTGCCGGGCAAGATATCCGAGATACACCGCCTGCGGAGAATCCGGCGCATAAGAAAGAAGCCGGACAATCTCTTCCTTTCTGGGAATGTTCCCGGCCATGGCCTTATTCCGCACATTTTCCATGAATATCCGGTCTTCTTCGGGACACAAGAGGCCCTCCCCGCTTTCTTCCCGCACGGCGGCAAGAAGTGCGAGCACCCTGTCGAGATGATCACGGTTGCTTGTCAGCGAAGCCGTCCAGCGGTTCAGGCAGCGCCGACCCAGGGCCGAAACCGCATATTTTCTGCGGGACGGACCGTCACCTTTATCCGTAGTCGTTTCGAGCACTCCGCTTCGTTCCATATCGCGAAGCATGCGATAACAGCCCGTCATATCCGGCGACGGAACAAAAAGTCCCGTTTCTTCCAGCTTCTGCATGAGAGCGTAACCGTGCATGGGCTCCCGGGCCAGCAGCGCCAGCAGTACGGGCTGAACAAATCGGGGAAGATTTCCCCCGGAGCATGCGCAGGAATCCAGTACGTCCATGCCGTCTCTCCTTCCATATTCATCCGCCATGCCTGATGCCGGAAAGACGACTCCGGAAACTTCAGCCGACGAAATTAATTATTGGACTTGATCCAATACTATAATAAGAAAACATACGGCACAACTCCCCTTCGACGTAAAAAGGACTTTTCTGAAAAACGCCGCCTGCGATCAGCTTCGACGCAGAAGAGCCTGCACATCCATATCGTGACCGAGTACGAGCACGCTTTCTCCGGCCTGAAAGCAGTGCGACGGCCCGGGCATGGGCTGAAGCGCATCCCCTTTTTTCACGCCGAGCACATTGAGCCGGTATCGCTGACGCACGGCAAGATCCTTCACAGTCTTGCCCTGCCACTCCTCGGGAGTGGCAATTTCATAAATGGAATAATCCGGCGAGAGCTTCACATAGTCGAAAATATGGTCGCTGCTGTAGCGCATGGCGGCCCAGTCCGCGGTCTGCCGCTCCGGATATACTACGTCGTCGGCTCCGTTGCGGAGCAGAAACTTGGCATGAACCTGCCGGGATGCCCGGGAAAGCACAAAACGGGCTCCATGCTCCTTGAGCAGCGCCGTCGTTTCCAAGGAACTCTGAAAGTCGTCACCTATGGCAACCACACACATGTCGAAGTTGCTCACGCCGAGAGAACGGATGAATGACTCGCTCGTAGCGTCGGCAATCTGGGCGCTGGTCACGAAATCCAGCGCCTCGTTGACTCTCTGCTCGTTTCTGTCGATGGCGAGCACTTCATGATTCAGTTCCCGCAGCTTTCTTGCCATGCGGCGCCCGAAACGTCCGAGCCCTATGAGCAGTACGGATTTCATTGCGCAAACTCCTTGTTTCAGCCCACGGCCACATCTTCGGCTGGATAGCGGAAACCATCCTGCCTCATGCCGGACGAAACCGCAAAAAGGACGGTAAGACTGCCCACTCTGCCGAAATACATGAGCAGTATGAGAATCCCGCGCGAGGCGTCGGAAAGCTCCGGCGTTGCACCGAGCGTGAGCCCCACGGTTCCTATGGCCGAAGCCGACTCAAAAAACGCCGTCATGAGCGGAAGTTCATCAAAGGCGGAAATCAGCATTCCTCCGGCCAGAAAGAGCAGAATGTAGAACATGAATATGCTCGATGCGCGGCGAAGCGCCATGTCCGGCAGTCTGCGGCCGAATCCGCGTACGTCCGAACGGTGCAGAAATATGGAAAGAAGTCCCAGAATCAGCACGGCGAACGTGGTCACCTTGAACCCGCCGCCCGTGGAACCGGGAGCCGCGCCCACAAGCATGAGCAGAATGGTGACCAGCTTGCCCAAGGGACTCAGCGCCGCAAGATCTACGCTGTTGAATCCCGCCGTGCGCGGACTCACGGACTGGAAAAGAGCGGCAAGCGCGGCCTCGGCTCCGGACATATGCCAGCCCTCGCGCTGAAACTCATAAAAAAAGAAAAAGAGAAAACCCAGGACGACGAGACTGACGCTGAAAAGGAGCACAAGCTTGCTCTGAAGACGATAGCTGTGAAAATCCCTGCCGTGAGAGCGAATATCATCCAGAGTAAGAAATCCGATGCCCCCCGTGGTGATGAGCAGCGCGACAACAAGGCACACAAGAGGATCAGAGGTATAGGCCGTAAGCGAAGCGTAGGGGTGCTTCTCTCCCATAAGGTCGAAGCCCGCATTGCAGAAGGCGGAAACGGAATGGAAAAGAGCCATCCAAAGCCCCTTTCCAGGCCCCATCTCCGGGCAGAAGCGCAGAGACAGAAGCGCCGCGCCCGCAAGCTCCACCATCAGAACTATTTTGAAAATAAACCCCGTAAGGCGCACAATGCCCGCAAGCTGCGGCGCGGAAATGGATTCCTGCATCACCCAGCGCAAGCGGAAACCTATCTTCTGCCCCGCCAAAACCGCCACGGCCACAGCCATGCTCATGACGCCGAGCCCGCCCACCTGTATGAGCACCAGTATGACGAACTGCCCGAACGCCGACCAGTACCGCACGGTATCGTGCACCACAAGCCCCGTCACGGTAATGGCGGACGTGGCCGTAAACAGTGCGTCGCCGAAACCGGCCCCTGCGCCGTCCCTTGTCGTAAAAGGCAGCATGAGCAGCCCGGTTCCGCAGACTATGAGCAGAAAATAGCCCAGAATGATGATCTGCGAAGGGCTGATGCGTTCCTTGCTCCAGAATGACATCTTTTTCTCCGGTATCAGTCAGACACGGTCAGAGCGTCCGAACCGCCAGTTTCCAATAGCACGCCTGCACGCCTGAGGCAAGGTGACGGGAACCGGCATTGACGCCATGCGTCTTTGAAAAGACCGTATTCCGTCTGCGAAAAAAACGGCCGGATGTTCACTGGAAAAATGCTCTCCGCTCAACAAGGTCCGTAAAGCTCAGCCTCATGCATCGCCCTGTCGCGCCGTTGCCCAAAACGCCTCTTACGGGGCCTCCGGAAAGACGTCGCACATTTTCCGCTCAGGCTACGCAGGACCTGTCATTATTCGGCATACGGCGTCATGCCTGCTGCGACTCCGAAGGCTCCACATACGTGGTTTCAAGATCGTCGAAGGCCGTGAATTCCGGACGATAGGCAAGCTCCACCGTGCCCGTGGGACCGTTTCTGTGCTTGCCTATGATGATTTCGGCAATACCGGTCTTCGGACGGTCGCCCTTCTTGTTGTAGGCATCCTCGCGGTGTATGAACATAATGAGGTCGGCATCCTGTTCAATGGCGCCGGACTCACGAAGGTCGGAAAGAACGGGCCGCTTGTCGGTTCGCTCCTCCACCTTTCGGTTGAGCTGGGAAAGTGCAATGACAGGAACCTTCAGTTCCTTGGCAAGAGCCTTCAGATTGCGTGAGATATCGGAAATCTCCAGTTCACGGGAATCGTTGCGCGCGGAATGCATGAGCTGAAGATAGTCCACCATGACGAGGTCGAGGCCGTGCTCGGCCTTGAGGCGGCGGCAACGCGCCCGCAGGGCAAGCGGCGTAAGGCCCGCCGTGTCGTCGATGAATATTTTGGCGCGGGAAAGAGCATCGGCCGAAGCGGAAAGCTTGGCCCAGTCGTCGTCTTCCAGAAAGCCGCGCCGCACGCGCGAAAGCTCCACCCTGCCCCAGGCGCAGAGCATACGATCCATGAGCGATTCCTTGCTCATTTCCAGAGAGAATATGGCCACCGTGGCACCGCCGGAAAGCGCGGCGCGCATGGCCACGTTGAGGGCAAATGCCGTTTTGCCCATGGAAGGACGGGCTGCGAGAATGATGAGGTCGGTGGGCTGAAGACCGGCAGTCATTTTATCGAGCTGCATGTAGCCCGTAGGTACGCCCGTAGTTACGCTTTTGTTGTTGTAGCGGGCGAGCAGCTCGTCGAACACGGAACGCACAAGTTCGCTGCTGCTGGAAAATGTTTTGCTGTTGGCACGTTCGGAAATGGAAAAGATGGCCCGTTCAGACTCGTCAAGAAGGGTGGGCACATCCTTGGAGGCATCATAGCAGTTGCTGATGATCTGTGCGGAAGTCTCGATGAGCGTGCGCTGCATGGCCTTGTCGCGCACTATTTTGGCCCAGTGCACGGCATTGGCCCCGCTCACCACGGCGCGGGAAAGATCGCCGAGATAGGCTGCGCCGCCCGCGGCTTCCAGCTGCGAATGACTGACGAGCCAGTCGAACACCGTCACTTCGTCCACGGGCGTATTCTGCTCGAAGAGCGCCATGAATGCGCCGAAAATGATGCGGTGCGCGGGAATGTAGAAATCGGTATCCCGAAGCTGATCGATGATTTCCTGAAGCAGGTCGGGACGAAGAAAAACGCCGCTCAGCACGGCCTGCTCGGCCTCTTCGCTGTGCGGAGGAACACGTCTGAGAAGATCGTCGCGGGCGCGTTCGGAGACCTCGCCTTCTCCTTTGGAAGAACGACGAGAGCCGCCGCTCCTGACGGGAGCGGCGGCTTCATTCATGACGGTATCCGGGCTGTCCATGACTCGTCAGGCTTCCGGAGAAGCTGATTAGGCATTTTCAGCAGGAGCTTCCACTTCAGCGGCGGGAGCTTCCACGGGGGCTTCTTCTTCAACGATGTGCTTTTCTTCAGACACGATCTTCACGGTGAAGGAAGGAACCACGTCGGCATGCAGACGGGCGCGCACGTTGTGTTCGCCCAGGGTGCGGATGGAGCCGTCGAGAAGCAGACGATGACGGTCCACTTCGATGCCCATGGCGGCGAGAGCGTCGCCGATCATGGCGGGGGTGACGGAACCGTAAAGCTTGTCGTTTTCACCGACGCGCATGGTGATGGTCACCACAACGCCCTCGAGCTTGGAAGCGAGGTCGGCGGCAGCGGCGCGCAGAGCGTCCATGCGGGCCTGAAGCTTCTTGCGCTCAAGTTCGAAAACGCGGATGTTGGCAGGAGTGGCCAGGCTGGCAAGCTGCTGAGGAAGCAGGTAGTTGCGGCCGTAGCCGGGCTTGACATTGACGATATCGCCAAGGTGACCGAGCTTTTCAACGTCGGCACGAAGAATAACTTTCATTTTGCTCTCCTATGCCTTAGATGTTGGTCTTCTTCTTAACTTCGCTGGAATGGGCGGAAGTGTAGAACAGCAGGGCCATCTGACGGGCGCGCTTGATCTCGGTGGTGAGGGCGCGCTGATGCTTGGCGCAGGTGCCGGTAATGCGGCGGGCGACGATCTTGCCGCGTTCGGTGATGAAGTCGCGGAGAATGTCGGGACGCTTGTAGTCGAGAGCCAGTTCGGCGTCGGCGCAGAAGCGGCAGAACTTGCGGCGAGG
>CALUPL010000109.1 GCA_944322635.1 uncultured Mailhella sp.
CCCCTGTTTCTGCCTCCCGGCTTCGCCGGTTCGGCAGGACAGGGTGAACGGGAAGATTATGCCCGGAGAAAGGGGCAAAGGGGGGAGGGCAGCCCGGAAGGCCGTTTCTCAACGCTCGGGGGAACGCGGGCGACATCAGGAGCCCGCGCCGGTGGTCATGAGCAGGCGGAATTTACTTCCGCCGTTAAGCGAAATGACCGCCGTACAAGTGTTCCAGAAGACCTGATTTATAAAGGGATTATGACTATCAGATGGCAATGCTCAGTTTGCATACAGGAATGCGGGCGGTTCCAGAAGACCTGATTTATAAAGGGATTGTTGGTATGCAGTGATTTATTGAGACCGAGCACTATAACGACAAGACAAATGAAGAATGTCATGGGAGAAGTGTTGTCGCAGTTAGAGAACTGTGGTGTCAGAAAACTGTCTGATGAGTGCTGATGGTAAGTGCGGCTTTTGTTTGTGTATGTTTGTTTGCCGGAATGATGACGTCGGCAGGTCTTGAAATCGGCTTACAGAGAGCGGAGGTAGAGCGGCTTTGAACAGCCGCAAGGCATAAATTTTCCGTTCCCCTTTGTACTGACGGGCGGCGCAGCCGCACGGCAGAAACAAGGGGGCGCGGGGGGAATTATTCCCCCCGCTGCCTTTCCTGTCTTTTCTGCCTTTTCTGCCTTTAAACAAAAAGGCGTCCTTTTTTGGGGAGGACGCCTTTTTTGTTGGTGTTTATGGGGTAGGGTTATTCACCGGGTTCCTTATCGGCCTTTTCCACGGGGCAGCCGCACCACGGGCAGTAGTGCATGGCGGCGGAGGGGAGGGGCTTACCGCATTCGGGGTTGGGGCACACGGTGGGGCAGGGGCCGAGTTCGACGATGAGTTCGCCTTCGCGCACGGGGATCATCTTACGGGTAGTCTGGTAGTCGGCGGTTTTGAGCACGCGTTTGACTATGCCGTCGGTGGGGGCGAGAACGGCCTTTTCCTGTTTCATGATGGAGATGTTGAACAGTTCGTCTCCGGCCTTCACGATATCGCCGGGCTTGACGTACATCACCCAGAGGTCGCCGTTGGAGGGGGCGGCCACCTGGTAGATGTTGTTTTCGTCGGCCATGGTGGTATCGGCGGCGGCCATGCGGCCCTCGGCAACCTTCACCTCATGGCTGATGATGATGGAGTCGAAGCTGTAGCGCACGGTGACGGTACCGTGGTCGGTCACGGGGCTTATGCGGAAGATCGTCATTTTATGGGGCTTGCCGCTGGAGTCGGTGAACTGGAGTTCCTGGCCCAGCTTGAGGCCTTCGAACCACACATGCAGGGGCAGGCGGTTGGGATCGCCGTACTTTTTGACAAACTGCATGGTTTTTACGGCGTCGCCGGGGTGGTTCAGGTACATGACGAGTTCTTCATCGGTGGGCGTGCGCTTGATGATGGCGGCGCAGGCCTTTTCTTCGGCCTCCACGTTCACGTCCTTCAGGTGATCGAGCGGGGAATCTTCGGTACGGGAGGCCAGCGCGGAGCGGTAGGCCGAGCTGCCGAAGGCGCTCTCATACACCCAGTCGGCGGGGAAGCCGAGGGGCAGGCGGCCGAACTTGCCGAGCAGCAGATTGCGGAAGGCGTCGTTGCAGTCGCGGTAGATGTCGAGGCGCTGTTCGCGCAGCAGGTCGTCCACTTCCTCCTCGGGGGTAACGGCGGCCAGTTCCGCAACGCGGATGAGTTCCTGCACGCCCTTTTCGCCGCTGCGCTTGAAGGCGTTGGTCACGGCGAGGAAGGCGGTGTTCCAGGTGATCTGGGAACCGGGGGTCACGTCGTGGTAGCGCACTATCTGGCGTATGGCGGCGAGGAAGCGCAGCATGTGGGGCAGAAGCTGAATGTAGCCCTGCTTCATGGCGCCTTCCTGCGACGACGACGTTGCGCCGCCGGGCATGCAGTGCTTCACGGCGTTGTAGTCGGTGCCCTGGAAGTACGGCGAGCAGTAGCGGTCGTAGAAGGGCATGATCTGCTTGAGCACGAAGTTTGCCTGAGCGATCATGTCCTTGTTCACCATGGTTTTGAGGCCGAGTTCCTCTTCCATGTAGGCCACGGTGGCGAGCACGTCGCCCTGGCCGTAGGTGCGCACGCTGGCACCGAGGCCGGTATCCACGATCTGCGCGCCTGCCTTGGCGGCTGCGCCCACGGCAGGAATGAACAGGCCGTCGGTGGTGTGGCGGTGGTAGTGGAGCACGAGGTCGGGCCAGCGTTTCCTGATGGCCTGAACGAGCGTGGCAATGAAGGTGGGCGAGCAGATGCCGGCCATGTCCTTGAGGCCCAGAATGATCATGCGCGAGGCGTCTTTCTGGTTGCAGCCTGCTATGTTGCCCACCATGTCGAGGGTGGCGGCGGTCACGTCGAGGTAGTGATCCACGTCGAAGCCCTTGGCCACGGAAATGGACAGGGCGGGTTCAAACACCACGTCGTTGCGCGAGAGCACCACTTCGGCGAGCGGGCGCATGTTGCGCATGTCGTTCAGGAAGTCGAAGCAGCGGATGATCTGGTAATTGTCGCAGATCATTTCGCCGGTAATGTTCATGAGGTTGCGCGGCTGGGGGGTGTAGCCGAGCACGTTGGTGGAGCGCACGAGCAGCTGCTTGAGCGTTTTGGGGGCGAACTGGTTCCAGGCCTGCGCCTCGGTGAAGGGGTAGGTCATGTTGGCCATCATGGCCACGTGGAAGTGTGCGCCGCCGCCGTTTTCCAGAGAGAAGAAGTTGCACGAATCCAGGTAGGGTCCGATGAGCGCGTCTTCGGCGAGGCGGAAGCGGTTGCCCGTGTTGGACTGCGTCATGTCGCGGGTGGTGGTGTCGGTGAAGTGCACCATTTTGGAATCGCGCAGGAATTCCAGCAGCTGATCGCGTTCATGCGGATAGGGGCTGGGGGCGTAGCGATCCGCGCCGGAAATGTGCGGAAGCACCGGCTCGAAGGCGGGCAGGCGCGGCGTGTCCACGGAGCGGTACGCGCCGAGCTGCACGAAGGGGTTGTAGCCCTTGGCCGAGATTTCCGCCACGAGATGGCTGAGGCGTTCGCCTTCGGGCGCGAGGTCCTGATAGTCGAAGAGTTCCGGCGTGTTGGCCACGAAGTTGGTATCGAAGTTGGCGGAGCGGAACTGTTCGTTCTGCAGAATGTGGCGATAGAAGGGAATGGTCGTCTTGATGCCGGAGATGGTGTATTCTTCCAGCGCGCGATCCATGACGCTCAGAATGCGTTCCCAGCTCTTGCCGAAGGCGATGAGAAGCGCGCCTGCGGAATCGTAGTTGGAGGGGAAGTCGTAGCCCGAGCAGAGGTTGGAATCCAGACGGATGCCGGGGCCGCCGGGCGATTCGTAGCGCACCACGCGGCCGCAGTTGGGCGTGAAGTTGTTCTGCGGGTCTTCGCAGTTTATGCGGACCTGCATGGCCCAGTTCTGGGGCTTGGTGTTTTCCTCGTCGAAGGGGAGCTTTGCGCCGAAGGCAATGGCAATCTGCGCGCCCACAAGGTCGATGCCGTAGCGGCTTTCGGTAATGCCGTGTTCCACCTGGAGGCGGGTGTTCACTTCGATCATGTAGGGCGTGCCGTCCTGCGTGACCAGGAATTCCACCGTGGCGAGGGAGTAGTAGTTCACGGCCTTGATGAGGGCGCGGGCGTATTCCTTGAGCTGATTGCGCAGCTTTTCGGTCATGCCGGGCCAGGGCGAAGGCGTGATTTCCACGAGCTTCTGATGATTGCGCTGCACGGTGCAGTCGCGTTCGTCGAAGGCGAACACGTTGCCGTACTGATCGGCGATGACCTGAATTTCAATGTGGCGCACGTGTTCGAGATAGCGTTCCACAAACAGGCGCGGGTTGCCGAACGAGGCTTCCGCCATGGTGGAGGCCTTCACGAAGGCGTCTTCCAGTTCCTGCATGGTGCGGATGACGAAAATGCCGCGTCCGCCGCCGCCGCCTTCGGCCTTGAGCATGACGGGCAGACCGATTTTCTTGATGACCTTGCGGGCGCCTTCAATATCCACCGCGCCGTCGGAGCCGGGAACCACGGGCACGCCGATCTTCATGGCCAGATTGCGGGCCTGCACCTTGTTGCCCAGAAGGTTCATGGATTCGCACGTGGAGCCGATGAACGTAATGCCCGATTCGGCGCACTTGCGCGGGAAGCTGTCGTCTTCGGAGGCGAAGCCCCAGCCGGGATGAATGCCCACCACGCCGCGGGCCTTGGCCTTGCTGATGATGAGGTCGAGATCGAGATAGGCGGTGGGATTGGGGCCGAGAAGCATGAGCTCCTGAGCTGCGGAGGCCGCGGGGGAGGTCTTGTCCACGTCGGTGGCCGTCATGATGGCCACGGCGCCGAAACGTTCGCGTATGGCGCGGCAAATGCGTCGCGCCGGTATGCCGCGGTTGGCCACCAGTATGGCCTTGCCCTTGAGCTCGGCCTGAACTTGTTCCATGGTTTTTGCAGACATATCTACTCCGAGGAACGGGCGTCTGCAGGAATGCTTCCGCCTTCTCCGTTGCCGGGAAGAAGGGAGCCGCCCAGAAACGTTGCCGTTCCGTATGCTGTACTGAGACGAAGCGCGCCGGTTTCCGTCACGCCGTCAACCACGCCCTCACAGGGGATTCTGACCATGGTTTCCCTTTCGGGGCAGGCGTCGGCGAGAGTCACGCGGCAGCCGCGGAAGGCGAGGTGCCTTTGCGCCAGCGCGGGCCACCACGGTTCGAGGGTCTTTTGTTGTGAATAGCAGGAAAACAGGGAGCTAGCAAGATGTGTCCAAAGCGTGAAAATAGTCACGATGTCCTTGTTTTTCTTGCCTGTTTTCTGATCGTTTTTTCCTTCGCAAAGCCGTGAGAACCAGGGTGTTCCTCCGGTCCGGCAGAGAACTCCGGCGGAAAAAGCATAGTTATCCCGAAGCATTGAGGAGGGAGGGCAGGAAATGATGTTGAAACCCGTGCCTGCAATGAGCGCGCCGCGTCGTTCTTCCATGAGCATTCCGCCCACCTTGCGGCAGTCTTCGCGTCCGGGCATGACGCCGGGAAGAAGTTCGTGCGCCGCCTGTAAAAGATCGTTGGGCCACTTGAGCATGACGGGGCAGCCTTCGCGGCTGAGGGCCTCGGCCATGAGCGCGCCGCAGGCGGGTGCCGCGGCTTCGGAATCGAAGGGGGGAGCCATGGGCAGGCGCAGCGCGGTGTAAAGATTGCCCGCCGGGGAACTCCATGCCCGGCGCATCTGACCGCGTCCCGCGCTCTGCGAAAGCACGAGCACAGACGCCCATTCGGGAAAGAGATCGGCTTCCACCAGAAGGCGCGCCGCATCGAGACTTGAGGTGGCCGCCCCGGTGATGTACACTGGACCGGGCAGTCCCGGCACGGGACGTTCCAGCCAGCGCACGCCGTTTTTTTCACGCGGCCTCCAGCCGGACAGCGCGGAACTTTCCGTGTCCGCCGGGGCGGAGCGTCCGGTTTTCCTGCGGGTGCAGGCTCGGGCGGCCTGGGCGTTTTCGTCGTCGGCCGATTCGGCTTCGACGTTTTTCTGCGTCCGTTCGTCGGCTTTCGTTTCGGCCGCTTCTCCTTCGTCTGTCGGGAGCAGTGCGCTTTCGGGAAGGGCGAGCGGCGAGGCCGCAAGCTCCGCCGGTGAAAAGGGCAGGGCCGTAGGTGCCTGTTCTCCTATGGGGGGCAGGCCTTCAAAAAGCAGTCGCACGACGGCGGATTCGTTCATGATTCCTCCATGGACGGGCCGACGGGCGGCCCTTCGGAAAAAACTCAGGCGCAATCCCTCAAAAGGAGGGCGGCCGGGCGTCGGCCTCCGCGCCGATGCGCCGCGGCCGGGCTTTCGGCCGGGGAGAACTTATGGGTGAATGGTTTGTTGTGGGCGGCGCGGTGCGCGATCTTCTTCTCGGGCAGCCTGCCCACGACGTGGACGTGTCCTTTTCCGGCGGGGAAGAGTTTTTTTTACAGCGCTTCCCTTCGGCGCGCAATACGGGCCGCGAGCCGAAAATATGGCTGGTGGGCTCGGAAGAGTTCACCCCCGTGGAAGGCGGCAGCATCGAACGGGACATGCTTACCCGCGATCTTACGGTGAACGCTGCGGCCTTCGATGCCGAAGGGCGTTTTTACTGCCATCCAGATTTTGTTGACGACATGGAAAAGCGGCGTCTGCGTCCCGCGTCGCCGCAGGCCTTTGTGCGCGATCCCCTGCGCCTTTTCCGCACGGCGCGCTTCGCCGCCGCCTGGCCGGAATGGTCCGTGCCGCAGGATACGATTGACGCCATGCGCGAAACCTGCCGCCTGCACGGAAAAGCCGTGGCCGCCCTTCCCGCCGAACGCGTGGGCCGCGAACTGCTGCGCGCTCTGGAATCCCCCGCGCCTTCGCGCTTCTTCACCGTGCTGCGCGATGCGGACTGCCTCTCCCCGTGGTTTGCCGAACTCTCCCCGGCGGCGGACATTCCCGCAGGGCCTAAGCCCTGGCACGACAATTCCGTGCTCGACCATACCCTCGAAGTCGTGGACCGCTGCGCCGGACACCCCCTCGCAGCCTGGATGGCCCTCTGTCACGACCTCGGCAAAATATGCACCGACGCCGCCATCCTGCCCCATCACTACGGCCATGAACTCAAAGGCACCGAACTCGTGAAGGCCATGGGCGCCCGCCTGCGCCTGCCCTCGCGCCACGTGCGTGCAGGCGTCACCGGCACCGTGCTTCACATGAAGGGCGGCATGTACGGCTCCCTGCGCGCCGGCACCCGCCGCGACCTCGTGTGCAAACTCCACGAAACAGGCATATTCCACGACTTCTGGGTGCTCGCCGGCGCCGACGGCGGATGGAACTGGGAACCCATGGCCGAACGTGACCTCGCCACCGTGCGCGCCGTGCGCCTGCCGGAAAAATGGCGCAACAAAGGCGCCGACTCCGGTAAAAGACTCCGACAGCTCCAGTGCGAAGCCCTCGCCAGACTCCCGAAATTCTCCCCCGAACGCGCCCAAAACGCCCCGCCCCTGCCGGAGAAATAAAGGCAGAAAAGGCAGGAAAGGCAGAAAAGGCATGCGGGGGAAATAATTCCCCCCGCGCCCCCCTGTTTCTGCTTCGCAGCTTCGCTGCTTCAGCAGGACAGGGTGAACGGGAAGATTATGCGCGGAGCGGTGGGCGAAGGGGGAAGTGCCTGCCGGAAGGCCGACT
>CALUPL010000110.1 GCA_944322635.1 uncultured Mailhella sp.
CGAAAATGCTGATGAGCAGCGTGTCGTAGGTGATGATGTAGGAAGGAAGAAGATCGGTCAGCAGACCGGTGAGCACGATCATCAGGCAGGAATAGAGGGTGAACTTTTTGCCGATGTAGCGGAACCCTATGTAAATGGGTATCATGTTCAGCAGAAAGTTGACCACGGCAAAGGACAGGTGGATATTCAGGAAGCGTTCCGAAAGCCGCTGGATGAGAATGGTGAGGCCTGTCGCACCGCCGGGGTAAAGTCCCCCGGTCTGAACGAAGGTATTGATGTTGAGCGCCATGAGCAGGGACGCCAGGCATACCACAAGAATGGTTTTTGAGTCGTCTTTCCAGCTGAAGAGCATGGGAACCCCTGAATGAAAGGTGATGGTTTATGCATCTTCTTTACGGGTTCCTGTAAAAATAGCAAGAGGCCCGTTTCGGGCTTTTTTTTGATAAATCGGCAGGATGATCAGGAAGTTTTTTCCCACTTCAGAAGAAGCGCGGAGTGAAGAATGACGGCCACGGAACCGGCGTTGTGAACAAGAGCGCCTGTGACGGGATTAAGCAGCCCCAGGGCGGCCAGAATAATGGCTGCAAAGTTCAGGGCCATGGAAAAGGTAAGGTTGAAGCGTATGGCCTGCATCATGCGTCGGGCAAGGCGGAAGGCGTGAGGCACTTCGCCTATGCCGTCGCGTACGAGCACGATATCGGCGGCGTCCACGGCAATGTCGCTGCCCATGCCGCCCATGGCCATGCCCACATAAGCCCTTTTCAGGGCCGGAGCATCGTTGATGCCGTCGCCTATCATGCACACGCGCTCGTGTCGGTCCATGAAGCGCATTTTGTCTTCAGGCAGACAGTCGGCGTGCCATTCCTTCATGCCGAGTTTTCCGGCAATGTGACGCGCGGCGTTTTCATGGTCTCCCGTAAGAAGCACGGGGGTAATGCCGGACGCCGTCAGTGCCTTCACCGTAGCGCCGGCGTCGGGCCTGAGCGTGTCGGAAAGAGCGAGGAAGCCGGCAAGGCTGCCGTCTGCGGCAAGCCATATAAGCGTGCAGCCTTCCTGTATGAGAGGTTCGGCTGCATGAAGCGCTTCGGTGGAAGGGACGATTCCTTTCTCGGCAAGAAAGGCAGTGTTTCCGGCAAGTACGACAACGCCTTCTACCAAGGCGCTTACGCCGCGTCCGGGAATCATGCGGAAGGCTTCGGCTTCGGTAAGAGGCGATTGGTGTATTTCAAAATATCCCTGTACCACGGCGCGGCCCAGAGGATGTTCCGAGCGCCGTTCCGCTGCTGCGGCAAGGCGGTACAGTTTTTCCTGGTTGAAATCCGGCCGCAGGCTGCGCAGCTCGCGTACGGAGGGCGTGCCCATGGTGAGAGTGCCTGTTTTATCGAATGCACACAGATTCACGTCGGCAAGGCATTCCAGCGCATCACCTTCGCGCACGAGCATTCCGTGTCGTGTGAGATTGCCTATGGCCGCCACAATGGCCGTCGGAGTGGCCAGCACGAGAGAGCAGGGGCAGAACACCACGAGAATGGTGACGGCGCGGATGATTTCTCCGGTAACGACCCAAGTGACAAGAGCGGCGGAAAAAGC
This sequence comes from uncultured Mailhella sp., assembly GCA_944322635.1. Taxonomy (GTDB): domain Bacteria; phylum Desulfobacterota; class Desulfovibrionia; order Desulfovibrionales; family Desulfovibrionaceae; genus Mailhella. The sequence continues at coordinate 1,591 of CALUPL010000110.1, forward strand.
ACCCGCCACTATCCACGTGGCCCAGCGGTCTGCAAGGCGCACCACCTTGGCCTTGCCCGCATCCGCGGATTGCACAAGGCGGATCATGCGCTGTATGGCTCCGTCCTTTCCGCTTTTTGTGGCCCGCATGTCGAATGTTCCGTAAAGGTTTACGGTACCGCTGTACACGTCGTCGCCTTCCCCCTTGTCCACGGGGAGGGATTCTCCGGTGAGCAGAGCCTGATCCACGGAGCTCTGACCGCCTGTAACAACACCGTCTGCGGGAATGGTTTCACCGGGTAGAACACGCAGCATGTCGCCTTCATGCACGTCTTCGGCATTCCCCATGAGCTCCCTGCCGTTTTTGAGAAATCGGGCGCTTCTGGGGCTGATCCGCACCAGCTTTTCAATGCCTGCCCGGGCCCGCGCCGTGGTGGCCTCCTCCAGAAGGGCACCGAGCTGCATGATGAAGGCTACCTCCCCGGCGGCGAAGTCTTCTCCAATGATGACGGAAGCCACAAGGGCCGTAGCCACCAGTACGTCGGCCTTGATGTCGAAGTTTGTAACAAGGCCGACGACGGCTTCCCTGATGATGGGAGCACCGCAGAGCACAATGGCGGCCCAGGACGGATCCACGGGAAAAGATGCGGGCATGAGCATGCTGAAAATCAGCGCGATGCCTGAAATGCCGAGACAAAGGATTTCCGTTTTGAAATCGTGCCAGATTGACAGCAGATCCGTCCGCGTCATGCGTTTCTCCTTGCCGTGGAATTCAGACGATATATACCTATAGGGGTATAGGTTTGTCAAGACAGCCTGAAAAAACGGGTCCGCAGGGAGAACCGGCCTGGCGTCAGTTCATGTTGGCGAAGCGTTCCACGGCCTTGGTGAAGCTGGCTATGGTCTGGTCGGCATCGCCGTGTTCTATCCCGTCGCGAACGCAGTGTCGTATATGTCCTTCGAGTACCACCTGACCAGCCTTGTGCAGGGCGGACTTTGCGGCATTTATCTGAGCGAGTACGTCTTCGCAGGGAACATCTTCGTCTATCATGCGATCGATGGCCTGTACCTGCCCGATGATTTTTTTCAGGCGTCGGTGCAGGTTTTCGGAATCCATGCATTGTCTCATACTGTTACCTCGGAAATTTTAGGGGAACGGGCGTCATGGACGCAGCGTCGTCGGAAGGAAACGGCCGTGGAATGAAGGTGTGCACCGACGGCAGAAGGCGGAGAACCTAACGTGTATGCGTATAATCGGTAAGCGACGGCGTCAATGACTGTACCTTAAGTTTTTTCGCCTTCAAAGTCGTCGGGGAAGGGATAAACGCTGTAAGCGTACTCGGAACGTCGTTCAAAGAATCAACGGCCGAAGGAAGTTTTTTCGGTTGCGTTCCTCCTTTGCTCTCGCATTTGACGTTGCCTGTTTTTCTTCTGAAAAACGGTTTTCTGCCGGAGATTGTCATTACTTTACGCCCCGTCGTGAAAGAGAAACGATTTTTAATGCAACTGGCAGCGTAAAGAGAAGGGGGTGCAGAAATATTTTTCTGATGAAGAGTTCGGTCAATGAGGAGAACAACGGATGCGTTTTACCTTGTCTGTTGACGAGGTCTGATATATGATTAAAAAATAATTCCTCGTGAATAAGAGAAAAATATGCGTTACGGGCGTGGACCGGATCGAATGATGTTTTATGAAATGATTCATGAATTCATGGATGATACGAAGAGAAGAGTCGATGAATAGTTTTTGGAATAACAGTGAGCTTCGTCAGCAGATGCTGAACCATTTGGGAGACAGTACGGGAGAGTGTTATCAGTACTACTCATTTTTGGAAAAAAGTTTCTGTTTTTCCGACAATATTCAAAAAATAACAAATGCAATATCCTATTCTAAATGTTCGCTGGAAGAGTGGTGTCGGGCCATATATCCCGCAGATCATGTCAGATTGAAGCGTTATGTCGGAAATATATTTCAAAAAGAACGAAAGAGCTATCATTTCAACTACCGGATTCGCAATCGTGACGGTCAGCTGATATGGATAAGCAGCAAGGGAAAGTGCTATTTTGATGACGAGGGAAAGGCCTCGTTCTTTCTCGGGAGCCTGTCGGCGCAGAATTATCAGGAGTTCGGCGGAGAAAATGGTCGTCAGCGCGATTTTCTGAAAAAGCTGGATCTTGCCTATCGTCAGGGACATCGGGGCCATCTGCTGATGGTGAATGTGGACAATCTGAGCCGCATCAATCTGAAATACGGTCGGGAGTTCGGCAACGGTGTGCTTGAGGGCCTTCGGGAGGCCATGACTGACGCCGGGGGCAATCTTCATGGGCCGTTTCGCATCAACGGCAGCAGCTTTTGTGTGCTGCTGCCGGACACGGACAGTTCCGATGTGGAAACCTATTTCCGTGACGTTCAGAGAAATATGGAGGGCGAGTGTACTATTTCAGGAGGTTGCGTTCCTCTGCAGAAGTACCAGGTGCCGGAGAGCGGAATGCTTCTTCAGTATGCCGAGAGTTCTCTGGAAGCGGCCAAGCTCGCGGGGAAAGGACGGCTGTGCTTTTTCCTGCCGGAGGACTACGAGCGCAAGCTGGCGGCTCTTGAGCTTCAGGAGGAGCTGGCTGCCTCCGTGAAGAAGGACTTCAAAGGATTTTTTCTCCTTTATCAGGCGCAGATACGTTCCGAGACGTTCGAACTGTCCGGAGCGGAGGCTCTGCTTCGATTCGACTCTCCCAGAAGGGGAGTGATTTCTCCGACGGAGTTCATTCCCGTCCTGGAACAGAGCGGTCTGATGGTTCCGGTGGGGCGCTGGGTTCTGGAAAAGGCTCTGGAGCAGTGCCGTATCTGGCGCAGGGAGATCCCCTCCTTCCGCATAAGCGTCAACATGTCCTACAGGCAGCTGGAGCAGCCGGAGATACAGGCCGAGGTTCTGAACATCGTCCGGCGTAGCGGCCTGCCAGGAGGCGCGTTGACGCTCGAAGTTACGGAAGGCATGGAACTGCAGAACTATCCGTATCTGAACGCCGTGTTCAGCGCATGGAAGGAGGAAGGAATAGAGATTGCCGTGGACGATTTCGGAACCGGATATTCCAGCCTGAGCTGGCTGAAGGAACTGTCCATCGACGAGATCAAGATTGACCGCTGTTTTGTCCGTGGCATACAGCACAGTGCCTATAATCTGCGTTTGTTGTCCAATATCATTGAACTGGCCGTGAGCGGTCAGATCCGGGTCTGCTGCGAAGGCGTGGAAACGAAGGCGGAACTCGATGTCCTGGAGCCGCTTCATCCCGATCTGTACCAGGGGTATTTTTTTGCCTCTCCCGTGAAGTCAGATGTCTTTGCCCTCAAAAGAAGGTATCGAAATCCGAAAGTCTGCCGGGATGATAATGGGAAGGAGCAGGTTCCCGCCATGCCGGGGCAGCCTGCGGTGGATCGCTTTACCCTTGAGCACTCGGTATTGGAAAAGACCGAGGATGTCATTTCTCTGTGTGATGTTCGAACGCACGAGGTATATTATTTGAACCCGGCAGGACAACGGCTTTTTGGCGTTCGGGACTATCGGGGACGCAAGTGCTATGAGGTGCTCAGGGGGCGGGATGCTCCCTGTGAGTTCTGTCCCAACGAAATGCTGCGTCATGACTCCTTTCATGTATGGGAGGATTGGAACACGTACTGCAACAGGCATTTCCTTTTGAAGTGCAAACTGCTGGAGGTGTGTGACAGAACTCTGCGCCTTGAGGTGTGCATGGATATTACCAGACGGGAGTATGTCAGCAGGAAGACGCAGGCGCGTCTGGACTTTGCAAGACGCATTACCGGTTATGTGGATGTGTTGCACCAGCAGAAGGATTGGGGGCGTGCCGTTGATCTGGTGCTTGCCTCCGTGGGAGAGTTTTACAGGGCGGATCGTGCCTATCTGTTCGAACCTTCTCCCCGAAAGCCGGGCTTCTGGGGCAATACCTTCGAATGGTGTGCTTTGGGCATTATTTCCCAGAAAGAAAACCTCCAGAATGTGCCGCCGGAAGCCGTTACCCGCTGGATGGAGCTTTTCAAAAAGGACAAGTCCGTCATTATTTACAATAAGGATCCGCTGAAGAACGTATCGCCTCTTGAGTGGAAAATGCTTGTCAGTCAGGGAATTCAGCGGCTCATAGCCGTCCCCCTTATGGAAGACGGCCGTGTGGTCGGCTTTATCGGCGTGGACAATCCCCGACACGCCATTGAGGACGACACGCAGGTAAGGGTGCTGGCGAGTTTTCTGGTGGTCCGCTTCCAGCGGGAGCGAAAGGAGCGGCTGGAACGAAAGGAACGTTGAAGGGCTTTTCGTTCCGATGTCGAAAAAAGCGGTCTGTTCAGGTTACTTTTCGGCGGCAGCAGGAAGTACCGCCAGGGAGGCTACCGTTTCCACGTGCGGCGTTTGCGGGAAAAGATCCACGGGCTGCACGGCGCGTATTTCATAAGCCGCAGAGAGCAGGGCAAGATCGCGGGCCAGCGTGGCCGGGTTGCAGGAAACAAGCACAAGACGTGGCGGACGGTGCCGGAGAAGTGCCTGAACGCTGCGTTCATCCATGCCCGCGCGTGGCGGATCGGTGACGATGAGATCGGGAAGGCCTCTTTCTCGGAAAACGCGTTCGAGTTTTGCGGCGTCGCCGCATTCAAAGCGGTACTGCGTATTTCCCCCGGCATGCTCTGCATTGAGCGCGGCCAGTTCCACGGCAGGAGCCACGCTTTCCATGCCGAATACGCGTTCAAAGTGGGGGCCCATGGTCAGCGCAAGGCCTCCGGCGCCGCAGTAGATGTCCCAGCATTCTTTGCCCCAGAGTCCATCTTCTGCTGAAGAAAAAAGCGAAGAGGCAAGGTTTGCGGCCGTGTTGTAGAGAAGTTCTGCCGCGCGACTGTTCACCTGAAAGAAGGAATTATGGTCGAGGGTGAAGGTTACCTCGCGTTCCTGCAGATGCAGCGTTTCGGAAAGTTTTGCTTCTCCCAGCGTGAATGCGGTTTTTTCTCCGTAGGCTATATCCGTCTCGCCCGTACGGATGCTGTGCACGAATCCCGTTACGCCGAGTCCGGCATCCAGGAGAGTCTGGCCGAGAGTTCTGATGGTTGCGGCTTCCTGAGGGGATGGCAGAGTGATGAGCTCTACAAGACAGCCTCCGTCGCGGGGTTCGCGAATGACGGCAAAGCGCAGAATGTCGTTCTGGCGTACAGAACTGCTGAAGCCTTTTTTTTGCGACGATTCTTTCCTGTATTTTCCCCCGGAAGGGGCGGCGCGAAGGCGGAGCGTTTCGCACAGGTTCCGCACGGCTTCCAATACCGCCATGGTACGGGGCGTCTGAAGAAGGCAGTGCGTCACTTCCGTAACGGTACGGGATGAACGCGCCCGTAGTCCGAGTTTCGTTCTGCCATTTTCATCCTGCGCAAAGGCAAACTCCATTTTGTTCCGATAGCCCCATTCCGCATGGTCTCCGACACAAAGTGTTGGACGAACGACGCCTTCCGGCAGAGACAGCCTGCCCAGACGGCGCAGAGCGTCCTGCACTATGCGGCCTTTCCACTCAAGCTGCCGTTCATAAGGCAGGCATTGCCAGGGACAGCCGCCGCATTCTTGGGAGTGAAGACACGGCGCCGGCCTTTCGTCGGGGGCCTTGGACAAAACGCGGATGAGCTCGGCCTCGGCCATGCGTTTTTTTACATGGCAGAGGCGGACGAGAACGCTTTCGCCGGGGAGCCCTCCACGGACGAAAACCGTCATGCCCTCGGCACTGCGTCCCACGGTTCTGCCGTCGGGGGAAAGTCCGTGCAGCCTTATTTCCAGCGTGTCGTTCCTGCCGTATTCCATGCGTTTTTCTCCTGAGAAGTGATGGGGCATCATAGCAGGGCAAAAGAGGAAAGGCAAAGCATCCCCCCGGACGGGGAGAACGGCCGTTCGTATGGAAATGGAGCGTCGGGAGCAGCTTGTTTTTCAGGGAAAGAAAAAATGATGTCGGACGGCGGAGAGGCTTTTTTACGTTCCAGAGCAGTTTCTGCATCCGGTGATTCTTCGGGTACAAATTCTCCATGTCCGGCAGCGTTTGCAGGCTTCCGGCAGAGACACAGCAGGGAAAGCGTGTGTCATCGTGTCGTTCCGGTGCTCCTCCTTGACTTTTTGCCTCGCTTGGGAGAAGGTAAAAGCTGATTCCGGCGTATGTGCCGGAAGGGCCGTCCAGACTTTTCGAGGAGCACACGTATGGGAGAACTCATCACCAGCGCCATGCACTCCACCCCTCAGGGTTTCGTGGGCGTGGGCTGCATCTTCATTTATTTCATTGTCATGATCTGTGCCATCATCTATCGCGTCAGACGTGGCGAACACGTTCATTGATTTTCGTCATCATGTCATGAAAAAGGCGTCTTCTTCCGCGGAAGAAGACGCCTTTTTCATGTTTCAATCATGTGTCGTCGAAGAGATTTTTTCACCCGCAAAAAAGGAAAAAGGCGAGTTTTTCGACTTTTTCTGCCGGGATCGGGCCGACAGAAAAAGGAGAAGAGCGGCGGTACGGAGCTGCTGGCATCACTGCGGAGTACAGGGATGGCTGCGCAGGGCGAAACGGGCCGTACCTTCGGCCAGAATCTTGTCGAACTCTTCCATGTTGTTTTCCGCCACATCGCGCAGAGCGAGCAGCAGGGGAATGGCGGTCATGAGCCAGAACTTGCCCGAAACCTTGCCCGAGGAAGCTCCTCCGTGGGCATAGGCTTCCACGTAGGGGCGGGCGGTGTTGGTCAGATCTTCGCCGGTCTTTTCCTTGAAAATGCGGTGAACGTCCATGACGAGCTCATGGGAGTTGTAGGGAAAGGGCGTGTCGGCAAAAGCCTGTTTCATGTCTTCCCACAGGTACGGATCGCCGCGAAGGCCCCAGTTCGGGGGCTGTATGTTGAACATTTCGGAGAGAAAGCGTTTTTCAGACATAGATCCTCCACAGATTGAGCCGGAGTGTGAACCGGTGCGGGGCTTCATATTGGCGGCAACAGAAGGAAAAGTCAAAGCCTGAGAAAAAAATGCCCCGGACTCATCGTCCGGGGCGCGTTGTCGTCAGAAGGGCGGGTTACTTGCTGCGGCAGGACCGGTACTGTTCATAGTAGCGGGTGTGCAGAAGTTCGTGAGCCTTGTGGCTGTTGGGGGCGCCGAGGAAGTCCCGGTACAGGGCCTGAATCTCTGGATTGTCGTGGCTTCTGCGCACGGGCAGGTTCCTGTCATTGCGGTACAGAGCCTCGATGCGCAGGCGGGGCGTGTCGGCGTCGAGATTGATGGGCTGACCGCCGCCGTTGATGCAGCCTCCGGGGCAGGCCATGATTTCAATGAAGTTCCATCCGTGGGGATTGCCTTCACGGATCAGGTCGCAGACCTTGCGGGCATTGGCCAGACCGTGAGCCACGGCCACCTTGAGTTTGAGCGCGCCGTTGAAGTCCACTTCGGCCTCGCGTATGCCTTCCATGCCGCGCACGGCGTCGAGTTCGATGGGTTCCATTTCTTCGCCGGTAATGACCTTGTAGGCGGTACGCATGGCGGCTTCCATGACGCCGCCGGTGGCGCCGAAGATGTTGCCCGCGCCGGAGCCGGTACCCATGATGGGATCGAATTCCTCTTCAGGCAGGGCGAAGAAGTTGATGTTGGCTTCCTTGATCATCTGGGCGAGTTCGGTGGTGGTGAGCACGATGTCGGTGTCGGCAAAGCCGCTGGCCGAAAGTTCGCGGCGTTCGGCCTCGAACTTTTTGGCGGTGCAGGGCATGATGGAAACGGAAACGATCTTGGAAGGATCGATGCCCTGCTTCTGAGCGTAGTAGGTCTTGAGCATGGCGCCGAACATGGATTGCGGGCTCTTGGCCGTGGACAGATGCGAAAGCAGATCGGGGTAGTAGAGCTCGATGAAGTTGATCCAGCCGGGCGAGCAGCTCGTGATCATGGGGAGCGTGCCGCCGTTCTTTATGCGATCGACGAGCTCGTGACCTTCTTCCATGATGGTGAGGTCGGCGGACCAGTTGGTGTCGAAGACCTTGTCGAAGCCGAGGCGGCGCAGGGCGCTGATCATCTGACCGGTGGCGATGTCGCCGGGCTTGCCGCCGAAGGGTTCGCTGATGGCCACGCGCACGGAGGGAGCCGTCTGAACCATGACGATTTTTTCCGGATCGCGCAGGGCCTGCCAGGCGCGTTCGGTGTCGCTTTTCATGGTGATGGCGCCGGTGGGGCAGACCTTGCGGCACTGGCCGCAGAAGGTGCAGGAGACTTCGCCGAGACCGAGGTTGAAGGCCGGGGTCACGCGGGCGTTGAGGCCGCGGTAGGCGAAGGAGTAGATGCTTACGCCCTGCACTTCGGCGCACATGCGGACGCAGCGGCCGCAGAGAATGCACTTGGCCGGATCGCGTACGATGCAGGGATTGCTTTCATCCTTTTCCATTTCGGGACGATTGTATTCGTAGCGGACGCGGCGGATGCCCAGGTTGTTGGCCACGCGCTGCAGTTCGCAGTTGCCGGAACGAGAACAGGCGAGGCAGTCCTTGGGATGGTTGGCAAGCAGAAGTTCCACGATGTTCTTGCGTGATTCCAGCACTTCGGGATCGTTGGTGAACACTTCCATGCCTTCGCTGACCTTGGCGATGCAGGCGGGAATGAAGGAACGGGCTTTCGTCACTTTGCACACGCACACGCGGCAGGAGCCTTCGGGGCGCAGCAGGGGGTGATAGCAGAGCGTGGGAATGTTGATGCCGACAAGTTTTGCGGCTTCCAGTATGGTGGCGTCCGCGGGGGCGGTCACTTTCTGGCCGTCTATAGTCAGAGTAACGGTAGCACTCATGATGATTCTCCTCGAAGTCGGGCTTACACGCGGCTGATGGCGCCGTGCTTGCACTTGTCCATGCAGGTGCCGCACTTGATGCACTTGTTGGGATTGATCAGGTGGGGTTCGCGTACCTTGCCGGTGATGGCGCCCACGGGGCAGTTGCGGGCACAGAGCGTGCAGCCCTTGCACTTTTCGGGATCAATCTTGTACTGGAGCAGCTTGGTGCACACGCCTGCGGGACACTTCTTGTCGTGAATGTGGGCCTCGTATTCCGAACGGAAGAAGCGCAGCGTGGAGAGCACGGGGTTGGGAGCCGTCTGACCGAGCGCGCAGAGCGAAGAGGTGCGCATGGTGTGAGCCAGGCGTTCGAGTTCCTCAATGTCGCCGTCGCGTCCTTCGCCGCCGCAGATGCGTTCCAGAATTTCCAGCATGCGCTTGCTGCCTTCACGGCAGGGAGTGCATTTGCCGCAGCTTTCGGCCTGGGTGAAGGTGAGGAAGAAGCGGGCGAGGTCCACCATGCAGGTGTCTTCGTCCACCACGACCAGACCTCCGGAACCCATCATGGCGCCGGCGGCGGTGAGGGAATCATAGTCCACGGGATTGTCGAGCATGGAGGCGGGAAGGCACGCGCCCGAAGGACCGCCTATCTGCACGGCCTTGAACTTCTTTTCGTTCTTGATGCCCGCGCAGATGTCGAAAATGATGTGGCGCATGGAAACGCCCATGGGGATTTCCACAAGACCGGTGTTGCGCACCTTGCCCGTGACGGCAAAAATCTTGGTGCCCGGAGACTTTTCGGTGCCGTCCTGGCGGAAGGCTTCCGCGCCGTCGGTGATGATGCGGGCCACGTTGGCGAAGGTTTCCACGTTGTTGAGCACCGTGGGCTGTTCCCACAGGCCGCGCTTGGCCGGGAAGGGAGGACGTACGCGGGGCATGCCGCGCTTGCCTTCGATGGAGCGCATGAGGGCCGTTTCTTCGCCGCAGACAAAGGCACCTGCGCCCTGCTTGATCTTCAGATGGAAGCTGAAGTCGGAACCGAGAATGTTGTCGCCCATGAGGCCGAGGGCTTCGGCTTCGGCAAGGGCAATGCCGAGGCGTTTGATGGCGAGAGGATATTCGGCGCGCACATATACGTACCCCTCGGTGGCGCCGGTGGCCCAGGCGCCTATGAGCATGCCTTCAATGACGGCGTTGGGATCGCCTTCAAGTACGGAGCGGTCCATGAACGCGCCGGGATCGCCCTCGTCGGCATTGCAGAGCATGTACTTGGGCTCGGCAGGTTCGGATGCCATGAACTTCCACTTGAGTCCCGTGGGAAAGCCTGCGCCGCCGCGACCGCGAAGACCGGAGTTGAGCACTTCCTCAAGGGTGGCTTCGCGTCCCATGGCAAGGGCCTTGGCAATGCCCTGATAGCCGCCGTTTGCTATGTATTCAAAAATATTTTCCGGGTCGATGCGGCCGCAGTTGCGCAGCACGAGTCTCTTCTGCAGATTGTAGAAGAGCATGTCGCGGTAGCTGTGCCGCGGGGTCTTGCCGGTACGTCCCTGATAGTGCAGGCGTTCCACGGTCTTGCCTTCGAGCACGGTGGTCGTTATGAGCTCTTCGGCGTCTTCGGGCTGGACACGCACATAGAAGATGCCGCCGGGGTAGAAGATGACGAGCGGTCCGAGTTCGCAGAAACCGTGGCATCCGGTAACCACGATGCTCACGCGGTCCTGCAGGCCGTGGCTGTTGATGGCCGCCTGCAGAGCATCGCTGATGTTCATGCTGCCCGAGGAGGTGCAGCCCGTGCCGCCGCAGATGAGAATCTGGTATTTTTCCTGCTTGGGAGCGCGGTTGTAGTGGCGCAGGCTGAGCAGAGGCCGGGCTTCTTCCTGCAGCTTGTTGAGCGCGTCAACGGAAGTGAGACGTTTCAGTTCAAGCATGTCGTCCTCTCCTTTATGCCAGGTAGCTGTCGAGAATACCGGGAATGTCGTCGGGGGTCAGGCGGCCGTGGGTGTTTTCATTCACCATCATGACGGGAGCCAGACCGCAGGCGCCGAGGCAGGCCACGGTTTCCAGCGTGAAATTAAGGTCCTTGGTGGTTTCGCCGGGCTTGATGTCGAGGTGGTGGCTCACCGCCTCCAGAATGCCGGCTCCTCCGCGGACGTGACAGGCGGTACCCTGACAGACGCGGACGATGTTCTTGCCGCGCGGATTGAGGTGGAACTGGGCGTAGAACGTGACTACGCCGAACACTTCCGCGACCGGTACACGAAGTTCCGACGCGATGGTTTCAAGAACTTCCTGCGGCAGATAGCCGTAAACATCCTGAGCCTGCTGTAGAACGGGAATAAGCGCGCCTTTCGGGTTCTGCTTGTAGGGTTTCAGAATGTCCATGAGCGGAGCAAGGTCAATGGGGTTGGCCGTGCAGTTGCAAGACATGTGGGTATCCTCCTGGTACTGTCCCGGCTCCTTTACGCATTAGTGCGGCAGGAGCCCTGTCCCTTGCGGGACGGTTTCTGATCGGGCGCATGCGGCTGCAGCGTCCGTGACGAAAGAAGACCGCGGCCCTTCCATGGTCGGGCAGCGGCGCTTTTTCGTTTTGCCGGAGTCACTTTCCTTTCGGAACAGCTGCTCCGACATCCCTCTTTTCGGGGGAGGCTGCGGGCATGTCGGCTATGCCGGCAGCCTTGAGAATGTCTCCTTCCTCCGCCCATGCCCGGCGGAGAAATTCCCGGGCTTCCTGTCTGCTTTTGAGAACGGGAGCCACGGAGAAATTTTCCAGAATCTTCAGGTAGGCTTCGCTTCCCGCGGCCTTTTCAAAGGCGTGGGAAAGCTCGTCCAGAGTCGTTTCCGGCGTGTCTGCCGGAGCGAGCAGAATGAAGGACGAGTCGCCGCGTCCGGGATCGGAAAAACCCTTGTCGGCAAGTGACGGCACGTCGGGCAAGGCCGGAAGCCTTGTTCCGGCAAGGACCATGAGCGGATGAAGCTGTCCCTTCTTTATGCGTGGAAGCACGCCGCTTGCCGCAGCGTCCACATGGCCGCCGAGAAGCGCGGCTTCCGCTTCGCCGGGACCGCCGAAAGGTACGAAGCGCCACTTGAGCGACGGATCGCCCGCCGCCATGACGGCAAGCGCAATGTGGGAAGGGGTGCCGAGTCCGGGCACGCCTATGCGCATTTCTCCGCCTCGCTCGCGCGTGGCGGCAAGAAAGGAGTCCATGTCCTTCCACGGGGCATCGGGCTGCGTGACCAGCACGGGCGAAGCCTGTCCGAAAATGAGCAGCGGCTCCACGTCTTCCAGAGGTCGGTAGGGAGTTTCGTTTCTGAAGGGAATGAATATGAGCGCATTGGTCACGCAGGCCGCCAGACGGGATCCGTCTGGTCTGGACTTGGCAAGCCTCGCAACTCCCGTCATGCCGCCCCCGCCGGGAGCGTTTTGAACGATGATGTTTTTTCCGAGTTCCTTTTCCGCTTCACGCGCAAGCGTGCGTGCGGCGGCATCGAGGGCTCCCCCCGGGCTGAAGGCAATGGAAAGTTCAACGTTGTTGCCTGCGGCAAGAACGTCGGGAACAACGGGAAGGGAAAGAAAAATGAGCCAGACGGCGGCAAGACAGGAGTGTGGAATACGCCATTTCATGGTGCATATCTCTACAAGGAATAAAGAAATCGGCAAGCATAAAACCTTTTTTCACATAATTGCTGATGGTATATTGTTATAACGTATTATAATGGTGAGATATTTGCAAGCATGCATTCATTGAGTGTTCAATCAGTTTTCAAAAAAAGAAGAAAAATGAAAGCCAGAGAAAGCTCCGGAGCTACCAGACGGAGAGCAGAGCCTGCAGAAGGTGCGTTTCGAGTTTCGGTCCGAGAACAAAGGCGAGAACCAGGGGCGCGGGAGAGCATCCGTTTCGTCTGAGAAGAACCGACAAGAGGCCGAAGAAAAGACACTGAACAGGTCCGGAAATGCCGTCGGCCCCCACATAGGAGCCTGTGAGGCAGAGCAGAAGGATGACGGGCCACAGAAGCCGGAAGGGAAGTCGGGCAAGATACGCCCAGAATCCGGCAAGACCGAGTCCCAGAGCCAGAAGCAGCACATTGCCCATGACGAGACAGACAATGAGTCCCCAGTAGAAATCCGGCTGACTTTCGGGCAGGGAGGGACCGGGTACCACGCCAACGATGGTGAGTGCTCCGAGGAGGGCGGCCATGATGGGATTGGTGGGAAGTCCGAGCAGAAGCAGCGGAGCGAACGAAGCCATGGCTGCGGCGTTGTTTGAGGCTTCGGGGCCGGCGAGTCCTTCCCATGCCCCATTGCCGAACTGTTCAGGGTGACGGCTCAGGCGTTTTTCCAGGGCATGGGAGGCAAAGCTTGCCGTCACTCCCGCGCCGCAGGGAATAAGGCCGGTAAGAAAACCGAGAATGCTGCCGCGCAGGGCGGCTGCAAAGGCGGAAAGCCGTTTGAGAGGCGGAACAGGGGCGAAGGCATGCTCCGTTTTTTTCTCATGATCGGAGAGAAGGGCAGCAAGCAGGTCGCCTATGCCGAACATGCCGAGCAGCAGAGACGTGAGTTCCACGCCTTCGGAAAGTTGCCAGAAACCGAAGGTGAGTCTTGCCGTTCCGTAAACGGGGGCCATGCCGGGAAGCGCGAGTACGAGTCCGAGAAGGATCATGCACAGGCTGCGCCTTGCGCCGCCAGGACTGGTGAAGGCCACGAGAAGAAGTGCGCAGGCCATGACCGCCGCCCGCCCCGCTGGACCGAAGAACAGCGCCGCACGGGAAAGCACGGGAGCCAGCAGCACCATGCCCAGAGAAGAGAGCATGCCGCCCGTGAAGGATGCGAGAGTTGCCGCGGCAAGGGCCTGACGGGCCTTGCCGCCGAGGGCCAGAGGATGACCTTCGAACAACGTGGCCACGGCGTCGGCCTCTCCGGGAATACCCATTAATATGGATGTGACGGCTCCGCCGTATTTGGCTCCGTAAAATATGCCTGAAAGCAGGGAAATGCCGGGCAGAGGCTCCAGCACATAGACCAGTGGAAAGAGCAGAGCCATGGCTGCGGGCGGACCGAAACCGGGCAGTACGCCCACGGTCATGCCGAGAAATACGCCCGAAAGCACGAGCAGCCAGAGCTTGAGGGAGCATACGGCTGCCATTCCGGCCCATACGCCGGAAAAAACGGAAGGATCGGCAAGAAAGGCGTCCATGTCAGACTCCGCATGCAAGGACGAAAAGCGTACCCTGCGGCAGGGAATACCGGAGCAGTTTTTCCATGCCCAGCCACAGCGCGGCGGAAAGCAGAAGGCAGACAAGAAGGGATTCCTTCATGCTGCACCCTCCCGTACGGCAGGCCAGAAGAGCAGAAAGAAACGTGGCCGGAAGCCAGCCCGCAGGCTGAAGAAGAACGATCCAGAGCAGGCAGGAGAGAACAGGACCGAGCGCACGGCGCAGTGAGGAAGATGTGCAGGAACGCTCGTCCGGCTCTTTTGAAGGCAGAAGAACGGCACAGAGGAGAAGAAGCGCGCCTGAGAGGCGAGGCCAGAGTCCCGGACCGGGAAGCCCGGAGGAAAGCACTGGCGGAGAATCGAGAAGAGCGGCGGCGCCGGCGGCAAGAAGAAGGGCGCGCAGGGCGTGGCGGAAAACAGAGGTGCGGAAGGAAGACATGGTGCTGTGTCCGGAAAAGGAAAGACGGCATTTTCAGACCGCGGTGAGTATAGGACAGAAGAAAAAGATGGGCAACGGTACGGAAAGCGGTCGGGGGCGGCCCATCTCCCCTTGACAGCAGGCTCATATTCGGGGAAGGTATCGCGATAGTTTTTTTGGAGGAACCATGCCTAAAGAAGACGCCATTGAAGTCGACGGCATCGTGGAAGAAGCCCTTCCCAATGCCATGTTCCGCGTGAAGCTGGAAAACGGTCATGAAGTGCTTTCCCATATTTCCGGCAAAATGCGTAAGTTCTACATCCGCATTCTGCCCGGTGACCGCGTGAAGGTCGAACTTTCCCCTTACGATCTGACCCGCGGCCGCATCACTTACCGCATGAAGTAAGATGGAGCAGCTTGCCGTTTTCTCGCCGGGGGGAGCCTGCGACTGCTCCTCTTCCGGAAAGGGAACAGCGCGAAGAAAGCCCGTCCGGCTTCCTGCGGCCGTCACGTCAGAGATGCTTCTGATCCGTATTGCTCCCCGCGATACGGGTCTTTTTCGTTATCTTCTGGAAGGCGGCGGCGAACACCTTGCCATGCTTACGGTGCTTGATCCCGGAAAGGCTCTGTTCAAGCTGTTTTTCTCGCCGCACCAGCGCGGGGAGCTTCTCGCTCTTCTGGAAGGAATGCAGCACACCGTTCCCTTCGAGATTCATGACTGGCCCTTTTCACGGGCAAACAGGAGCCGGGGCCTTTCAGAGCGACATGCCGAAAAGCCCTGCTGAAGGAGCGCACATGGTCATAGCGGGTATTCTCGTTGCCGTTGCAGTCGTCCTGATTCTGGCACTCGTTTATCTTTACAACGCCATGGTACGCGGCCGCAATCTTGCCGAAGAGGCCTGGAGCGGCATAAGCGTTCAGCTTCGGCGCAGGCACGATCTTGTCCCTTCGCTCATAAGTGCGGTGCAGGGCTACGCCGTGCATGAAAAGGACGTGCTTTCCGCCGTGGCCCGGGCACGGGAAGAAGGGCTGAAGGCCGCGGGCGGCAGTGCCCGTACGGTGGGAGAGGCGGAAAAAGGACTCAGCGCGGCGCTCGGAAGGCTTCTTGCCGTGGCGGAAGCGTATCCGGATCTGAAGGCCAACGAAAATTTTCTTCAGCTTCAGCATTCTCTGACGACCGTGGAGGACGATCTGCAGATGGCCCGTCGGTACTACAACGGTACGGTGCGCGAGCAGAACAACCGCATCATGCAGTTTCCGGGCAATATCGTGGCCGGCTGGTTCGGCTTTCAGAAAATGGAATATTTCGAGCTTACGGGAGAGGACGAGGCTGCCGTGCCGCAGACCTACCCCGTCGGATGATCCTCGTTTGTCAGGCGCTTGCGCGTGATGCCTTTTCATGCTTCCGCCGTGCGGAACGAGGCCGGGCACAACACCGCATAGAGGGGAAGGAGCGTAGGCTTCTTCCCTTTTTTGTTCGGGCCGTTTATTTTTGCCGGAAGGGCGCAGGGGAAGCGTGGTTTCAACGCTGTTTTCCTAAATGCGCCTCTCAGGAGAAAAATCATGAAACAGTGGTTCATGGCCGTGCTGCTGTGCCTGTTCATGGCGACGGACGCTCTGGCGGATCCCGTGCGCGTGAGGGATTTCTGCGCGCTTGTCGATGTGTCCGGCAACGGCGACATTGTGGTTTCCGAAACGCTGTCGGTGGACATTCCGGAAAGCGGCAGCTTTCACGGGCTGTTTCGCGACATTCCCGTGGTGACGCGATGGAGAGAGCAGGGCAGAGCCTCCATGCAGGTGCTTGAGGTGCGGCTCGACGGTCGTTCCCTTCCCATCAATGATGTGGAGCGTTCCTCCGGCATGGTGCGCGTGTATCAGCGGGACAGGGAAAGAACGCTTTCGCCGGGCAGACATGAATTTTTTCTTTCCTATCGCATGACAGGCCAGACCGGGCTTTTCGAAAACAACGACGAGCTGACCTGGAACGTTACGGGAAGCGGCTGGGAAGCTCCCGTGGACAAAGCTTCCTGCACGGTGCTCTGTCCTCCGGGTGCACCTTTTTTCGGTCAGAAGGCCTGGCTGGGAAAGCCGGGAAGCCGAAGGTCTCCCGTGGACATGTCGCACGACACGAAGAACGGCCGTCTTGTCATGCGCTTTGCGGCGCAGCGTGCCGTCATGCCCGGCGAGGAATTCACCGTGGCCGCGGGCTGGCAAAAGGGCTTTGTCGTTCCGGAACGAGAGACCGGTTCCCTGCCCGGCACGTGGATTCTGGCCGCTCTCGACGGTGCCGTGCTGCTTTATTTCTTTCTGGCATGGTTTTTTATCGGCAGGGATCCGAAAAAAGGCGTCATCGTCCCCCTTTTTCATCCTCCCTTCCGGCGCTCTGCCGACGGGAAAAGGGAACGGCTTTCCCCTGCCGTGGCGGGATTTCTGTTCCACAAGACTGAGGTGACGCCGGGATGTTTCGGCGCCGCGGTCATTTCTCTGGCGGGGCGCGGCTGCTGCCGCATCGAGGGCAACGCGAAGGAAGGCTTTGCGCTCGAACGCGGCTCGGGCACGTCTCCCCATGCCGAGGAAAACCGTATTCTGGAACATCTGGAAGGCCGTGTGCCCGTGGATAAGGAACACGGAGAGACGCTTTCCGCCATGCGCCGCGCCATGGGAGCACAACTTCATACCGACTGGGGAAAGATGTGGAAAGGCGCTGGCGGAGGAGCGTGTAAAGGACTGTTCGGTTCGGTATGGACCTTTTTCGGCATGTCGGCAACCGTGATTCTCCTTGCTGCCGCTGTCGGATACGTCACGGGGGGAATCGTGCCGGAAAGAGCCGTGTCCGTTCTTGTCCTCATGCTCTTTTTTTCCTTTCTTTTCCGGCGATTTTTCCGGGGAACGGTGCATCTTTTCCGTGCGGGCCGTTACGGTGCCTTTGTCTTTTTCCTGCTGTTTCAAACGGGAATGCTGATCTTTTCCGGCTTTTTCATCATTACCGTGTGCAGGGATTCGCTGGATTTTCTGAGCCCCCTTCAGACGGCGCTTTGTGCGCTGGCGCTTCTTGTTCCGCTGCTTTTTTCCTGCATCATGGATGCGCCCACCAGGGAGGCCCGAGCCTTGCTTGACGATATAGAGGGCCTTGCCCTTTACATGCGCATGGCGGAAGGACCGGCGCTGAATGCGCTCAATCCGCCGCAGAGGACTCTTGACCATTATAGGGAACTTCTTCCCTATGCCGTGGCCCTCGGTATGGAAAGGGCCTGGGGCGCTCATTTTTCCTCCCTTCTTTCCGCTGCGGCCGTTTCGGAATCTCAGGTGCTTACTCCGTCTTTGGCGGGAGCCTTTTCTTCCGAGGCCGACAGAAGTGCCTCTTCGTTCGAAGGAGCCCAGAGTTCGTCGGCGTCTTCCTCCAGCTCCTTCGGCGACGGGGGAGGAGGCGCCGGCAGCGGCGGCGGAGGAGGCGGCGGAGGAGGGTGCTGACGAAAGGATTTTGAGAAGGCAAAGCCGTTTGCACATCCCCCTTTTTTAGCATAGTGTACCTATGGACATAAGGCGGAGAAAAACAGGGCGTTTTCAGCCTCTTCACGTTTCTTCCGCGCAAGTATCTTCCCCCATTCGGAGGTGTCTTTCATGAAAGCTCGCATGATGTTCGCCGGGGTGGCCGCTGCCCTCATGCTCACCGGCTGTTCCAACGTGTCTTCCATCAGCAATCCTTTTGAACAGCCCAGCATCACCGAGACCTATATTTCTCAGTTCCGTGACGTGCCCATTCCGGCTCCCATGAGCACCATTCCTTCCGAAACTCTGGTCACCGTAGGACCGGACGGCAGCAAGTTCGGCCTTGAATCCTTCAGCGGACGTGTTGACGGCACCTCTCTTGCCAATGTCATGATGCAGAACATGGCCCGTCAGGGCTGGCAGCTGCGCGGTTCCAGCGTAGGCGTGCGTTCCGTGCAGCTTTATGAAAAGTCGCCTCATTATGCGGCCATCTTCTATCGCGAGGGAGTGGTGAACACCTCCATGGACGTGTGGGTGGTCAACGGCGTGAACGTGGACATTCTGAGCCTTGTGCCTGAAGTGCACAACAGCGTGAACAGCGGCCTCTCTTCCTCCTCGTCGTCCTCCTACTCCGGTTCCTCCTATTCCGGCTCTTCGTATTCCGGATCCGGGTCGTCCTACGGCAATTCCGGCCAGGTGACCAAACTTTCCGAATAGGACTCCTTCATGGAAAAGCATCTGCTGTTCAAGCGTTTTGCGGACAAAAGGCTGCATCTCGGCGTGTGCGGCTCCGTGGCGGCTTTTCGTGCGGCCGAGCTGGTGCATCGCTGGCAGGATACGGGGGCGAACGTGAGCGCCACGCTTACTGCCGCCGCGCAGAAGTTCATTTCGCCGCTCACCTTCCGCGCGCTCGGCGCGTCGCCGGTGTACGGGGAAATGTTCGGTTCCGAGGAGCCGTTCGAGCATCTGGAGCCGGGGCAGATCGCCCATGCCATGGTCATAGCTCCGGCCTCGGCCGACATGCTGGCCCGTCTTGCACATGGTTTTGCGGATGACATGCTCTCCGCCCAGGCTCTCGCCTTCGACGGCCCCGTGGTGGTGGCTCCGGCCATGAACCCCCGTATGTGGCGCAATCCCGCCACGCAGGCCAACGTGGAAACGCTGCGCGAGCGCGGCTTCATTTTCGTGGGACCGGACAGCGGCGTGGTTGCCTGTCACGACGAGGGACAGGGAAGACTTGCGGACCTGCGCATGATTTATCTTGCCGGACTCAAGGCGCTCACCCCCCAGGACATGGAAGGCAGAACCGTCATGCTGACCTTGGGGCCCACGCGTGAAAGCTGGGACGACGTGCGCTTCTGGACCAACGGCTCCACCGGAACCATGGGCGCGTCCATTGCCGTGGCGGCATGGTTGCGCGGCGCGGAAGTTCATGCCGTGTGCGGCCCGGTGGATATCTGGCTGCCCGATGATCCTGCCTTTCATCGCCATGACGTGACGACCGCCGCCCAAATGATGGACAGGGCAAGGATGCTCTGGCCTTCGGCCGATGCCGGAGTGTTCACCGCTGCCGTGGCGGATTTCAGTCCTGAGCCGCACGGTCCGGGCAAGTTCAAGAAGGACAGGGCCGGAGACGGATTCACGCTTTCCTTCCTTCCCAATGCCGACATTCTCCGTACTCTGGCCGAGGAACGTTCTGAGGGACAGGTGGTTGTGGGCTTTGCCGCCGAAAGCGTTCCGGACATGGATGCTCTCGGTCTTGCCGTGCACCACAAGCTGGAAACCAAGGGCGCGGATATCATTGTGGGAAACCGCATCTCCGACGGATTCGGCCGCGCGGCCAATCGTGTTTATGTGGCCGATGCGCAGGGGCGAGACGAGGTGTGGCCCGATATGCCCAAGCCTCAGGTGGCCTGGAAACTCATAGACTGGATTCGTACGCTGTTTGCATGAGGGTTCAATCCGCCATAGTGCGCCCGTGGCTCAAGGCGGGCCTTTCCGTGCTGCTTCTGGAAAGCCCGCAGCGCGTGGATGAACTGCGTTCCTCCAGATCGGAAACGGCACAGAAGTCCGAGGCTCCGCAAGGGAGGAATGAGCAGATGCCTAGGCAGGCACAACCTGCCTTCAGCCGGGAAATCCCGGAGCGGAAAGATGCCGTACGCCAGTCTTCTCAGCCTTCCTTCGCAGCATCGGAGCGTTCTTCCCGGTCCGGTTCCGTGCGTATGTCCGCTTCTGCCCCCGACTCCGTTAGAGAGAGCGCATCCGCCGGGCCCGTATCCGACGTTCGCACCGGACTTCTCTCCTCGGAGAACGGCCTTCTCGCTACGCCCGGGGCGCGCCCTGTGGAGGCATGGCCCGCAAGCTGGCTGGCACTCAAGAACCGTCGTCCGCTGCCGCCGCGCCCTCTGGTGCTCTGGACCTATGCCGGTCTCGGCGAAGACCTTACCGGAAGGCCCGACGACGTGCGCCGTCAGGTTATCGTGCGCATGCTCATGGAGCTGCATCATCCCGGCGGGACTCATGTGTTCTGGCCCTGCGGCCTTGCCGGAGAAAAGCCGGAAGACGGCCCTGCGCTGTTCTGGTCCGGCGTGAAGCTTCTGAATCCCCGGGTCTTGCTTCTTTTCGGTTCCGATGCCCGCGATACGCTCTCCATGCCGAAAACGCTGTTGCCTTTCTGTCAGGACAGAGTGTACGGGAGGCTCGTCATTCAGCTTCCGCGTCCTCAGGCTCTGGCCGCAGATGAGGCGTCCTTCAAGCGGGCGCTGGCATTTCTTTCCCGTCTTCTGCGCTTTTGTTCCAGACCCCGGACGTAGCGGATTCTTTCATTTATTCGTTGAGAATAAAAACGCTTTCCTCTCTTTAAAGGGGAAGGCGTTTTTGTTTTCGGGAGATGGAAACGATGCGCTGCGCGCAGGCATGAAAAACGATCCTCCGGCCGTTTTGGGGCAGAAGGACTTTTTCGGAAGAATTTTTTTCGAAGAGCACGAGCGAAAAAGCCGCCCGTGTGGGTCGGGCGGAGAAGGAGCCCTTCCGCCGGTGTTTCTGCCGCAGAGATTATTTTTTCTGATTTTCCTTATCCTGCATTCGTTTTTCATAGAGTTTTGCTGATGTGAGTCCGGCGAGCAGTCCCATGGTGGAGCCGAACACGACGCCTTCCGCCGTGTTCAGAATGCCGAGGAGCACGGCAAATATGCCGAGAGAGCTGCCGATAAGGAAACCGCGAAGAATAAAAGGACTCATACAAAACCTCATGGCGTGCTTTTCATCGCCGTATTAAGACAAAGGAGATTGCCATAATCTACGTTTGCCCGGTCTTTTGTCAATGAGCGGGCCGACGATGGGGACGTCTCTTCTGGGCGGGGCCTGTTTCGGTGAAAAATAAGGGTCCTGTTGCGACGGACCTCAACCGTTCAGCCATGGAGGAAGGGTCATGAATGCGCTGCGTGCAAGTGGATTCGCGCTGTTGTGTCTGCTGCTGGTCGCCTGCGATGAGGACGACAAAAAACAGTCCGCCGGGGCGAGCCTGCCGCCGCCCTTCGTAAAGGCCGTAAAACTCGAACGCATGGACGTGCCCCTTTACGCCACGTTCATGGGGCAGACACAGGGCAGCCGCTCCGCCGCGGTGAAGCCGCAGGTGTCGGGCATTCTTCAAAAAAGACTTTTCCGTGAAGGCGCGTACGTGAAGCAGGGAACCGTGCTTTTCGAGATAGACGAAGCGCCGTTTCAGGCTGCGCTCCGCCAGGCGGAAGGTCAGCTTGCCGAGGCCGTGAGTACGCTGGAAAACGCGCGCAAGGAATACGATCGCGTGCAGAAGCTCTATGCTTCGAACGCCGTAAGTCGTCAGGAGCGCGACAGCGCCTATGCCGCATGGAAGGGCGCACTGGGCAGACGGGATTCGTCGCAGGCCGCCGTCAACGAGGCCCGGATACGACTCGGGTACTGCCGGGTAAAAGCTCCTTTTTCCGGTTTTACCAGCCGTGAGGTAACGCGCATCGGCAATCTGGTGGGCACGGACAGCACGCTTACCTACATCAATCAGAGCGACCCCATGGACGTGGAGTTTTCCGTGCCGAGCGTGGAGCTTTTTTCCATGCGCGACATGGAATCGCAGGGAAGGGCCGTGAGTTACGGCGAAGGTTCTGCCGCCTCGCTTTCACTCCTGGACGGTACGGATTACGACCGGCAGGGCCAGGTGATCTTCCTCGATACGCAGGTGGATTCCTCCACGAGCGCCGTTCGGGCCAAGGCACGCTTTCCCAATGCGGAAGGCAAGCTTCTTCCGGGAGAGTATGTGCTTGTGCGAGTAGGCGGAGCAAAACTTGTGGGGGCGCTCATGATTCCTCAGGAAGCTCTCATGCAGACGGAAAAGGGTACGGCCGTATATGCGCTGGATGACTCCGATCGGGCCGTGCTTTCTCCCGTAACGCTCGGCCCCGCCTTCGGCAGCAGTTTTCTTTTGGAAAAGGGGCTGGAACCTGGTCAGAGAATAGTGGTGCAGGGGCAGAACAAGGTAACGGCAGGTCATGAGGTCAGGGCAGAGGAACTCAGACAGAGTCTGAAGGTCGATCCGCTGGACACTCCGGAATCTTCTTCTCCCGTCATGGGCAGCGGTGTTGAGGATGCTCCTGCTCCGGTAAGGGAGGTCAGCCATGAATGATGATTCCATGAATGACAAAAAGAGTGCCTCTTCCGGTGCCGTTTCCATGCCGAAGGCTCCCGTGTCATCCCGGGCGGGATTTTTTCTGCGGCGGCCCGTACTTTCCATGGTGCTGTCCATATTCATCGTGCTGGCGGGTCTTTTGTCCATACGCGAGCTTCCCGTGGCTCAGTATCCGGATCTCATTCCGCCCACCATCACTGTCAGTGCCCAGTATCCGGGGGCCAGTCCCGAAATCATCGCCCAAACCGTGGCCACGCCCATAGAGGAGCAGATCAACGGCGTTCCCGACATGATCTACATGAGCTCGGTCAGTTCCTCCAGCGGTTCCATGCAGATTTCCGTAACCTTTGCCGTAGGCACGGATGCGGACATTGCGCAGGTGAACGTGAACAACAGGGTTCAGGCCGCCACGCCCATGTTGCCGGAAATCGTACGGCAGTACGGCGTGACGGTGGATACCTTTTCACCCGCCATTCTGGAAATAGTGGCGCTGTATTCCAAAGACGGCATGCACGACGCCACCTATCTCAGCAACTATGCACTCGTGAATCTTCTCGACGGTCTCAAGCGCGTGCCCGGGGTGGGACAGGCTCAGATCATAGGCAGCCGCGACCATGCCATGCGCATATGGCTCGATCCGCCGCGCATGGCCGAGCTCGGCATAAGCGTGAGCGACATTTCTCAGGCCGTGAACGACCAGAACGCCCAGTATTCTCTCGGCAGCGTGGGCAGTCAGCCGGGCTCGGATGCTCTGACCATGACGTGGCAGCTTCAGAGCGAGGGACGCCTCGTGACGGCCGAGCAGTTCGGCGACATCATTCTCCGAGCCTCACCGGAGGGCGGCGTGCTTCGTCTGCGCGACGTGGGCCGCGTGGAGCTCGGTGCGGAAAGCTACAACTTTGCCTGTGCCATCGACGGAGCCACGGCCATACCTCTGGCCATATTCCTTGCTCCGGGCAGCAACGCTCTGGCCACGGCCGAACGCGTGGCCGCCTACATGGAAGAGCAGGAACGCTATTTTCCCTCCGGCATGGGGTACGTGGTTCCCTACGACACCACCATATTCGTGCGGCTTTCCGTGGAAGAGGTGGTGCGCACGCTGGTGGAAGCCATGCTGCTCGTTTTTGCCGTGGTCTATCTTTTCCTGCAGGACTGGCGAGCTACGCTCATTCCCTGCCTTGCCGTGCCCATTGCGCTCATAGGAACGTTTGCGGGCGTGTATCTTCTGGATTTTTCCATCAACACGCTCACGCTTTTTGCTCTGGTTCTCGCCATAGGCATGGTGGTGGACGACGCCATAGTGGTACTGGAAAACGTGGAACGGGTGCTGAGGACCGAAGGACTCGACGTGGCCGGGGCCACGGCCGTGGCCATGAATGAAGTGACTTCGGCCGTCATAGCCATTGTTTTTGTGTTATGCTCCGTGTTCATTCCCGTGGGATTTCTCGGCGGACTTGCTGGCGTCATGTATCGTCAGTTCGCCGTGACCATAGCCATTGCCGTGGTCATTTCCGGCATGGTGGCGCTTACGCTCACTCCTGCGCTGTGCCTCAAGCTCCTCAAGGGAGAGCGCAGTAAGCCCTGGGCGCCCTTCCGCTGGTTCAACCGCTTTTTCGACGCCGTAACCGAGGGGTTTTCTCATCTTGTAGAGTTTTTCCTGAGGCACGGCATTGTTTCGAGCGGCATTCTCGTCGTTCTCTGTCTGTGTACGGCCTGGCTTTTTACGCGGGTTCCCACCACGCTGGTGCCTGAAGAGGATCAGGGCGCACTCATGTGCACCATTTCTCTGCCGGAAGGCTCGGCTCTGCCCAAGACTCGGGAGCTCGTCACAAGCGTGAGCGAGGCCGTGGGACGTCTTCCGGCCGTGGCTCATGTGCTCAGTCTTTCCGGCTACGATCTTGTGAACAGTACTCTTGACGCCAGTGCGGGCACGCTGTTCATTCAGCTCAAGCCATGGGATGAGCGAACGACGCCGGAACTCGGCGTAGCTGAGACGCTTCGGCAAATTTATGCTCTGGGCCTTGCCGAAAGCCGCGGACTGGTACTTCCCTTCAATCCGCCGCCCATCATGGGCATGAGCAATACGGGCGGATTCGACATGGAAATTCAGACCACCTCCGGCACGCCTGCTCAGCTTGCGCAGGTGGCCGATGCCTTTGCGGCCGAAGCGTCAAGACAGCCGGAACTTGCCGGTGTGAGCAGTGCCTTCAGCGTGGATGCCCCGCGGCTCTTCGTGCATCTCGACAGGGAAAAGGCCAACATGTCCGGCGTGGACTGCGCAGACGTGTACAATATGCTTGGCGCAACGCTCGGCTCCACCTACATCAACGACTTCAATCTGTCCGGTCGTACCTTCAAGGTCATGATGCAGGCGGACGAGAGCTTCCGCAGTCTGCCCGACAGCATGCGTTCGCTGTACGTGACGTCTTCCACGGGTGATCAGATTCCGCTCACCTCGCTCGTTACGGTGACGACTACGGGAGGGCCGTCCACGGTGTCGCATTTCAACGGTCTTCTTTCGGCCAAGATTACGGGCAATCCCGCTTCCGGCGCGAGCTCCGGTCAGGCCATAGCGGCGCTGGAGAAAGTGGCGGCCTCCCTTCCGCAGGGCTATTCCTTTGCATGGTCCGGCGTGACGTATCAGGAAGTGGAAACCGGAGGTACGGATTTCGGCGTGCTCGGTCTGAGTCTGCTCATGATATTTCTCATTCTTGCTGCCCAGTACGAACGATGGAGTCTGCCTCTGGCCGTGATTTCGGCCGTGCCCTTTGCCGTATTCGGAGCCATTCTGGGCAACTGGCTCGTGGGACTCAGCAACGACATCTACACGCAGGTGGCCATCATCACGCTGCTCGGTCTGGCCTGCAAGAACGCCATTCTCATCATAGAATTCGCCGTGGAGCTGCGGGATCAGGGAAAGGAACTGGAGGAAGCCGCCGTGGAGGCCGCACGGCTCCGGTTCCGTCCCATCATCATGACCTCCATAGCCTTCATTCTGGGCTGTCTTCCGCTGGCCTTCAGCTCCGGCGCGGGTGCGGCAAGCCGCGTATCCATAGGCGTGAGCGTGGTATGCGGCATGATTGCGGCCACAATTCTGGCGCCGCTTCTCGTGCCGTATTTCTTCGTGCTGGTCATGCGTGTTTCCGAGCGCATTTTCGGTGTGTCGCACAAGGAGGAAAAGTCATGAAACGCGTGCTTGCGGCTCTGATGACGGCGGTTCTTGCGGCCGGCTGCTCCTTTGCCCCCGATTATCACAGGCCGGAGCAGCCCCTGCCCTCTTCATGGGGAGAGGAAGGAACGAGGCCGGAGCCGGGTGAGCTTTATCGGGAGTGGTGGCGTCGCTTCAATGACGATGCGTTGAATGAACTTGTGTCGCTTGCGCTTTTGCAGAACAGAAATCTGGAACAGAGTCTGGCCAGAGTGGACGCGGCCCGGGCTGCACTCGGCATGGCGCGCGCGGATCTTTTTCCGCAGCTTTCGGCACAGGGCAGCGGAGAGCGTGCCAGGGCCAGTCTGGACGCCTCCGCCACATACGGAGTCATGCGGGAACTGGGCGCGCTTGAAGAAAGTGTGGATTCTCTGGACGGGCGGGGCGTCAGGAAGGTTTCCGCCCCTTCGCGCGTGGATTCCATGTGGAGCGGCGCCGTTCAGGCCGCATGGGAGCTGGACATATGGGGCCGATACCGCAACGCCACTGCGGCGGCCAGGGAAAATCTGCTTTCCGCGGAAGATGCCGCTCATGCCATGGAACTTTCCTTGGCAGGACAGGTGTGTTCGGCGTATTTTGATCTTTTGAACTATCGTGAACAGCTTGACCTTACCGAGCGAACGCTGAAAACCAGGCAGGCTTCTGCTGCGCTCTATGAAAGGCAGTACGCTGCAGGAGCCATAAACGAGCTGGACATCCTCAACGTGCGCACTCAGGTAGATGCCCTGAAAGACAGCCTGGCGCAGGCAAAAACGAGAGTGGAGCAGGCCGAAGGCGCGCTCATGCTTCTTACGGGTGCCTCTCCAAAGGCCGTGTTTTCAGGAAAGGCGAAGCAAGGCAAGGCTCTTGCCTCTCTTCCCGCAGCGCCGCAGCTTCCTGAGGGTATTCCTTCCGAACTTCTTACCCGCAGGCCGGACATACGTTCCGCCGAGGCCTCGCTTCGGGCCGCCCATTTTCAGGTGGGCGAGGCGAGGGCCGCATTCTTTCCGTCCATCAGTCTGACGGGAAGCCTGGGAACGTCGAGCACGGAGCTGGACGGACTTTTTTCCGGTGCGGCGGGCACGTGGAACTTCGGCGGTTCCGTCAATCTGCCGATTCTCACCTTCGGACGCACCATAAGCGGCGTGAGGCAGGCCGAAGCCGCGGTGAGAGCCGCAGCAGCAGCCTACGAGCTTTCCGTTCAGCAGGCATTCAGCGATATACGTTCCGCGCTTGCGGCGCAGAAAGGCACGGCAGACAGCGTAAAAAGTCTTGCAGACGCATCCTCCCGCATGGAAAAGGCGGCCGAACTTGCCCGGACCAGATACGAAGCGGGCTATTCTCCCTATCTCGACGTTCTGGAAGCGGAGCGAACCTTGTACTCTTCGCAGATGCAGCTTGCCGCAAGTCGTGCGGCGCAGCTTTCCGCCGTGGCGCAGGTATGCGTGGCGCTCGGAGGAGGCTGGTAGCCAGAGCATTTCGACTTCATGAACTGACGGGAAACGTTCCGTGCCGAAGGCTCGGAAGAGTCCCGGAAGGAACATTAAAAAAGAACGGCGCTCTTTTCCCGGAAAAGAGCGCCTTCTCGCGGCAGGGGACGTCCACAGGGAAGGAACAGCAGAGAGTTCCGTTCTTTTATGGGGTGAGGGAGAAAGCCAGAGTTCTGCTGATGATCTTTCGGCCTTCTTTTTCGGATGGGGAATGCCCCGGCAGGAGGTTCACAGGGGCATTCCCGGAAGAATGAACTAAAGCTTGCAGCCGATGCTGCGGCCGTTTTCCATGGCGTTGACTATGAGACTTCCCACGTCGGCGCCGTTGACGGAACCGGCCATGTAGATTTCGGGCACGACGCCTTCAAGACGACTCTTGAGGGAAAGGTCGGGCTTCTGCGAGGTGAGCACCATGACGGTGTCGCCTTCGGCAAGATGTTCCTTGCCTTCCCTGTCCGTGTAAATGACGCCTCTGGACGTGATTTCCTTGAAGGATACTTCCGTAAGAGCGGTAATGCCGCGTTTCTGGAACCAGGGACGCACTCTGTCCATGTAGCGGGGAGGAATGCCCTTGCCGAGTTCTGCGCCTTCTTCGAGAACGCAGACTTCGCGACCGCGCTTGTTGAGGAAGATGGCTCCCTGAACGCCTTCGATGCGGCCGCCGATGATGACCACCCGTCTGCCTATGGGCAGGAAGATTTTGGTCAGCTTGTGCAGCATGTAGGGGCCGAACACCACGAGCGGCAGTTTGACCTGCTTGCTCAGCGCGTTCACGCCGGTCACGTTTCTGCCGTTTACGCCGGGAAGTTCGGGCAGGGTATAAAGACCGCCCGTGGCAATGACCACGGCATCGGGAGCTTCACGACGAACATAGTCGGCATCCACGGCGGTATTCAGGCGGATGTCCACGGGAAGTTTGGCCAGCTGTCCCGAAAGATAGGGCACGATGGAACGAATGTCTTCCACGTCGGAACCCTTGATCATGGATGCCAGAGGAAGCTTGCCGCCGAGGGAACGGCTTTTTTCGCACAAAATGACCTTATGACCGCGCAGAGCGGCCACGCGTGCGGTTTCCATGCCGGCGGGACCGCCGCCGATGACGAGAACCTTCTTCTTTTTTTCCGCAGGCGTGATGCGCAGTTCTCTTTCGCGTCCCATGGAAGGATTGACGCGGCAGCGGCGGGGACGACCCGCAGGCGGATCTTCACAGGTGCCGCAGCGTGTGCAGCGCACAATGTCGTCTATGCGGCCTTCGGTGACCTTGCGGGGAAACTCGGGGTCGGCCCAGAGATAGCGGCCGAAGGCCACGAGATCGGCTTTGCCCTGAGCAAGCACGGCCTCACCCTTGTTTTCGTCCATGCGGCCCACGGCAATGACGGGGACGGAAACGGCCTTCTTGATGGCTTCCGCCGCAGGCACCAGCAGTCCGAGGCCGCGGTAGTCGTCCATGTAGGGCTTCATGTGTTCTTCCGGCTCGGGATAGGGCCAGTAGTCGGGCAGATAACGGAAGGGCAGAGGTCCGTAACCGTAGCCGGACACGCTTATGTAGTTGACTCCCGCCTTTTCAAAGATTTTTGCCGCTTCCACGGCTTCTTCCACGGTAAGCTCACCCTTGGCGCCCCATTCATGGCCGTTCATGCGGAGTCCTATGGGGTAGTCGGCTCCGAGGCGGCGACGCAGTTCGGTGATGATTTCCACGATGAGACGGGTACGGTTTTCCATGTTCTGGGGGCCGTATTCGTCATCACGGTGATTCCATACGCGGCTCAGAAAGCTTTCCAGATAGTAGCCGTGGGCGCAGTGCACCTCTATGCCGTCGAAGCCGCAGGCGGCCACGCGTTCGGCGGCTGCGATATAAAGCTTCTTGTCTTCTTCTATTTCTTCGCGCGTGAGTCCGTGCACGGCCTTGCCGGGACTGGGAATGTCCTTGACATCCATGGAGGAGGCGCCTACCGGCAGTCCGCCTCCGTGGCCCGCCGCGGCGGAGGGCCCGCCGTGATGCAGCTGACACATGACCGGACAGTCGTGGGAATGAACGCGTTCGACGAGGTTTTTCATTCCGGGAATGAACTTGTCGTCGCTGAGCGCACCGTAGGGGCCGTAGGGATGGTCGGGTCTCCAGGTGACGGCGGAAACGATGAGCAGGCCTACGCCGCCTGCAGCCAGCGTTTCGTAAAAGTCCGTCACGCGCTGCCCTGCCGAGCCGTCCTTTTCAAAGAACCAGCTCGACTGGGGGGCTTTGACCATGCGGTTGCGAAGCTTGAGCCTGCTGTTGATGGTTATGGGTGCAGTAAGATGCGGGAATGAGGCGTTGCCCATGATTCACTCCTTGGCGGTGACGTATGCGTGGTTCGTCCGTTCTTCCGACCGCAGGCAGAAGATGACGGCAATGAGGGCACAGATGAACATGGTCATGAACAGCATGAACATGACGGAATACTGCGACAGCTGATAGGAACTCTGACCCGGGGCCTGCCATTCCATGATCCAGCCGCTTACGAGCTGAAGCAGGGCAGTTCCTATGTAGCAGTAAATGTTGATCATGCCGGTAGCGGTGCCCACGATCTCGCTGGGAAATTCATCCTGAATCTTGGCCAGAGCTATGCCTCCGAATCCGCCGCAGAAAATGCCGAACAGAAGCGCCCATACGGGAAGAGCGGGTTCGGGCAGAACGGGCGTGGAAAGCACGAGCGGCACGCCGAGAACAATGGAAACGATGCACGAGACGATGAGCAGAAATTTTTTGGAAAAGGTTTCGCGCTGAGCGATGAATCCGGCGAGGGACGGACCGAGCACCGCACCGAGCGCCATGAAGAAGAGCACTCCGCCGGCTGCGCTCTTGCTCATGCCGTATCCCTGAATGAAGTAGGGACCAGCCCAGAGACTGGTGATGGCGAAAAAGGATCCGTAAATGCAGAAGAACCAGACGGATATGGCCCAGTATGCGGGTTTGCGCACGATGTAGGACATGACCTTGCCTATGGGCTGGCTCTTGTGCTCGGCAGGCGCGACGGGCAGTCTGTCCGGCAGTACGATGTCTTTACCGAATTTTTCCTCCGGCGTGTTGCGCGTCCATATCCATACGGCCACGCTCATGCCTACCGTGACGACGGCGGCAAGCAGCATGCTGCCGCGCCAGCCGGTGATCTGGGCAAGTTTCATGAGAGGCCAGGTGGCAAGCAGCATTCCTCCCGATCCCAGAGAAAGAATGAGACCGGTGATAAGAACGTGCTGATGGTGGGGAAACCAGCGCAGGAATACCCGCAGGGAAGGCACGAACACCATGCCCATGCCCATGCCTATGATGACGCGTCCAGCAGTGGCGACGGTTACGGAAGATGCGAGGGCGAAAAGCAGGGTACCGGCGGCTTCGAGGAGCATGAAAAGCGTGATGGTGTTGCGTGAACCCCAGCGGTCGGAAAGAATGCCGGCGGGAATCTGCATGAAGCCGTAAGGATAGAAATAGGCCGAACTCATGACGGACATGAGGCCTCCGCCTACGGCGAAGTCGGTCATGATGTCAACGGCAAGAGTGCTTGTGGATGTGCGGAAGAAGCTGACGAGCGCGTAGCAGGAGGTAAGCAGAAAAAAGAGGAACCACGCGTACTTCTGAATGTCAGGCTTCTGTTCTGGGGACATAGGGGCTCCTATCCGGATGCTGAGGAAAGGCCGTCCCTCAAGGGGACGGCCCCGGGAATTAGTCTGCCAGGTTGAGCTTGAGGGCACGGGCGGCGTTCTTGTAGAGAAGGCCGGGCAGCACTTCGGGCTTGAAGGGCAGAGCACAGAACTGTTCCACGCCGTCCTTGAAGCCGATGAAGGGATAGGCGGTGCCGAAAACCATGCGGTCACGCATGAAGGTGTTGGCGGCCATGACGTAGTCGCTCACGCCGGGCACGTTGAACATGTACATGTCGGGGCACAGATACAGGTTGGGACGCTTGAAGGCCACAAACAGAATCTGCTGCACCCAGGGGTAGCCGCCGTGCGTGTTGATGATGGTCAGATTCGGGAAGTCGCCGCACACGCGGTCGATGATGACGGGGTTGCTGTGGCTGAGGTCGGGACCGTTGCCGCCGCCGCCCATGAGCAGAACCGGGATTCCCTTGGAAGCGCAGTGTTCATACACGGGGTAGATGCGGCGGTCATCGGCATACATGGGGTTGGAGAGAACGCCGGGCTCCATGCCTACGGCGCAGAGCGGTCCGTTTTCCACCACGCGTTCGATTTCGGCAATGGCCGCCGTGGGATTGGTGGGATCGATGCCGGCAACGCCGATGAACTTGTCGGGCCATTCCTTCACTATTTCCACAATGTCGTCGTTGGGCACGTTGCCCATGAAGGCGTTGGCCTGACGGCCGGGCACGACGCCCATGGTGACGCCGGCTTCTTCCATTTCCTTGAGCATGAGCGCCATGTCGCCGGCTTTGGCGGAAGGCGGAGGAGTCATGCCGAGGTTGCCGCTCCAGCGGGCGATGCGTTCCTGATTGCGGAAGATGTGCATGTTGAGAAAGCCGCGCGTGGCGGGACGAAGACGAAAATCGATGATCATGGCGGATAATCTCCTTGGAAAAACTGAAGGTTCAGAACCGGAATGAACCGTTTCCATGACGACATAAGGGAAAGCAAAAATCGTGCCAGGATGGACAATTTACAATAACTATTTGATATAATTTATATATTTGTAATAGTGAGGATATATTTTTGTCTATATTATGGACATGTTCATTAGACATGTGCATCATGTCCAACAATGCGTTGACTGAAAAAAGGAAGGGGCCGGAAAAGCATTCCGGCCCCCTGAGCAGGCTACTTCAGCCAGCCCTTTTCCTTGTAGTACTTAACGGCACCGGGATGCAGGTCGTGGGTTACGCCTTCCCATGCGGTTTCGGCCTTGAAGTTGCCCCAGGTGGGATTGGCGGCGATGACTTCGGCAGAACCTTCGCACATGGCCTTGGTGAGACGATAGGCCACGTCTTCGGAAATGTCGGAGCGAACCAGAAGTTCCTGAGAGGTGGTCACGCCGGGAACGTCGGTGCCCATTTTGCCGTTGTATTCCGAAGCCTTGAATACGGTGGGGGTGAGCATGTACTTGTCCTTGACGCTGGCGGCCACGGCATCGCTTACAGGCAGCCAGGTCAGAGGAGTATTGTTGATGAGGTCGGTGAAGAACCAGGCTTCGCCGGGCCCGACCCAGAACATCATGTCAACCTGACCGTCCTTGGCCATGTCGGCCACGTCGCCGAAGTTGTTGGAAATGAGCTTGCCGCCCCAGGCGGTGATGTCCTTGTAGGTGATGCCGTATTCCGCAAGAATCCAGCGGCCCATGACTTCACTGGCGGAACCGCGGGGACCGGTGGCAAGGCGTATGGCCTTCTTTTCCGTCTTGAGCTGATCAAGAGAGGTGATGCCGGTATCGGTGCGGACAACGATGTTCAT
This sequence comes from uncultured Mailhella sp., assembly GCA_944322635.1. Classification (GTDB taxonomy): domain Bacteria; phylum Desulfobacterota; class Desulfovibrionia; order Desulfovibrionales; family Desulfovibrionaceae; genus Mailhella. The sequence goes on from CALUPL010000110.1 coordinate 34,264, forward strand.
GCGGGAGATATTGCGCAGGTTGGCAAGAGCGCTCAGGTTGCTCACGGGCTTTTTGAAGGGGGAGGCCCCGTCTCTGGCGCACACGGCGAGGCAGGTGGTTTCCACGGCTACGTCCACTTCACCTTTCTGGAGACGGATGGGGTTGGACACGTCGCTGCCGGGCAGCATGGTGACGGAGGCTCCCTCGTTGGTGGAGGAATACACCTTTCCGAGTGCCCCCATTCCTATGTAGCCGGTACCGGCCACGGGACCGGCCGTGGCGTTGATGGCGAGACCTGCGGCATGAGCCGAGGGGACAAGCATGGGAGCGGCGCAGAGCATGAGACCGGCCAGAATGGAACCAAGAGCTTTCTTCATAGCATAACTCCGAAGTAAAAGGTTGGAGAAACGGTATCGGAACCGTGTTTATGCGACTTTGGGGGCGGAAGTGCCGGAAGAGCGGCGACGCATGAGCTGAAGGAGCAGAACGACGAGGATCATGGCAAAGCCGAGCATGTCGCTGTAGGAGCCGGGATAAATCATCATGAGGCCGCCCACGAACAGCAGAGGACGTTCCCATATCTTGGCCACGGTGACGAGGTATCCCTGAAGTCCGGCAGCCAGACCGACAACACCGATGATGGAGGATATGCAGGCCATGACGACTTCCGACGTGGAGCCGATGAGAAGCAGCGCAGGCTGATACACGAACATGAAGGGGATGATGAACGCCACCAGACCAAGCTTGCAGGAAACGAAGCCGGTTTTCATGGGGTTCGATTCTGCAATGGCTGCACCTGCAAAGGCCGTAACGCATACGGGAGGCGTGATGACGGACAGAATGGCGAAGTAGAACACGAACAGATGGGCACTGATCATGGGCACGCCGGCCTTCATGAGGGCGGGAGCGCCGAGAGTGGCCACAATGACGTAGGCGGGAGCCGTGGGCACGCCCATGCCGAGGATGATGCAGGTGACGGCCAGGAACAGCATGAGAAGGAAGAGGTTGTTGCCGGCCAGATCCGTGATGACGCTTATGAACTTGTAGCCCACGCCCGTGAGGGTGATGACGCCGACAATGATGCCGGCGGCGGCGCAGCAGGAGGATATCATCATGGCGTTCTTGGAAGAGAGCGCCAGAGCATCCAGAACCCCCTTGAAGGTGAGTCTGGTTTCCTTGCTGAACTGGGAAATGACGAAGATGGAGGCCGTGGCGAAGAAGGCGGAGGAAATGACGCTTCTTCCCATCCACAGAGCGGCGATGAGGATGACTATGGGCAGAAGATAGTAGAGCTTTCTGATGACGGTTTTGGCGTCGGGCACGAGTTCTGCGGGCAGATAGCCGAGATTGTTGCGCACGGCTTCAAGATGGATCATGGAAAGCAGGGCCCAGTAGTAGAGCACGGCGGGAAGCAGAGCGGCGGTGGCTATGGGCAGGTAGCCGAGACCGGTGAGGTCGGCCATGATGAAGGCCGCGGCGCCCATGACGGGGGGCATGATCTGGCCGCCCGTGGAGGCCACGGCTTCCACCGCACCGGCAAAGGCGGGCGTGTAGCCGACCTTTTTCATGAGCGGAATGGTGAAGATGCCGGTGCTGTACACATTGGCGGGAGAGGAACCGGAAATGGTGCCGAACAGTGCGGAAGCGAAAATGGCCACCTTGGCCGGGCCGCCCTGGGACTTCTTGGTAAGCAGGCAGGCCAGATCCATGAACACGCTGCTCATGTTGCTGCGTTCGAGGAACGCGCCGAACATGATGAAGGCAAAGATCATGGTGGCGCCCGAGGCGAGACAGGTGCCGAATATGCCGTCGGAGAGCAGGAACTGCATTTCTATGAGGCGGTCATAGGATATGCCGTTGTGACCGATGGCGGCGGGCAGATGAGAGCCGAAGAGTCCGTAGAGCAGGAAGGCGAGAGCCACGCAGAACAGAGGGAAGCCCGTGGTTCTGCGCGTGATTTCGAGCACCAGCAGTATGCAGGCCGTGCCGAGCACCAGATCGACGTTTGTGACTTCGTCCACATACACGATTCTGTTGAGCAGGTTTTCAAGCTCGACATAGAAATAGAGGCCTATGGCAACGGCCACGGCGCAGAGAAGAAGGTCAATGATGATGAAGATGACGGGTTCTTCCTTGCCCTTGTACCTTTTGAGCGGCGGCACCAGAAGAAAGACCAGAACCATGATGGCCGAAAGGTGGATGCCTCGCAGCAGCGGCGGTTCGAGGATGAAGAAACCGCCGGTAAAGAGTATCTGGAAAATGGCCAGCGCCACACCCACGGCGTAGGCCACAGGCTTGAGACATGCCCTGTTGACAGAGAGTTTCACGTCTGACTCCTTCCATGAGAGAATGAGGGGAAAAGCGGGACAGCCCGCATGGTATTTGTTCTTTTTTATGCAAAGAACATGCCATAATCATTCTTTGTCGTATGATATCAATAAATTCGGGAAATACCTCTTGTGACAATAATGAGATATCAGAAAATATCCGGGAGTAAATGTTTATTTTTTGGACATTAACCATGTGTACATGTCTAAAAAATAAACATAAAAAACATGGAAAGCCCGTTTTGTTCATAGGGGAACAAAACGGGCTTTCCATGTTGCTTTTTCCACGAGAGAGTTTTTTCCCGCGGATAATGTTTTCAGGGCGCAGCCGCAGGCAGGTCGCTAAAAGGTGAGTGCTGCCTTGAAGCCCGACTCGATGGCGGTCATGATCTTGCCTACTTTTGAGCAGTCGCCCACGGAAATGAAGGAGATGCCGGCATCCGTGAGCTCATGGGCCAGCGTGCGGTCGGAGCGGTAGCCCACGGCCACGACCACGGAGGAGAACGGGCCTGTCCAGCGTTCCCTGCCTTCGGAATCCTTGACGCGTACGGTGCGTTCAGGAGTTATTTCCAGCACCTGCGTGCTTGTGAGTATGGTGGTCTTGCGTTCCTTGAGACGCAGGAGAAGATAGCGGCGGGTTCTGCTTTCCATGTCTTTGGCAATGTCGGGCTGCATTTCCAGCAGAGTGACGTGTTTTCCCTGTCCGGAGAGCAGATCCGAGGTTTCCGCGCCTATGAGTCCGCCGCCGAGAACAAGCGGATTATCACCCGTATCCGCGCCGTGAAGAGCTTCGGAAGCCGTCATGGCTCCGGGCACGCGGCAGAAGCCGGGGAATACGGGCTGGCTGCCCGTGGCCAGAACGACGATATCGGGAGCCTCGCTCTTTACGAGTTCGACACCGGCTTCTTCATTGAAGCGGACATGCACGCCAGCCTGGGCGAGAGCCTTGTCGTAATAGCCCATGATGCGCCTGAGATCCTGCTTGTAGGGAGGAAGAGAAGCGGTTTCCAAAAGTCCGCCAAGAGCCGGTCCCTTTTCCAGCAGCGTGACCTTATGGCCTCTTCTGGCGGCAACAAGGGCCGCTTCCATGCCGGCAGGACCGGCGCCGATGACCATGACCTTTTTGGGAGCGGACGCGGGGGAGAGATCGTAGGCCTTTTCCATGCCGGAAAGAGGATTGAGCGCACAGCCCACGCCCGTTCCGCGGGCCGAGCCGCCTACGCAGCCTTCGTTGCAGGAAATGCAGCGGATGACGGGCTTGTGAGAGTTCTGAAGCTTGTCGGGAAGGAAGGGGTCGGCTATGAGCGCGCGGCCCATGGCCACGAGATCGGCCTTTTCTTCCTGGAGAATGCGTTCCGCCACATCTTCGTCGGTAACGCGCCCTGCCACAATGACGGGCACGGCGGCATTGATGCTTTCGCGTATGCTGTGGGAAAGGTCGGCATTCCAGCCTCTGGGTACGCACGAGGGAGGGGATACCATGAAGTTGGTTTCACGGAGTCCCACGGAAACATGCAGGCCGTTGATTCCTTCGGCCACCAGAGCGCGGGACAGAGCCTGGGAGTCTTCCAGAGCAATGCCTCCGGCAATGCCTTCCACGGCGCTCATGCGGTAGGTGATGGGAAAATCGTCGCCTACGCGGCGGCGTACCTCGCGGTACACCTCCAGGGGAAAGCGCATGCGGTTTTCCAGAGAGCCGCCCCAGGAGTCCTGCCGATGGTTGGTATAGGGAGAAAAGAACTGGCTGATGAGATAGCCGTGAGCACCGTGCAGTTCAATGGCATCCACTCCGGCCTCGCGGGCACGTACGGCGGCGTCGCCCCATGCGGAAATAAGCATGGCTATTTCTTCTTCGGAAATTTCGCGTGTATCCGTGTAGGAGGTGACCTTGGGAATGGAGGAAACCACGAGCACGGCCTGTCCGGAGGCTGCGGAGTTGGCGGCCCGCCCGCCGTGCTGCAGCTGGATGGACACGCGTGCGCCGTGCTTTTTCATGCGGGAGACCATGTTTTTCAGTCCCGGAATCATGCGGTCGTCGGAAAGTCCGAGGCCGCGGGAGAAGGAATTGCCGGAAGGGTGAACATAGGTCGCCTCCAGCGTGACGAGACCGGCCCCGCCCATGGCACGAGTCTCATAGTAGTTGATCATGCGCTCGGTCACCGTGCCGTCAGCAGCGGCAAACTTGGTGGACATGGGAGGAAAGACTATGCGGTTCCTCAGCGTAAGGGAACCGAGCTGAACGGGAGAAAAAAGTTTCATGATTTTGGCTCCATCAGAAGAAGAGAAAAGACGAATTCTGTGCCGAATGGAATGTTGCAATAATCATGCCATAGGTAATTATATATTTTTTATAATAATTACAGTATGTTGCGATTTTTACTCATGACCAAAATATAGACATGTAGTTATAGACATGTCCAAGGCTTGAGTGTATTCTGATACGAAAACTCGTCCAAAGGAGTCCGCATGAACAGGCAGCGCAACAGAGAAAGCATTTATCAGGAGTGGGAACGCTTTCAGAGCGGACAGCAGGTGGATGAGTCCGTCATAGCCCCGTACATACTCCGTTCGTGGCAGCGTTGCCGCCTTCTTCATGTGGATCCCGACGAGGGAAGCAGGCGCCGACTTGAACCGCGGGAGCTCGATAAGACGCTGCGCAAGAACGCACTTCTCATACGCATAGCCAGGGGCATCATGGAGAGGCTCTACAGTCCCATCAGCTCTTCCGGCAGCATCATTTCCATCTCCGATGCCAACGGCGTCATATTGTCGTGTCTGAGGGACGAAAAGAAAAGCTATCCCATTCCCAATATCGAGCCGGGCAGCATAGCTCTTGAAAGTTCTTCGGGCAGCAACGCCATCAACATATGCCTTGTGGAAAAAAGATCCGTGGAAACCTGGGCGGCCGAGCACTACTGCCGTATGCTGCACAACTGGTTCTGCGCTGCGGCCCCCATATGGAATACCAAGCATGAGCTTGTCGGCGTGCTCAACGTCACGCTTCCGTGGGATATGTTCCATACCCACACGCAGGGCATGATAGAAAGTGCCGCCTATGCCATTTCGGAGCAGCTTCGTCTCCATTTTCTTCTGGAGGAGCAGCGCGTCATATTCGAAATGATGGACGAGGGACTGGTGGTGCTCGATGCCGACGGAACCATCCGCTTCATCAACAAGAAGGCTCAGCAGATGCTGTCTCTTTCCAGTCTGAACGGAGTGAAGCAGATCAGCGACATCATTTTATCCAAGGACATTCTGCGCGCCATGCTTTCGGAAAAGGCCAGCTTCATGGATCAGGAAGCCATGCTGGAGCTCAAGACGGGCACCTTGAGCTGCATGCTTTCGGTTCCCTGCACGGGGGAGGGCGGCAGTCGCGTGGTCACGCTGAGGGAAGTGAAAAGAATCAAGGAATCGGCGGCCCGCGTCACCGGGGCCAAGGCCGTGTTCACGTTCAATCATATCGTGGGGGCATCGCCCGCGCTGCAGAACGTCATTCAGATGGCGCGAAAGGCGGCCAAGAGCGATGCGACAACCCTCATACTCGGCGAGAGCGGCACGGGCAAGGAGCTTTTTGCCCAGTCCATGCACAACGCCAGCAGCCGGGCTACGGGAGCGTTCATTACCGTGAACTGCGGAGCTCTTCCCCGAGAGCTGGTGCAGAGTGAGCTGTTCGGCTATGACGAGGGCGCGTTTACCGGAGCGAGCCGTCTGGGCAAGCCGGGAAAATTCGAGCTGGCCGACAACGGCACCATTTTTCTGGACGAAATAGGAGAAATGCCCATGGACGCGCAGGTCTCGCTTCTGCGTCTTCTGCAGAACGGCGAGGTCACGCGCGTAGGCAGCAAGTACACGCGTCAGGTCAACGTTCGCGTCATAGCCGCCACCAACCGCAATCTTCAGGAATCCATACGGGAAAAGTCCTTCCGCGAGGATCTTTATTACCGCCTCAACGTGGTTTCGCTGAATATTCCGCCGCTCAGAGAAAGACGGTCGGACATCCGTTTGCTCACGCAGCACTTTCTTTCCCATTTCATGATGACGCAGAACAATCCCGAGCTGCGCATGACCGAAGACGTGCTGAGAATACTGGAAGGCTATTCCTGGCCCGGCAACGTTCGCGAGCTGGAAAATACCGTGGAGCGCATGGTGTTCATGGCGCCCGATTCCGGTCTCATTGATGTGGATTCCGTACCGTACAATATCATGCATGGTTCTTCCGTCGGTCATATTTCGGAAAAAGCCGCTTCCATGCCGGGATTTTTGCAGATGCAGGAAAAGGAGAGCATTCTCAGGGTGCTTCAGGAGAGCGGCGGCAACATTCGGGCCACAGCCCAGAAGCTTGGAATCTCCCGCAGCGGTCTTTATGTAAAAATGAAGAAGTTCGGTATTTCTCCGAATGAGTGCCGCTAGCGGCATCAGGCTCGGGAACGTAAAAGAGCTTTCACGGCATTTTGAAGGGCAAGGTCTCTTTTTTTCGAATTCCGGAGAAGACGACGGAGCGAGTCGCGCGTTCAAGCAGCAATAGCCGATGAAAGAGCAAAGGAAAGGGCGGTTTCTCTGCAGAGAAACCGCCCTTTTTCAGCTTCGTTCAGACAGGCTTACTGGATATAGCCCATTTCCTTGTAGTACTTGGCCGCACCGGGATGCAGCGGAACGGCGAGGCCGGTTCCGGCTTCCTTGGCGGTGAAGCTCTTCCAGAAGGGGCTGGCGATGACGATGTCGTCGCGGCTTTCGCAAATGGCCTTCACGAGCTTGTACACGGTGTCTTCGGGCACGTTTTTGTTGACCATGAGTTCGGTGCTGGCGGACACGGTGACGATGTCGTGGCCGAACTTGCCGTCATAGTAGGAAGCAGGAATGACGCCGCGGTCGAGACCGTACTTTTCGTGCACGGCCTGAATGACCTTTTCGCTCACGGGCAGAATGTCGAGATCGACGCTGTTCATCATGTCGCGTACGATGAAGGCTTCGCCGGGTCCGATCCACAGGGCGATGTCGAGCTGGCCGTCCTTCATCATGGCAGCCGCGTCGTTGGTGGAAGGCGTATAGACCTTTCCACCCCAGTCGGTGATGTTCTTCTGCGTGATGCCGTATTCTTCAAGAATCCAGCGGCCGAACAGATAGGAGTTGCCGGCCGTCTGGCTCATGGAAATGCGTATGGGCATTTTCTTTTCGGCAATCTGTTCCAGGGAAGTGATGCCGGAAGCCTTGTTCACGATGAAATGCATGAGGGTGGAGTCATGCAGGTTGAGCATGCCCATGACGTTTTCGGCAGGCTTCTTGTAGGGGGCAATGCCTTTGGCGGCAGCGGCTATGACGGAGTGAGCGGCAATGCCGAAGTCGCTGGCGCCGCGGTCAACGTGCAGAACGTTGGCCAGACCGCCGCCGGGGAAGATGGCCACGTCGATGTCCGGATAGTGGGTGGAAATGGCCTTGCCCATGGCGCCTACGCCTACGTACCAGGCACCGCCGGCGGGAGAGGCGGCAGCTTTAAGTTCGGTGTATGACTTGGCGAGGGCAGGAGTGGTGCACACGGCTGCTACGGCTACGGCCGCAGTCAGGCGCTTAAGAATGGAAGTGAAGTTCATATTAGGCCTCCTCGGGCAGGTTGAGCTTCAGAACCTTGGCAGCATTCTTCCAGAGCAGCTTGGGCAGCACTTCGGGCTTGAACAGGCCCTTGAAGTGCTTCACGCAGTCCACGATGGGCATGAGCGGATACGCGGAGCCGTAGAGGAAGCGATCCTGCATGAAGTTGTTGGCCGCCATGATGTAGTCCATGCAGCCGGAGCAGTTGAACAGGTACATGTCGGGGCAGAGATAGATGTTCTTCTGGAAGAAGCACACGCCGAGAATCTGCTGCACCCAGGGCCAGCCGCCATGGGAAATGATGAAGTTGGTCTTCGGGAAGTCGGCGGCGATGCGGTTGATGATTTTGGGGTTGCTGTAGGTGATGTCGGGGCCGGCACGTCCTCCGAGCATGAGGATGATCGGAATCTGATGTTCTTCGCACAGCTCATAGATGGGGTAGATGCGGGGATCATCGGCATACATGGGTCTGTCGAGAGCACCGGGTTCCATGCACACGCCCTTGAGGGGGCCGTTGAGCACGGTACGGTGAATTTCTTCCAGAGATTCCGACTTCTTGGAGGCGTTCAGGCCTGCAATGCCCACAAAGCGGCCGGGGAAGTCGTCGAGCAGCTTGATGATGTCGTCGTTGGAAATGGTTCCCTTGAAGTGGCCGTTGCGGCCGGGGATCACGCCCATGGTGACGCCCGCCTCATCCATTTCCTGGAGCATGAGTTCGGGAGACTTCTTGGTTACGGAAGGGGCCTGCTTCATGGAGAAGGATGCAGTCAGCTTTGCAGTGCGTTCCACGTTGTCGTAAACGCCGATGTTGAGGAAGCCTCGCGCCGGGGGACGCATACGGAAGTCGATGATCATGGAAAAGACTCCTTATGGGAAAGGGTTATGCCTGCTGGGGCCGGGCTCCGGAGGAGCGGCGGCGGAACAGCTGAAGAGCAATGGTGAGGGCCAGAAGGGCAAAGCCCAGCATGTCGGTGTACAGTCCCGGGTAGATGCAGGACACGCCGCTGGCAAGAAGCATGATGCGTTCAAGTATGGTGGCGTTGGCGAGCAGATACCCCTGCATGCCGCCGGCAATGGCTATGGCGCCCACAATGGCGCTGGTGGCGGCCCACAGAATTTCACCGGTTGAGCCTATGCTGAGAAGTGCGGGTTCAAACACGAACATGTAGGGTACGATGAAGGCCACAATGCCGAGTTTCATGGCTATGAAACCTGTTTCCATGGCCTTGCTTTCCGCAATGGCCGCGCCAGCAAAGGCGGCGACGCATACCGGAGGCGTAATGAAGGACAAAATGGCGTAGTAGAACACGAACATGTGGGATACCAGCACGGGAGCGCCGGCCTTGATGAGGGCAGGAGCGCCGAGGGTGGCGACCACGATGTAGGCCGGGGTGGTGGGCACGCCCATGCCGAGCACGAAGCTGGTGAGCATGAGCATCACCATGAGCAGAAGCATGCTGTCGCCGGCGAGAATGGTGATGAGGTTGATGAACTTGTAGCCGATGCCGGTGAGCGAAAGAGTGCCCACGATGACGCCGGAGGCGGCGCAGCAGGCGGAGACCATGAGGGCTCCGCGGGAGGAGGCGATGAGAGTCTCGATGAAGCTGCGGAAGGTGAAGCGGGTTTCCTTGCGGAACATGCCGAGAATGATGATGCTCAGCGTGGCCACGTTGGCGCAGAAGACCACGTTGCGGCCCATGGCGAGCAGGGCGATGAGCACGCCGATGGGAAGCAGATAGTACAGCCGGCGCAGAATGCTCTTGCCGGAAGGCACCATTTCGGGATCGAGCTTGCCGAGATTGTATTTCACGGCCTCGAAATGAATCATGAAGAGCAGGGAAAGATAATAGAGAATGGCGGGAATGAGCGCAGCCTTGGCAACGGCCAGATATCCGGCTCCGGACAGGTCGGCCATGAGGAATGCCGCCGTGCCCATGACGGGGGGCATGAGCTGACCGCCGGTGGAGGCCACGGCTTCCACGGCGCCTGCGAAGGGAGCGCGGTAGCCGACCTTTTTCATGAGCGGAATGGTGAAGATGCCGGTACCGTACACGTTGGCCGAAGCGGAACCGGAAATGGTGCCGAAGAGGGCCGAGGCGAAAATGGCCACCTTGGCCGGTCCGCCCTGGGAGTTGCGGGTGAGGTAGCAGGCCAGATCCATGAAGATGGAGCTCATGCCGGACTTTTCAAGGAAGGTGCCGAACATGATGAAGCCGAACAGCGTGGAGGTGGCGGTGCCGATGGGAATGCCGTACACGCCTTCGTTCAGCAGGAAGAGGTGTTCGACGATGGTGCCGAAGTCGAAGCCGGTATGCTTGACGGCACGGGGCAGCATGTCGCCGAAGAAGGTATAAAGCACGAGTATGCCGGACACTATGACGAGGGCCCAGCCCGTGGTACGACGCGTTATTTCAAATACCAGAAGTACCGTGACGCAGCCGAAGAACTTGGCGGATGTCGAAACCTCGTCGATGTAGCGCATGCGCGTCGTTATTTCGTCCAGATGCATTCCGTACCATACGGCCACGGAAAGAGCGAGCAGGGCGAGACACAGATCGAGGAGCACGCACCAGGTGGGCTCCTTTTCGCCCTTGTCGAACTTTCGGAACGGAATGAACAGGAAAATCAGTGCGGTGATGAACGACAAGAAGACGACGCGCATCATGGAGCCGTCCAGCACTCCGAAGCCTGAGGTGAACCAGATCTGGAACAGTGCCAGAGCCAGTGCCAGAGCCTTGGCGAAGGGTTTGATGCCTTCTCTTGTCAATGCAAAAGCCATGAGCCACTCCCTTGGGAAATTTGTACCATTGTACGGGGTGACTCATGCAATAATTGTGCCAGTCGTTATTTTTTCGGAAAAAGCAGAAATGCCGCCGTCAAAAGAAGCCCCCCTGTTTTCAGGGATGTTCTTTTTTTGGACATGTACACTGTGGACATGTCCAGGGATTGCAGCAGGTCTTGTCCAGAAGGGGACTTTCAGATGTTCGAACGTTTCTTTGTCTTCCAGCGATCGTGCATCCAGAACCACTGTTCCGGGTTTTCGCGAATGAAGTCCTCGATGGCCTTTGTATAGAAGGCGGCGGCAGTTTTGATCTGCTCTTCCCGTGTTCCTTCCAGGCTGGCGGTGTCCAGAGGTTCCTTCAGGCGGAAGACATAGCCTGAGCCTTCACGGATGAGCACGACGGGCCACACGAGGGCTTTTGTTCTCACGGCCAGAAGTGCCGGCCCCATGTTCACGGCAGCTACCTCACCGAGAAAGGGGAGAAACTCCGCCTCGGAGCTTGAGGTGTTGTGATCCACGAGAAAGGCCACAATGCCCTTTTTGTGCAGAGCCCGTATGACGCTCATGGCTGCGTTTCTGTGGCCTATCATGTCGGCGCCCGTGGCTTCACGACAGGAGGCTATGAATTCCTGTACTGCCGGGTCGTGGTATCGGCGCACTACCACCATACGCGGGCGGGGAGGGGCGTAGAGCTGTCCGAGCATGGAGGCGAGCAGCTCCCAGGAGCCGAAGTGGGCCGTGGCCGCCACAATGGGGCGCTGGCATTCGCGCAGCTTCTGCATGAGTTCCGGCGATTCTATGCGCAGTCTCGGTGAGTTCATGCCGAACCTGCCGGTAAGCAGAATCTCCATGAAGGCGCGGCCGGTATGGCAGAAGCTGGCTTTTGCCGTGCGTTCCGCGTCGGCTCTGTTCATGTTGAGATGACGCATGATGTTGGCTTCGGCCAGACGCCGGCGGGACGGTACGCAGTACCATATGATCCGGCCTATTGCGTTGCCGAGAAGGGCTGTTCCGGGGAAACCCAGCAGCCTCAGCACATGACCGGTTCCGCAGAGCATGTGGAAGCGCAGGCGTTCAAGGATAGTCATGCCGTGACTCCGGGAATCAGCCCCACGGCCAGTTCGTGGAGCTCTTTTTCAAGACGTGCGCCGGCCTTGATCAGCGTGTCCTGTTCAAGGTCGGGAATTTCCTTCGAGCCTTCCTCCCAGGCATGGCCGAAGCGGATAACGACTTTGGAGAAAGGAAGGGGCACCTGAAATCTGTCCCATGTGGGACAGCGGAGAGCGTGCTGTGAGTAGATGCGCACAGGCATGATGCGGGCGTTGGTGCGGTTGGCCAGAAAAAAAGGACCTTCCTTGGTTTTGTGCCGGGGGCCTGCGGGGCCGTCCACGGTGATGCAGGCGTGTACCTGCTCATGCTTCATCATGCGGGCAAGGCTGAGCAGCGCGCGCACGCCGCCGCGGGTGCTGGAGCCTCGTACGGCGCCCACGTTTTTGGAGGCAAGAATGCGGGCCAGCATGTCTCCGTCGGAACTCGGACTGACAATGGAGACCACGCGCAGCTGACGCGATACGGGTATAAGCGAGAAGAGTTCGTCGTGCCACAGGCAGAAGATGAGACGCTCTCCCCGCGCGTGTATGGCATCTACTTCCTCACGGTTTTCCTCACTGATGCGGAGGGTCGCGCAGATGGCGGTATAAAGGTGGGAGAAGAGTGCGGAGGTGAATGCTGGAGGAAGATGCATGTTTCTTTGTTCTTGCCTTGTTCTTATATTAATAAGGAAAAAGCGATTGCCTTGCCGAATGGCCTTGACGGAAGGTATGATAGCCCACATTATCCCGATGTTCCAGTGGAGAAAGACGACTTTTTTCCGGCGGAATGAGAGAGTCCATGAGGAGATTCAGCACGTGGCGGAAGGTATCAGATTAAATAAGGCTCTTGCGGATGCGGGGGTGTGTTCGCGGCGCAGGGCCGACGAACTTGTGTTTGCCGGCAGAGTACGCATAAACGGTACGCCTGCGGAAAGTCCCGGACAGCGGGTTCTTCCCGGCGACACCGTATCGCTCGACGGCCGTGTCATTAGGCTGAAGGAGGAGAGTGCGGTACCCTGCTGGCTCATGCTCAACAAGCCTGTGCGCATCGTCTCCACGGCCAGCGATCCCGAGGGGCGGGAAACCGTAATCGACCTTGTGCCGGAGCCGTGGCGGCAACGTCGGCTTTTCCCCGTGGGGCGTCTCGATTTTTTTTCGGAGGGGCTGATTCTGCTTACCGACGACGGGGAACTTGCCCATCGTCTTACACATCCCCGCTGGCATCTTTCAAAGGTGTATCATGTGCTCGTCAGACCGGAGCGGGGAGAAGCGTCGGTGTCTGCTGCGCTTTCGCTCATGCGCCGCGGCATGATTCTTTCGGAAGGAGACAGGCTGGCGCCCGTGGATGTGCGGGTACTGCCGTCTTCCTCCTCTCGCGGTCTGCTGCTTGAAATGGTGCTTCATCAGGGGCTGAATCGGCAGATACGGCGTATGTGCCGGGATGTTGAATTTACCGTTCTTCGTCTGAAGCGGGTGAAGGAAGGTCCTCTGGAACTCGGAAGTCTGCCTCCGGGACGAGTACGTGAACTTTCTGCGGAAGAAGTGTCGGCTCTGCGTCGTGCCGTGGGGCTGGAATCGGCGACGACCTGTTCCGATGCAAGAAAGAGAGAAAAAAGGGCATGACCGATGTTCCGACGGATACGGGAAAGAGTCGGCATATCCGTGTATTCGAGCTTTTCACGACTGCACGGCATTTGACGTTTTTTCTTTTGCCGGCAATATGCGCCTAAATCTTTGTCTGACATTTTTAATGAATAATCGAGGTTGGTTATGGATATTCGTTTTCAAACCGGTGGTTCTTCTCACTGGAAGGCCGATGTCGTGGTCACGTTTGTTTTTGAAGGCGAGGGCGTGGAAGAGGCCTGTTCCGTTCTTGCGCAGAATGCTCTCTGGCTGGGCATAGCCCCGGCATGGCGTGATTTTCGCGGCCGCAGCGAGGAGCTCGTCATGTTTTACGGTCCTCAGGCCATGGAAATATCCCGTGTGCTCGGTGCGGGGCTGGGCAGGGCGGACAAGGCTGATCTCACGGCGTTTCGCCATGCCGTGGGCAGAGCCGTCCGACTCTGCCGGGAGTACGATCTTGCCACCGTCGGCATTGATGGTGCGTCTCTTGCCCGCGTAGCGGAAAAGATGGGCGTAAGTTTCGATGCTCTGGCTCGCGAAGCCGTGATTTCCGCTTACCTTGCGCTGTATCGCTATGATCGCTGGAAGAGTGAGAAAAGTGTGCATGCCGATCCCCGCTGGCTGGCGTTGATGCTGGAAACGGAATTTGTGGAAGACGCTGTCCGCGACTCGGCAAGAATGGCGGAAGCAGAGGCGCGCGGCATCATGCTTGCCCGCGATGCGGCCAATGATCCGGCCAATGTCATGACTCCTTCCGCGTTTGCCGAAAAGGCGGAAGGAGTGGCCGGCCGTTACGGCATGAATGTGCGCGTTCTGGGGCCAGCTGAACTCGCGGCTGAGGGAATGAACGCCTACCTTGCTGTGGCGCGAGGCTCGGCAGAGGAACCACGCATGGTCGTTGTGGAATATGTGCCCAAGGGCGCGGAGGGGCGTGCTCCCGTTGTATTTGTGGGCAAGGGCCTGTGTTTCGATTCCGGCGGCATCAGCCTCAAGCCTGCCAAGGGCATGGAGGAAATGAAGGGCGACATGTCCGGTGCAGCCGCCGTACTCGGCGTTATGGAGTCTCTCGGACAGCTTGCGCCCTCCTATGCTCCGAAGCGTCCTGTGGTGGGAGTCATGGCCTGTGCGGAAAATATGCCCGGCGGCCATGCCACGCGTCCCGGTGATATTGTTGTCGCCAAGAACGGCAAGTCCGTCGAAATCGTGAATACCGATGCCGAGGGACGGCTCGTGCTTGCCGACGCCCTGTGCTGGGCGCAGGAGAACTATTCTCCCTTCCGTCTTATTGACATAGCCACGCTTACCGGCGCCTGCGCCGTGGCTCTCGGAATGGATGCCGCGGGGCTTTTCTCTTCGGACGACGCTCTGGCATCTCTGCTGCATGAAGCCGGAATGAATCTGGGCGAGCGCAACTGGAGGCTGCCTTTATGGACGGCTGCGGGACTTGCCGCGCTTAAAAGCCCCTGTGCCGACATGGTGAACTCCGGTCCTCGGGAAGGCGGAGCCATCAATGCCGCCGTTTTCCTTCAGCAGTTCATCAAGGAGAACGTCCGTTGGGCACATCTCGACATGGCCTCTGCGGACAACGCCGAAAATCCCATCAACGCCAAGGGAGCGACGGGCTTCGGTGTGCGTACCATGTTGAGCGCAGTGTGGGATGATGAGAACGAGGTGCTTCAGTAGAAGAGTTTTTCTTGTTCCACGGCGGGAAAAGATAAAGGTTCCGGGAATGTTCCCGGGGCCTTCTGAATCCGTGGCAGGTGAAAAACGAGCCGGATGTTCGTCGCTTTCATCGTGTTTCCTTATCTTCTCGTCTGAAAGTGGGCGGTTGCATTCGGACGTTTCGTAAGCTATGCCGACGGGAAAGAGACTGTCACAGGGACTGCTTTGGGTTCGCCGTTGTCATATGAACGGAGAAATACGGGCAACGGCCCGCAATCGTAATACAGGGAGAAAAGTGTGAGCCGCATAAGCAAGCTCAGCTATGCGCAGCAGGTATGTGTCAAGGCAGCGGGCAAGGCCATGCAGACTACGGGCATGCTTCGTCCCGGCGCACGTGTGGGTGTGGCCGTATCCGGAGGCGTGGATAGTTTTGTTCTGCTCAAGGTGCTGCATATACGGCAGCGAATCGTGCCTTTCCCTTTCGAGATCATGGCCATTCATCTCAATCCCGGCTTCGATCCGGCCAATCACGCTCCTCTGGCAGAATGGCTGGCAAAGGAGGGAATTGCCGGACATCTGGAAGTGACCGACTACGGGCCGCGCGGACACTCGGAAGAAAATTTGCGAAACTCCGCCTGTTTTTATTGTGCCAGGCTGCGTCGTAAGCGGCTTTTTTCGCTCTGCCGGGAGTACCATCTGACACATCTTGCCTTCGGACACAACAATGACGATCTTGTGTCGAACTTTCTCATGAATCTCGTGCAGACCGGAAAAGTTGCGGGAATGAGCATGAATGAACCGTTTTTCGGAGGAGCCCTTCAGGTCATACGACCGCTCATGCTGCTTCCCAAATCGGAAATCATGCGAGCGGCACGACAGTGGGAACTGCCCGTGTTTTCCAATCCCTGCCCATCGGCGGGAAAGACAAAGCGCGCCGACATGATGGACGTGCTCGACGCCATGTGCGCAGGCAGCAAGGTGAGGCGCAAGAACGTGTACAACGGGCTTGCCCGCTGGCAGTGGGAACAGAACCGACTTGACGACGACACGATTGACGGAAACGCCGGGGGCGGCATAAGGTAGGCGGACCTGCACGGAACGTTTTCGTCCTTTTGTGACGGACACAGGCCGTCAGACTGTTTTCATGCGGAATCTTCATTGAATGCAAGAGGCCCTCTATGTTTCAGATCATCGATCAGTCCTTGTTCGAAGTCGTCAATATGTCGGCGCACAATGCCGTGTTCAATTTCATTGTCCCGCTTTTTTCCCAGGTATGGCTCATGTGGGTGGGCGCTCTGATATGCGTTGTCGTCTATGCGGTCCACTGCTGGCGCAGTTCCCTGGAGCCGGTGGGACGAGTGCTCATGCTGGTGCTTCTCATGGGATTGTCCGTAGGAGTGACCGACATCACCACCAGTGCCCTGAAGTCCTCCATAGACAGGGAGCGCCCCTGTCAGGTCGTCATGGGGACCAATTATTATGATTCCGCAACGGATCAGTGGCTGGTCATTGATGAGAACACAACGGAAACCAAAGGGTTCGGCGGCTCCATGCCTTCCTCGCCTTCTGCAGCGTGCATGGCGGTGGCCGTGGTACTTTCCCTGCTTTTCTACCGGTCTAATCCGTGGGTATATCTGCTGCCGTTCTGCGTAGGTTTTTCACAGGTATATGTGGGGAAGAACTATCCGTTCGACGTTGTTGTCGGTTGGGTCATAGGACTTGTTTCCGTGATCGCCGTGTGGTGGATATGTCATTTGATTATTATACGTTTTTCATCTCACAGGCGTCTTGGGCAGCAGTGAATGAAAAAAAGTTGAAGTTTCAAAAAGAAATCGCTTGACTTTTTCGGCGATTCAGGTAGCTTTCTTTCTCGCTGATGGGCTATCGTTCAATTGGCAGGACGTCGGATTCTGGCTCCGATAATCAAGGTTCGAGTCCTTGTAGCCCAGCCACAGCAAAATATGTCCCCATCGTCTAGCCGGCCCAGGACAGCGGCCTT
>CALUPL010000111.1 GCA_944322635.1 uncultured Mailhella sp.
ACATGATCGCCCTGCTCGACCGCGAAACCGGCGAAGTGCTCCGCACCTGGGACTACAAGACCTTCCTGCCCCAGAACGTGGCCGGTTCCGGCTCCCAGGACGCCCACGACTGGTTCCACAACAACGCCCTGTGGTACAACGACAAGAACAAGACCATCACCATTTCCGGCCGCCATCAGGACGCCATCGTCAACTTCGACTACGAGACCAGCAAGCTCAACTGGATCATCGGCGACCCCGAAACCTGGCCCGAAGACATGCAGAAGTACTTCTTCAAGCCCGTGGGCGACGTGGAGAACTTCGACTGGCAGTATGAACAGCATGCCTGCGTGGTCTGCCCCGACGGCGACATCATGTGCTTCGACAACGGCCAGTACCGCTCCAAGGTGAAGGAACGCTACATCAGAAACCGCGACAACTTCTCCCGCGGCGTGCGCTACCGCATCGATACCGACAAGATGGAAATTGAACAGGTGTGGCAGTACGGCAAGGAACTCGGACAGAGCTTCTTCTCCCCCTACATCTGCAACGTGGAATACTACGACGAAGGCCACTACCTCATCCACTCCGGCGGCATCGGCTGGAAGGACGGCTATGCCTCCGACAAGCTCGGCGCCTTCATCAATCCCAAGAAGGAACCCGGCACCGACATCTGCGCCAAGACCGTGGAACAGAAGGACGGCGTTGTCATGTACTCCATGGAAGTGGACGGCAACTTCTACCGCGCCGAAAAGCTCTTCCCCTACCATGACGGCGACAACGCCGCGTTCGGCGAAGGCAAGCTGCTCGGCCATCTGGACGTGACCCCCACCTTCGACACCATTCCCGACGTGCCGGAATCTCAGGAAGTCATCGACTCCTGGCATCAGGTGAACATCGAGGAAGACGAAGACCGCATCGTGTTCCACGGCCGCTTCGCCCGCGGTTCCCTGGTCATGGTGCTGCTCGAAGGCGAAAAGGAAACCCGCGGCTACTTCATCAACACCGCAGCCTCCTACCACCTTGCCATGTGCTCCGGCGCCTACCTTGAAGACGACGATCGCGTCATCAAGCAGAACATCAGCAAGGAAGGCCTCTCCGGCAGATACGACATCAAGATCCTCGTGGAAGACACCAAGTATCAGACCGGCGTTTCCCTCTTCTGCTAACGTCATGTAAAAAAAGGCCGTCACAACCGTGGCGGCCTTTTCCGCACCGGACCTTCACTTTCCCTCCGGTGCTTCCCCTGCGGGAAGAGCACGGCTCTTCCCGCTCTTTTCATTGCCCGACGTGCGGGCGAAGCACATGCCGTTTCCAAGGTCGCCGGCAGACTCCGACGAACGTTCAAAACGGACGCCATGCGGCAAGCCTGCCGGAGAAGCGGACGTGCGGAGCGCGCAGAAAAACGACGCCGCAACAGCGGCGAAGTGCCCGGCCGCAGGCGGAAAGCCGCACAGGAAAAAGCACGAATCCGTCCGGCTACGCGGCAAAAAGCTTGCCGCATCTGCGGCAGCGGTAAAGATGCCTGTTGTACTTGTTGTCCATGGCGTGTCCCGCCCGATTGCCCATGACGGCCCCGGAAGCCGCTCCCGTCACGGCGCCCACGAGGCCGCCCGCAAGCGCGCCTATGGCCGTGCCGAGTCCCGGAAGCACGGAACCTATGGCGGCCCCTGCTGCCGCTCCCGCACTTATGCCGGACACGCCCGCGGCCGCACCGCCCACGCCGCCCGCCGTGGTGCCGAGCACACGGTAGCGATTATCCCTGCACACATCGGAACTCTTACAGAACGGACAGCGAACGGGCATGACTCACCTCGCGTTTTTCATAAACGGCATGGTACGGAAAAAAATTCCGGCAGGCAAGAAAGGGCACGCCATCCTCCTTTCTCCTGCGGAACCGGCCCCGGACGCAACGGACCTCATCACCCGTCATTCTGACGCCTTTTTTTCGACACGTCTCCGATAATCATGCCGGACGACGCCCCTCGTTTTCCGCTCTCCTTTACGGCTGACATGCCCGGAGACGCTTCGGACAAGGCTGCTGCCTTCCCGTGGGAAAGGCAGGTCTGCGGCCCCGCCGCTTTTCTCCGTGTTCGGACAACGGCGGAGAACAGGCACGGTTCATGCGTTCCGCAGCGCAACAACGAAGACGGCACGACCAAAGCGGCTTTCGCTCCGCAGGACGCCGACTCGAAACGGCGTTGAAAGCCCCAGAAGCGGAAGAGTTCTTTTCAAAAAGGACCTTCCGGACGGGTGAAAACGCCGTCCGGAATAAAACCGGTTTTCAACATGCCTCCGAGCTGTCCGCCTTTGCGCCTATCCGTCGTCCGGCAAAGGAGGTTCCGCCCGGAGCGTCTGTTCCACGACAGCGTTGTCATTGACTAATCGGCCGTCATCATTCCCTCTTTGCCGTTCGGGCCTCTTCTTTGCGCCATCCGGGTTTCTTCTTTAAAAGAATGCCTCTCCGCGCCCGGAAAGTCTCCTCCCGCCTTGCGGGTTGTTGAACAGCTCCGAGCCCTCTCTTACGACAGCCGCACATTTTCTACCTTTATGTCGAAAATATTCCTTTCCCGTTTCCCCTGCCGGAATGGTACCAATGTGTCACCCCTAAAATCCACCTAAATGTAGTTTTTTTCATTTTTCATGACAACCATCTGAATTTAAACGATTATTACAGAACAATCCTGAAAAATATGACAATTTTGTCCAATTCAGCCCCGGTATTTTTTCTACGTTTTGGTCGAAAATGCTGCCACCCGCTTTTTCCAGAAAAAGCAAACATAAAAATATTTCATTTTATTTTCATATGTTAAATAAAAAATATCGAATTTGGCACGCTTCTTGCTTTAGGAATGTCAGAAAATGACACGAAGCCTTTCCTAAAGGAGTTAACAAACATGTCAAGTTCCAATGCGCCAAGGCATGACGACGAATATTTCGGCTGCGACGTGTTCACTCTCGACACCATGTGCCGGCATCTGCCCCACGACGTGTACATGAACCTTGAGCAGACCATTCTGAACGGCACCCGCCTCGATCCCGCCATTGCCGGTACCGTGGCCAATGCCATGAAGGACTGGGCCGTTTCCCGCGGAGCCACCCACTACACCCACTGGTTCCATCCCCTCACCGGCCTTACTGCGGAAAAGCACGACGCCTTCCTCCAGCCCGTGGACGGAAAGATGATCAGCTGCTTCTCCGGCAAGACCCTGCTTTCCGGCGAACCGGATGCCTCCAGCTTCCCTTCCGGCGGCCTGCGCTCCACCTTCGAGGCCCGCGGCTACACCGCCTGGGACCCCACCTCTCCGGTGTTCCTCATCGGCCACACCCTGCACGTGCCCACCATGTTCTATTCCTACACGGGCGAAGCCCTCGACCGCAAGGTTCCGCTGCTGCGCTCCGTGTCCGCGGTGTCCCGTCAGGCTCTGCGCATTCTGCGCCTGTTCGGCAACACCCGTGCCACCCGCGTGGATGCCCAGGTCGGCCCCGAACAGGAATACTTCCTCGTCGATAAGGCCCTTGCCGCCAGGCGTCCCGACCTCATCATGACCGGCCGCACCCTCTACGGCGCCACCACCCCCAAGGGTCAGGAAATGGAAGATCATTACTTCGGTTCCATTCCCTCCCGCGTGATGGCCTTCATGGAAGACCTCGAACACACGCTGTACCGTCTCGGCATTCCCGCCCAGACCCGTCACAACGAAGTGGCGCCCGCCCAGTTCGAGCTTGCTCCCCTCTATGAAAAGGTGAACATCGCCACCGACCACAACATGCTGGTCATGAACCTCATGCGCTACATCGCGCCGCGTCACGGCTTCATGTGCCTTCTGCATGAAAAGCCCTTCGAGGGCGTGAACGGTTCCGGCAAGCACAACAACTGGTCGCTTTCCGACTCCGAGGGCAACAACCTTCTCAAGCCCGGCGACACGCCTCAGGACAACGCGCAGTTCCTGGTCTTCCTGGCCGCCGTGCTGCGCGCCGTGCACAAGCACTCCGCCGTGCTGCGCCTCGGCACCATCGGCGCCGGCAACGATCACAGACTCGGCGCCAACGAAGCGCCGCCGGCCATCATTTCCGTGTACCTCGGCGATCAGCTGGCCGAAGTGGTCCGTTCCTTCACCGGCGACGGCTCCTGCACCAAGAAGGCCAAGCCCACGCTGAACATCGGCGTTGACGTGCTGCCCCCCATGCCCTGCGACTATTCCGACCGCAACAGAACCAGCCCCTTCGCCTTTACGGGCAACAAGTTCGAATTCCGCGCCGTGGGTTCCTCGCAGTCCATCGCTCCGGCCAACATCGCCATCAATGCCGCCGTGGCCTGCGCCCTTGAAGACATCGCCGACCGCCTCGAAGCCGACGTTGCCGCGGGCAAGGATTTGAACAGCGCCGTGCAGAGCCTGCTCACCGACCTGTTCACCGAACATGCCCCCATCGTGTTCAACGGCAACGGCTACACCGAAGAATGGCCCGTGGAAGCCGCAAAGCGCGGTCTGCCCAACTACGCCAACACCGTGCAGGCCCTTGAGCACTACAGCGATCCCGACGTTCTTTCCACCTTCTCCCGCCAGGGCATTCTCACCGAACGCGAATGCCTCTCCCGCCAGGAGATTCTGTTCGAGAACTACGCCAAGACCATAGGCATCGAAGCCGCCACCGCAAGCCGCATGGGACGCACCCTCATCGTGCCCGCCGCCATGAAGGCTCAGAGCGCGGCCGCCGAAATGGTGAACCGCACCCGCGCCGCCATGGGCAAGGTGCCCGCCGCCCAGACCTCTTATCTGGAACTGCTCGCTTCCTCCACCGAAAGCCTCATGGTCGCCCTGCGCAAGCTGGATGAAAAGCGCATGGTGCTCGCCGAAACCTCGGAAGCGGAAAAGGCCGCCCTCATCGCCCGTGACGAAGTGCTCCCCGCCATGAACGAATGCCGCGGCTTTGCCGACAAGCTGGAATCCATCATGTCCAGTTCCGACTGGCCCATGCCCAGCTACGCCGAACTTATGTGGACGCATTGATGAAACGGCGCGGGAACCGGCAGGGTTCCCGCCCGTTCTCCTCTCCGAAATGAAAGAGCCATGTCGCGAAGGGGCAGACCGCACAGGAAGGTCTGCCCCTCTTAAGCGGATGACGCAGTACAAATACGCATCGCAGGCCGTTATCGTTCCAACGAGCGGTCGGGGATATTGAGGACAACAACATGTGCAGAATAGGGTCGATAAAGAGCTTAACGCCCATCGGGCCGCGCAGCGCGCTCGAGCTCATGCTTCCGCAGCAGGAAGGGCACGACAATTCCGGCTTTGCCATGGTCATGCAGGACCTGGCCGGGCCTTTCGCCGAGTGGAAGGACAGGCCCCTGCTTTCCGCGGCCTGCACCCGCGAGGGCATGCGCGCCGTGGACGACTACATGGCCGAGCATCATTTTTCCCTGCTTTTCAGCTGGACGCCCAAGTATGACGCGCGTCCCGGGCTGGACATCCGTCCCATGGAACGCTACCTCTTCCGCGTTTACGACTATCCGCCCCACTACCGCTACAGCAGCGACGAGGAAAAGGCCGCTCTTCTGCTCGACACCCGTCTGGCCCTGCGTTCCATGCTCGAGGAGCACGACGAAGGCTTCGTGTACTCCTTCTGGCCCGACACCCTCACCCTCAAGGAAATAGGCGATCCCAGAGACATAGCCACCTACTTCCG
This sequence comes from uncultured Mailhella sp., assembly GCA_944322635.1. GTDB lineage: Bacteria > Desulfobacterota > Desulfovibrionia > Desulfovibrionales > Desulfovibrionaceae > Mailhella. Next base: position 5,668 of record CALUPL010000111.1, read on the forward strand.
CCTGTGGGACGATTCCTGCCCGCTTCTTGCCAAGAACATCGTCACCCAGTGCCGTCAGAACACCAACTACGACATCGTGCGCTACGCGGCCCATCCCTTCTTCCTTCAGGGCTACACACTCTGCGCCAACGGCGAAAACACCTTCTACACCAAGAACAGGGAATTTCAGAAATCCCTGCATCGCGGCTACACCGGTTTCGAATCCGACTCGCAGTGCCTTCTCTACACCCTGCACTACGTGCTCAACGAGCTCAAGTGGCCCATCGAATACTACAAGCACGTCATCACGCCCCTGCCCTTTGCCGAAATCGACAAGCGTGAGGACGCCGAAGTGCTCCGCATCATCCGCGAAACGCTCGCCCACCTCGAAATCAACGGCCCCAACGCCATCATCGCCATGCTGCCCGACGGCCGCATGATGACCTGCTGCGATTCCAAGAAGCTGCGCCCCGTAGTCGTCGGCCGCACCAAGGACATGCTGGCCATTTCCTCCGAAGTGTGCGGACTCAACGCCATCATGCCCGACCGTGACGTTTCCACGGACATCTACCCCGGCGAAAGGGAAACCATTGTCATCGACAACGACCTGAGGGTGCATATATGCAGACAGTAAAGGCTCTCGACAACTGCACGGACGATCTTCGCTGGATCATCCGCTACGATCCCACCCGCTGCACCATGTGCGGCAGCTGCGTGGCCCAGTGCATGCAGAACGCCATTGAAGTGCGCATGATGCGGCAGGACCTCACGGTTTCCGAAAAGCCCTGGCCCGATCCGGAAAAGAAGCATCTCGCCCGGCCCGTCATCCGTCAGAAGACCGACCTCGCCCATCTGTGCGTGGGCTGCGGCTTCTGCGCCAAGGTGTGCCCCAACGACGCCATTCATCCCGAGCGCAACCCCGATCAGCGCATTCCCGTCATCGCCCGCGTGAACGGCCCCATACGCCGCGGCGGCCGCACCAACCTGAACACGCAGCGCACCCTCGACGCCATTGTGGTGGGCCGCATCAGCCAGATGACCGACCCCGCGCTCGATTCCGAACGCCATACCTTCGACATGCGCGCGCCCTTGGGCCGCGTGCTTCCCTCCCGCGACCTCGCCTCGGAACTGCAGGTGCGCGACGGCAAGCTCGTGAAGACCGGACACACCCCGCCCGTGAACTGGATTTATCCGCTCATCTTCAGCGACATGTCCATTGGTGCCCTTTCCACCCGCGCCTGGGAAGCCATTGCCATGGCCGCCGCCTACCTCAACGAGGAATGCGGCCTGCCCGTGCGCATGAGCTCCGGTGAGGGCGGCATGCCCGTACGGCTCATGGAGTCCGACAAGCTCAAGTATTTCATCATTCAGATCGCCTCCGGCCACTTCGGATGGGACCGCATAGTCAAGGCTCTGCCCCGCATGAAGGTGGACCCCGCAGGCGTGCTCATCAAAATAGGCCAGGGCGCCAAGCCCGGCGACGGCGGCCTTCTGCCCGCCTCCAAGGTGGCCCCCCACATTCAGGCCATCCGCGGCGTGCCCAAGTCCACCCTGCATTCTCCGCCGAACCATCAGGGCCTCTACTCCATTGAGGAATCCGTGCAGAAAATGCACCTCTCCCTCAACGCGGCCTTCGGCTTCCGTGTGCCCGTGGCCATCAAGTGCGCGGCCTCGGCCACGTCCGTGTCCGTGTACAACAACCTTCTGCGTGATCCCTACCGCATCTGCGGCGGATTTTTCATCGACGGCATTCAGGGCGGCACCGGCGCGGCCAACGAGGTTTCCCTCGACCACACCGGACACCCCGTGGTCTCCAAACTGCGCGACTGCTACCTGGCGGCCGTGCGGCAGGGCCTTCAGGGTCAGATTCCCCTCTGGGCCGGCGGCGGCGTGGGCCTCACCGGCAACGCGGCTGCCGATGCCTTCAAGATGATATGCCTCGGCGCCAACGGCGTGTTCATCGGCAAGCTTCTCATCCAGCTTCTCGGATGCGTGGGCAACGAGAACGGCCGCTGCAACAACTGTTCCACGGGTCTGTGCCCCAACGGCATCTGTTCGCAGGATCCGCGCCTCGTGGCGCGGCTCGACGTGGACAGAGGGGCACAGGCCATTGTGGACTACGTGCTCGCCTTCGACAGCGAACTGCGCAAGCTCATGGCCCCCATCGGAAACAGCTCCCTGCCCGTGGGCCGCTCCGACGCCCTGGTGGCCACCGACCATGCCGTGGCCGAAAAGCTCGGCATAGCCTACGCCTGCTGATTTCCCGCGCCGAACCGGCACATCCCGGTCCTTCACCCGGAACCTCATCCTAAAAAGGCAACGCAATGTTTTCCATAGATACTCTCGTTCAGCACGAACGCATGTCCACGCAGGATCTGCTCATGGCCATCGGTGAGGCCGTGGCCCGTGGCGAAACGCAGTTCGAGATCCATGCGTCCGGTCAGCACGACATCGGCGGCCCGCTGTGGAACGCCGAAGGCCGCACCCTGCACTTCCATGTGACCAACCCCGGTCAGCGCGTGGGCTGCATGGGTCTCGACAACACCGAAATCGTGGTGGACGGTTCCGCCCCCGCCGACGTGGGCTGGCTCAACTCCGGCGCCCGCATCACCGTAAGAGGCGATGCCGGCGACACCGCCGGTCACTGCGCCGCTTCCGGCGTCATCTACATAGGCGGCCGTGCGGGCACCCGTACCGGCTCCCTCATGAAGCACGACCCCCTCTACCCCGAACCCGAACTGTGGATTCTCGACGGAACCGGCTCCTTCCCCTGTGAATTCATGGGCGGCGGCAAAATGGTGGTCTGCGGACTCGACACCCCCGAAGGCGCTTCCGTGCTCGGCGAGAGAGCCTGCGTGGGCATGGTGGGCGGCGTGGTCTATTTCCGCGGCAATCCCGGTTCCTACGCCGAAAACGACGTGGCCGTGCGCGATCTCGACGAAAACGACGTTGCCTTCCTTTCCGACGGCATGAAGGTTTTTCTGGCCGCGGTGAAGCGCGAAGACGCCCTTGCCGCGCTCAGCAACTGGAACGAATGGCGCAAGCTCGTTCCCGCCAGAAGCAGCGACAAGAAGAACCGCATGAGCGTTTCCGCCTACCGCGCCGAAAACTGGGTGAAGGGCGGCATTTTCAGCGACGTGGTGAAGGACGACTTCCGCGTGAACGGACTTGTGGAACGCGGCGACTTCCGCCTGCGCGTGCCCGTATGGGACAACGCCGCCACGGCCGCTCCCTGCGAACACGCCTGCCCGGCGCACATTCCCACGCAGAAGCGCTACAACCTGCTGCGCGAAGGCCGCACGGAAGAAGCGCTCCGCCTCGTTCTGGATTATTCCCCCTTCCCCGGCTCGGTATGCGGCAGCGTGTGCCCCAACCCCTGCATGGATGCCTGCACCCGCGGATGCCTCATCGACTCGCCCATTCAGATAGGTCCCCTCGGCCTTGAATCCGCCTCCCTCACCGTGGAAAAGCCTTCCGTGCGCACCGGAAAGAAGGTGGCCGTCATAGGCTCCGGCGTGGCCGGTCTTTCCGCCGCGTGGCAGCTGGCCAGAAAGGGCCACGACGTCACCGTGTACGAAGCCGATTCCGTGGTGGGCGGCAAAATAGAGCAGGTCATTCCCCGCGAACGCCTGAACCACGACCTTCTCACCTCGGAAATAGCCCGCATCGAAAAGATGGGCGTTTCCTTCGTGACCTCCTGCCGAGTGGACGGCGACAAGTTCGCCGCCCTTCGCAGGGAAAACGACGCCGTCATCGTGGCCGTGGGCGGCACCAGGGCCAGAATGTTCAACTGGCCCGGCAAGGAACGCATCATAGGCGGCATCGACTACCTGAAGGCCGTGAACAAGGGCGAACATCCCGCCACGGGCAAGAACGTCATCGTCATAGGCTGCGGCAACGCGGGCATGGACGCCGCGGCCGGCGCCTACGCCGAAGGCGCGGAACACGTCACGTGCGTGGACGTGCAGAAGCCCGCCGCCTTTGAAAAGGAAATAGCCCACATCGAATCTCTGGGCGGAAAGCTCGTATGGCCCTTCATGACCAGCAGGATCACGGAAGAAGGCATCTGGGACGACAAGGGCCGTCTTGTTCCCGGCGACATGGTCATCATCACCATCGGCGACGAACCGGAAATCGACTTCCTGCCCGAGGGCGTGCGCACCTTCCGCGGAAGCTGGGTGGTGCCGGATGAGAACATGAGCATTCTTCCCGGCGTGTTCGCCGCAGGCGACGTGGTGAAGCCCGGCCTTCTGGTTTCCGCCATCGGCTCCGGCGCCCGCGCGGCCGAAGCGGCCCACGCCTACATGACGGGACGCCCCCTGCGCGAAGCCGACAGGCGCGACACGGCATCCTCCCGCCTCAGCCTCGAATACTTCTCGCGCGTGCACAAGGAAGATCTGCCCTCCCCGGCCGAGGACTACTACCGCTGCGTGAGCTGCGGCTCCTGCCGCGACTGCGGCATGTGTCTGCAATCCTGCCCCGAAAAGGCCATTTCCCGCGTGGAAATGGACGGACACTTCGCCTACGTGTCCGATCCCGAACGCTGCATTGGCTGCGGCGTGTGCGCGGGCGTGTGCCCCTGCGGCGTGTGGACCATGCAGAAAAACACGGAAATGACCTTCCCCGTGCCGTCTGTTACGGCCTGATCCCCTTTCGATTGCAACCTGTCCGGCCCCGCCGGACAACTGGAGAACATAATGCGCAGCATCAACAGCGCCTACGCGGGCCTTTCCGGCAGCTACCTCTTCAGCGAGGTCGCCCGCAGGGTTCGCGTGTACAAGGAAAAACACCCCGAGGCCGACGTCATCAGCCTCGGCATAGGCGACGTGTCCCAGCCGCTGGTTCCCGCCGTCATCGAGGCCCTGCACAAGGCCGTGGACGAAATGGGCCGGGCCGAAACCTTCCGCGGCTACGGCCCGGAACAGGGCTATGCCTTCCTCCGCGAGGCCATTCTCAGGCACGACTATCTCTCCCGCGGCGTTTCGCTCGACGCCGATGAAATCTTCATCAGCGACGGCGCCAAGAGCGACGTGGGCAACTTTCAGGAGCTTTTCGGCAACGACGCCGTCATAGCCCTCACCGATCCCGTCTATCCCGTCTATGAGGATTCCAACGCCATGGCGGGCCGCGGCGGCGTGCATGAAAACGGCCGCTGGAGCTCCATAGTGTATCTTCCCTGCACCAGGGAAAACAACTTCCATCCGGCGCTTCCCGAAAAGCGCGTCGATGTGGTGTACCTGTGCAGCCCCAACAACCCCACCGGCACGGTGCTGAACCGCGAAGAGCTTGAAAAGTGGGTGAACTACGCCCGCGAAAACGACTCGCTCATCATGTTCGACGCCGCCTACGAAGCCTTTGTGCGCGACGAGTCCATTCCCCGCAGCATCTACGAAATCCCCGGTGCTGAGGAAGTGGCCGTGGAGTTCCGCTCCCTCTCCAAGACCGCCGGCTTCACGGGCCTTCGCTGCGGCTACGCCGTGGTGCCCAAAAAGCTTACGGCCCGCACGGCAGACGGCACCGTTCTGCACCTGCACGACATGTGGCTGCGCCGCCAGTGCACCAAATACAACGGCTGCCCCTACATCGTGCAGAGAGCCGCCGAAGCCGCCTTCATGGAACCGGCCAGAACTCAGATGAAGGACGTTCTCGCCGTTTATCAGGGCAACGCCGACATGATGCTCAAAACCTGCGCCAAGCTCGGTCTTGAAGCCTTCGGCGGCGTGCATTCCCCCTATGTGTGGCTCAGAACCCCGGGCGGCATGGATTCGTGGTCCTTCTTCGACCTGCTGCTCGAAAAGGCCGCCGTCGTGTGCACGCCGGGCGTGGGCTTCGGCGCCAGCGGCGAAGGGTACGTGCGTCTTACGGCCTTCAACACTCCTTCCCTTACCAAAGCGGCGCTCGAACGCCTCGAAAGCGTGCTTTCCGGCGTTCGGAGCTGACGCTCCGCTTCCACCGGACGCGGGTGCGGCCCCCGCGTCCGGCCATCCGACAGCGAACTTCGTCCTGCCGGCAACTTTTTCACGGGCGGCAAACGCCCCACGGATCACTCCCATGTCCGACCACGACTTCACTCCCTCCTCGTTCGAACCTTATCTGGACAGCCTGCGTCACATCGTGCACTGCCTTGAACCGGGCCTTCCCTTCCGGGAAGTGCTGCGCCGCGTACTCGGCGCTCTTGCCGGAGACATGCCCTTCGAGCGCCCCCACATCGTGGTACAGAATCCGGAAAACGGCAGCCTTCACCTGTCCATGGCCGAGGGACAGACCTCCGTTCCCCACCTCACCTACGCCCCGGGCAAGGGCATTACGGGACAGGTGTTCGCTTCGGGCAAGCCCATCATCGTGGACTGTATGAAAAGCCACCCCGACTTTCTGAACCGCCTTTTCGAACGCAGCGAAGAACAGCTCCGCACTCTCGCCTTCATATGCGTACCCGTGACCACGCAGGAACGCTCCGGCGAACCGGGTTCCGGCCGCGTCACCGTAGGCACGCTCAGCGTGGATACCCCCATGGCCGATCACGAAATTCTGCTGCTGCGCTGCCGCCTGCTGGAAGTCGTGGCCGCACTCGTGGGGCATCAGGTGGCCTGCCTGCAGGAAGACATGGTGCGCCAGGCCACGCACTACACCAGACAGGACGACAGACCCCTGCCTTCCGTGCTTCAGGCCATGCCCTCCATCGTGGTGCTTTCCAAGTCCATGAACCATGTGCTGCATCACGTGGCGCAGGTGGCACCAAGTCAGACCACCGTGCTTCTGCGCGGCGAATCCGGTTCCGGCAAGGAACTCATGGCCTCGGCCATTCATCAGTGCAGCGCCAGAGCCTCCCGCCCGTTCATACGCCTCAACTGCGCCGCCCTTCCCGCCGATCTCGTGGAAGGCGAACTGTTCGGCTGGCAGAAGGGTGCCTTTACCGGAGCCCAGCAGGCAAGGCGCGGCGTGTTCGAACAGGCCGACACCGGCACGCTCTTTCTCGACGAAATAGGCGATCTGTCGCTTCCCGCCCAGGCCAAGGTGCTGCGCGCCATTCAGGAACGCGAAATCGTGCGGCTCGGCAGCGAACGCCCCATCAAGGTTGACGTGAGACTCATATGCGCCACGCATCAGCCTCTGGAAAAACTGGTGGAACAGGGACTGTTCCGTGAGGATCTTTATTACCGCATCAACGTGTTTCCCCTCTTCCTGCCGCCGCTTCGCGACAGAAAGGACGACATCCTGCCCCTTGCGGAACATTTCCTGCATCTTTTCTCCCGCAGCTACGGCCGCCCGGCCAAGCGGCTTTCCCCGCAGGCCGCCGACGCCCTGCTCGCCTGGCACTGGCCCGGCAACGTGCGCGAACTGCAGAACGCCATGGAACGCGCCGTGCTGCTCTGCGAAGGCGACCTCGTATGCCCCTGCCATCTGCCCCCGTCCCTGCGCCCCGTTGACATGGACGACACTCCCCGGGAAACGGGCAGGCATCCCATGGGCTTCCATGAGGAAGTGGGACAGCTTGAAAAAAAGCGTCTGGAAGAGGCCCTCGTTCGCAGTCACGGCAACATTCATCAGGCTGCGCGCGACATCGACATCACCTACCGCATCTTCTATTACAAAATGAAGAAATACGGCATCGACTACCGGCGCTATCTTTCCCGGTAGCGGACGCTTTCCGTCACGCTTGTCGCAATCGCCCTGCCTTACCCGCGTTTACCCGCTTCTCTCCTTACCGGCGACGGCTCCTTCCCTCACAACGGGAGCCGTCGCCTCTTTTCGTTCCGGGCGCAAAGTCCGCCGTCCTTTTCCCGCCGCCTCCCCCCGACGGACATTGAAAAAGCCTCTTCGCCGGGGTATAGGAAAACGGTATCGCAAGGGAGGACAGCATGGCGGAAAGTTTCCTGCATTTCATGGCCGATCAGGCCGAACGCCGCATTCGGGAGGCTCAGAAGCAAGGAGCCTTCGATCATCTTCCCGGCGAAGGCAAGCCCCTCAATCTCGAAGACGACAGCGCCGTGCCGGAAGAACTGCGCATGGCCTACAAGGTACTCAAAAACTCGGGGTATCTGCCTCCGGAACTGGCGGAACGCAAGGAAATAAACACCATTCTCGACCTGCTTGAGCACTGCGAGGAGGGCGCCGAAAAGGTGCGTCAGATGCAGAAGCTCGACGTCATTCTCCTGCGTATGAAAAGCCGCCGCCGCTCCGTTGCCATAGACGAACATGATCCCTATTATGAAAACGTGGTGCGCCGCGTCACCGTTCTGAAAAAGGGCCGGCGCTGAACCGGCGTCTTTTCGGGCGGCCTTCCGCCACGCCGAGAACAACAAGGACAACCATGACCCCCAGAAAAACAGAGGGCCCCTGCATTCATATCGAAGGAGCCCGCCAGCACAATCTCAAAAACGTCAACGTCGATATTCCCCGCGACAAGCTCGTGGTGGTGTGCGGCCCCTCAGGCTCGGGCAAGTCCACTCTCGCCTTCGACATCGTATATGCCGAGGGACAGCGCCGCTACGTGGAATCGCTTTCCACCTACGCCAGAATGTTCCTGCCCAAAATGGACAAGCCTCTGGTGGACAAGATTGAAGGACTCTCTCCGGCCATTTCCCTGGAACAGCAGACCACCGCGCACAACCCCCGTTCCACCGTGGGCACGGTGACGGAGGTTTACGACTTTCTGCGCGTGTTCTTCGCCAGGCTCGGCAAGGTGTACTGTCCGCACTGCGGCGCTCCCATAGAAGCCCGCGCTTCGGACGAAATCATTGCCGACATCATGAACATGCCCGAAGGCGAGCGCATCATGCTCATGGCTCCCCTCGTGGAGCTGCAGAAAGGCACGCACGCCGACAGGTTCAAGAAGCTGCGCGCCGAAGGCTTCGTGCGCGTGCGCGTGGCCACGCTCGGCGAAGAGGCGCAGATATACAATCTGGACGAAGTGCCCGCCCTCGACAAGAACAAGAAGCACAGCATAGATCTCGTGGTGGACCGCCTCGTCATCAAGGACGACATGCGCACGCGCCTTGCCGACTCCGTGGAACTGGCCCTGCGCTACGGCAAGGGCCGCGTCATCGTAAGCGTGCCCGGCAGGCCCGACATCGTTCATTCCACGGAATCCGTGTGCCCGAAGTGCCATGTGACCGCGCCCATTCCCTCGCCGCAGCTTTTTTCCTTCAACAGCCCTCAGGGCGCGTGCCCCCAGTGCCTAGGCATAGGCACGGTGGTGGCCTTCGACGAGGGACTCATTGCCCCGGACGAATCGCTTTCCCTAAGAAAGGGCGCGCTTGCTCCCTTCTCCTCGCCCTACTTCATGGCCAAAATAGGCAAGGCCCTCGAAGCGCTCGGAGAGCGTCAGGGCTTTACCATGGACACGCCGCTCAAGGACTTTTCCGACAAGGCCAGAAAAGCGCTCTTCAACGGCGAGGCTGGCGGCATCACCCGCACGGGAAGCCTGCGCCGCAACTTCATGGGCGGCACGAGCCTCAACCGCGACGAAACTGCCGAACCGCTTTCCACCTCGCACTGGCCCGGAGTCATGTACCTTCTTGAGCAGCGCATGAAGAGAGGCGACGCCTGGAGCGACATTCTCAGCCGCTACAGCTACGAGGTGGAATGTCCCACCTGTCACGGCACCCGTCTCCGCAGAGAGGCTCTTTCCGTGCGCGTGAACGGACTCAACATCGAGGAATTCTGCAATCTTTCCATCGAACGCGCCCTCGAATGGGTGAAAGGCCTCTCCTTTACCGGCCGCCACGCCCTCATTGCCGAGCCGCTCATCAAGGAACTCACCTTCCGCCTCGGCTTCATGGTGAACGTGGGACTCGAATACCTCACGCTCGGCCGCTCCATGGTCACGCTCTCCGGCGGCGAAGCCCAGCGCATACGTCTGGCCTCACAGCTCGGTTCCGGTCTTGTGGGCGTGACATACGTGCTCGACGAGCCTTCCATCGGTCTGCACCCGCGCGACAACGAAAGGCTCATACGCACCCTGCGCAGCCTTCAGCAGCGGGGCAACACCGTGCTTGTGGTGGAACACGACGAGGCCACCATATGCGAGGCCGACACCGTGCTCGAAATGGGCCCCGGCTCCGGTTCTCAGGGCGGCGAACTCGTGTTTGCCGGCACGGTGAAGGAACTCATCAAGAACTCCGACACCCTCACCGCACGCTACCTGCGCGGCGACCTCACCATTCCCGTGCCGGAAAGCCGGAGAAAATCCGACAAGTTCCTCACAATGCGCGGCGTGACCACCAACAACCTCAAGAACATCGACTGCGCCATTCCTCTCGGCGTTCTCACCTGCGTGACCGGCGTGTCCGGTTCGGGCAAAAGCTCCCTCGTCATAGACACGCTCTACCGGCGCGTGGCACGTCACTGCGGCCTGCGCACCGAACAGCCCGGTCCCATGAAAGGCATGGAGGGACTCGAGCAGATAGAACGCATCGTGTCCATTGATCAGACGCCCATCGGCCGCACGCCGCGTTCCAATCCGGCCACCTACACCAAGGTGTTCGACGACATACGCAAGATTTTCGCCATGACGCCGGATGCCAAAAAGCGCGGCTACACGGCAAGCCGCTTCAGCTTCAACGTGTCAGGAGGCCGCTGCGAAACCTGCAAGGGCGACGGACAGATTCGCGTGGAAATGCATTTTCTGCCCGACATCTTCGTTACCTGCGACGTGTGCAAGGGCCGCCGCTTCAACCGGGAAACCCTGGAAGTGCGCTACAAGGATCTGAACATCTCCGAAGTGCTCGACCTCACCGTGCACGAAGCCCGGGATTTCTTCTCAAGCTACCCCGCGCTCGAACGCAGGCTCGGCGTGCTGGAAGATGTGGGTCTCGGCTACATACGCCTCGGACAGGCGGCCACCACGCTTTCCGGAGGCGAGGCCCAGCGCATCAAGATTTCCCGTGAACTCGGCAAGAAATCCCTGCCGCGCACCCTGTACATTCTCGACGAACCCACCACCGGCCTGCACATGCACGAGGTGGGCAAGCTCATCAACGTGCTGCATCGTCTCGTGGACCGCGGCGCCACCGTGGGGGTCATCGAGCACAACACCGACGTCATTCTCTCCGCCGACCACATTCTGGATCTCGGTCCCGGCGGCGGCGAAAACGGCGGCACCATCATCGCTTCCGGCACGCCCGAGGAAATCATGCGGAATCCCGCGTCCATCACCGGAGCGTTTCTCATGGAAGAGCGGAAAAAGCGCCGCGACTTTCTGAACTCCATTCTCAGCGAGGCCTGACCATGAAACTCCGTCTCCTCCTTCTGACAGCAATGGCTCTGTTCTCTTCCATGCCGGCACAGGCCCGCCCCGTTTCCGTGGTGCTGTATCCGGCGGGAGCCCTCGTCACGGAGGAGGAGACCATACGGCCGGAAGGGGGGAACATCGTGCTCCGCCTTCCGGCCGGAGCCGATGAAGGAAGTCTGGAATTTTCCCTCGCAAAGGGCACGGCGGAGGGCTGGACTGCCGAAATGCGGAAAGGAGAACTCCCGTCCGGCGTGGACGGACTACGCCGTGAGCTGAACGCCCTGGACGACGAAGCCGCCCTTCTCAGGGCAAGACGGGAGAATCTGACCTATGAAAGACAGTTCCAAAGCCTTCGGAAGTCTCCCGTCTCCGATGAGGCCGGTCGGGAAACACAGGAGAAAAATCTCGCGGCAAGGCTGGAAGAAATCGCCGTGAAGGATGCCTCCCTTGCCGCCTCGCTGCGCGACCTTGCCGCCAGGCGCAAGTCGCTTGAGCAGAGGCTGGAAGAACTGGGCGGCCGGAACGACGGCATGATCGAATGCACGCTTCACACGTCGGGCACGGGCACGGAACCCGTGCCCGTGCGCTGGTCGTATTATCTGAACGACGCGGGCTGGCAGCCGCGCTACCTCGTCAGGGCCGAGCAGGACGAGGGCAAAGTGGTCATCGCCATGGAAGCCGTGCTCAGGCAGGGCAGCGGCGCAGACTGGAACGACGTGGCCGTAACCCTTTCCTCCACCGAAGATTTCCGCAGCGTCACGCCGCCTCCCCTTCCCGAATGGATCATGGGCGGCGAAAACGTCAGAGCCGCAAAAAGCATGAATCTCATGGCCGCCCGGGCGGCTGCAGGCAACGACGAGGCCATGCCGGCCGGAGCTTCCGTGCTGTCCCATGCCTCGGGTCTGCGCTGGAACCTGGGCAGAGTGAACGTGCCTGCCGGAGCGCGCGCCGCAAGACCCGTGGATTCCCACGAATTCGAAGCGTCCTTCTTCCGCCTTGTCCGCCCCACGGAAGACGGCAGAGCCTGGATTACGGCCGTGCTCGACGAAGAATCCCTGCCGCTTCTGCCCGCAGGACAGGCCGCTTTCATGGTGGATGGAACGGAAAACGCGCGCGGCGTTCTGCGCACGACGCCGGGGGACCGCCGGCTTTCCTTCGGCGTGGACCAGCTTGTCACGGTAAAGAAGCACGAATTGCCCGCCGATAACACGGAAGCTCCCGCGGGAGGAAAGGTTGAAGTGCGGCACTGGAGAGCGGACATTTTCAACGGGCACGACAAGCCCGTGGAGGTTCGCGCGGAAGCAGCCGCTCCCATTCTGCGGAATGCGCGCATGAGCGCAAAAGCCAAAAGCCGTCCCGCTGCGGACTTCAATGAAGAACTTTCCCTCTATGAATGGCGTCTGGAAATTCCCGCGCGCAAAACGTCGAGCATAACCCATGAGGTAACCGTCATCACTCCGGCCGACGCCTCCGCGGTCTCAAAGTGACGCGCGAAACTTTTGCCCGCCGCGCCTTCAAGTCTCCTTTGCGGACACGGCGGCGAACAGGCGCCGGAGTTCGAGCGGAAGGGCTGCGTCCCCGGCTTTTCGGGCATTGACAAGTGTTTTCCCGGAAGGGTATCTTTCACAGGATTCCCAGCGGGCCATGCCCGCCTTTTTTCATCCTCAAAAATTTTCTCATTCTCTTATGAAACAGACGATAGGCATACGCTTCAGCCGGTACGGACAGGTGCTCGCCTGCCTGCACGACACGGGGGACGAGGCTCCCCTCGCCGTGGGCGACAGCGCCATGGTCATGACGGAACGCGGCCTGAACTGCGGCCAGGTGGTCTGGCAGAGACCCTGGCAGGAAGACATGGAACGCGTGCTCAAGGCGGCAAACGTGGCCGTGCAGAGCATGAGCGGCCAGGAGACCGAAGACGGCGAACAGGGCGCCGAAACGTCCTCGCCCATGCCCTCGGCACGGCGCGCCACGGAAGAGGAAAAACTCGCGGCCCAGGACAACGCCGTACTCTCCAGGGAAGCCTATCAGTTCTGCCGCCGCTGCATTGCCGACCGCAGACTCGACATGAAGCTCGTGGACGTGGAAATTCTTTTCGACCGCAGCAAAATGGTGTTCTTCTTCACCGCGCCCACGCGCATCGACTTCCGCGATCTCGTGAAGGATCTCGTCCGCCAGTACCGCACCCGCATAGAACTGCGTCAGATAGGCGTGCGCCACGAAACGCAGATGCTCGGAGCTCTCGGCAACTGCGGCATGGTGTGCTGCTGCCGCCGCTACCTGCACAAGTTCGCGCCCGTGACCATAAAAATGGCCAAGGAACAGAATCTCTTTCTCAATCCGGCAAAAATTTCCGGCATCTGCGGCAGGCTGCTGTGCTGTCTGAGCTACGAGCAGGAAAACTACGACGCCTTCCACAGAAGCTGTCCGCGCCTCGGCAAGCGTTATCAGACCTCCGAAGGCCCCATGCGCGTGCTGCGCAGCAACATGTTCCGCAATTCCGTGGTGGTGCTGCCCGACGGCGGCCAGGAAACGGAAATGAGTCTCGAAGACTGGCAGGCTCTCAAGCCCACCCGTACCGAAGGCCCCTCCTCCCCTTCCGCCAAGGAACAGAAGACGCAGGCGGCAAGCGGCATGATGGTGGTTTCCGCCGCACCGGAAACTCTCGACGACGATCTTGCGGAACTCGACCCCGGAGAAGAGGCCGCCGCGCCCGTTTCCCACGAACCGAGCATGATGAACTCCGAAGAGGCCACGCACCGCCGCAAACGCCCGCATCACCATCAGGAAGCGCACGACAAAAACCGTCGCCCCCGCCCGATGCGCGAACCGAAAAGCCCTTCCGACTCGCCGGACGCCGTCTCCCCCGAACAGGAGAAAAACTGACGGACGCACCGCACGATCGTCCCCCTCTTTCCCTCGGAGCGTCATGAAGTTCCTTCTTCCGCTCCGGCAGATCGACAAAGAATCAACGCCCTTTCCTCAGGAGTTGTCGTGAAAACCTACTACATCACAACGCCCATCTACTATGTCAACGCGCGTCCTCACCTCGGTCACGCGTATTCCACCATTGTGGCCGACACGCTCAAAAGATTCCATAAAATGCTCGGCGAAGACGCCCGGATGCAGACCGGCACCGACGAACACGGCGACAAGATAGTCAAGGCCGCCACCGCCGCAGGCGTGACGCCGCAGGCCTTCGTGGACGACATTTCCAGCGTGTTCCGCAACCTGTGGCCCAAGCTCGGCATTGAAAACGACGGATTCATCCGCACCACCGATCCCGACCACATGAAGGCCGTACAGGTGCTTCTCCAGCGTCTCTACGACAAGGGCGACATCTACTTCGGCGAATACGGCGGTCACTACTGCTACGGCTGCGAACGCTTCTACACCGAAAAGGAACTGGAAAACGGCCTCTGCCCCCAGCACCTGACCAAGCCCGAATACATCAGCGAGAAGAACTACTTCTTCAAGATGTCCAAATATCAGGACGCGCTGCGCCAGTACATTCTCGATCATCCCGACTTCATCCGTCCCGAACGCTACCGCAACGAGGCGCTTGCCATGCTCGAAGGCGGCGTGCTGGAAGATCTTTGCATCTCCCGCCCCAAGTCCCGCCTCACCTGGGGCATCGAGCTGCCCTTCGACAAGGACTACGTGAGCTACGTGTGGTTCGACGCCCTGGCCAACTACATCACGGCGCTCGGCTGGCCCGACAATGAAAACGACGAGTCCGGCAACTACAGAAAATACTGGCCCGGCGAACATCTTGTGGCCAAGGACATTCTGAAGCCCCACGGCATTTTCTGGCCCACCATGCTCATGGCCGCAGGCCTGCCCCTCTACAAGCATCTCAACGTGCACGGCTACTGGCTCGTCAAGGACACCAAGATGTCCAAGTCGCTCGGCAACGTGGTCGATCCGCTCAAGGCCGCCGAGCACTTCGGTCTCGACGCCTTCCGCTATTTCCTGCTGCGTGAAATGAACTTCGGCTCCGACGCCTCCTATTCTCCCGAAGCCATCATCACCCGCGTGAACGCCGATCTCGCCAACGATCTCGGCAACCTGTTCAGCCGCGTGCTTTCCATGAACGCCAAGTACTTCGAAAGCAGAATTCCCGCCCTCGGCAATCAGCTCGAGGCCGACGACATTCTTTCCGAAACCACGGACAACGCCGCGGCCAACTTCGTGCAGCTCTTCGGTGAACTGCGCTTCTCCCAGGCCCTCGACGCGCTGTGGACCGCCATTCGCGCCATGAACAAGTACGTGGACGAACAGGCTCCCTGGACTCTCGCCAAGAACGGCGACACCGAACGGCTCTCCACCGTCATCCGCACGCTGCTGGAAAACATGTACAAGGTGGCCTACCTCATCTGGCCCGTCATGCCCGCCTCCTCCGCCACCATGCAGGCCCAGCTCGGCCGCCCGCAGGGACCGCTTTCCGAAGCCGCCCTGAATGACGTGCTCCATTACAGAATGCATCTTCGCACCGGTCTTGAAATAGCCTCTTCCTCCAACCTCTTCCCCCGCCTGGAAATGGAAAAGGAAGAAGCCCCCGCCAAGCCCAAAAAGGAAAAGAAGGCTCCTGCCCCCAAGGCGGCTCCCGCAGAATCCGGCCCCAAGGCTCCCATCGAATTTGCCGACTTCCAGAAGCTCGACCTGCGCGTGGGCACCATTCTTGCAGCCGAACAGCATCCCAACGCCGACAAGCTGCTGCGCTTCGACGTGGACCTCGGCGAAGAAAAGCCCCGGCAGATCGTCTCCGGCATTGCCGCCCACTTCAAGCCCGAAGACCTCGTGGGCAGAAAAGTCGTGGTGGTGGCCAATCTGCCGCCCCGCAAGCTGCGCGGCCTTGAATCGCAGGGCATGATTCTCACCGCCGAATTCGACGGAGGCCTCTCCCTGCTCACGGCCGAAGCGCCGAGCGGCTCCTCCATTGCCTGATTTTGACGCTCCATAATACGCAGAAGGCGTCGTTCCAGCGGAACGGCGCCTTTTTTGCACCCTTTTTCCGGTCTGCTTCCCTCTCCCGGCCCCGCCGCGGAAAACGCTGCAAAATGCGCGGAACGCGCCGTTCCCCAGGCCGTTTTCAAGAAACGTTTCGTGGGCTTTCCGCTCCCTGCGCCGGAGAGCAGAGAGTCTTTCATGCCGCTCAAACGGAAAAAAGGCACGAAAAAAGGCGGAAGAGCTCACCCTTCCGCCCGCAGACGACTTACCGGAAAACCGGAACTACACCTTCATGTAGGCAAAGCCGGAGTTCTGCAGCTGCACGAGATCGAGCGTGGCGGAAGGCACCACTTCCACGAACGACCAGAGCATGTCCTTTTCCACATGATAGGAGTTCATGGCGCACTGGCCTACGTGAATCTTGAGACCGTTGGCCACGGCGTTCTGAGCCTTGCCCAGAAGTTCGGTGTTCTCCTTCACGAGCTGCTGCACGGCAGGGCCGTTGACGACCATGACGAGCTTGAAGGTTTCCGGCTCTTCCAGCGCCATGAATCCGGCCTTGGCGGCAATGTCCTGAGGGGAAATCTTATGGCGCTTGAGCAGCGCTTCCTTCTTGTAGTTGGCGGCCTGACTGAACGCCAGGCTGAACACGTTGGGGTCGTTGGTGTTCACATGGATGACCAGATCAAACTTCATGACAATCTCCTTGAACCAGTGCTGTTTCAGTCCGTGGCCGGCGTCGCGCGCCGGAAGGCCGGGTCAACGAAGGCCGGAACCGTACCGCACCCTTGAAGCACAAGGGGCACTCAAAAAGAATTTCATCGGCGCAGCCTTCTGTCAATCCATTTTTCATGCCCGGCTTCGTCGGAAACAAAAATCTCCGCTTTTTCCGATGCCGGGAAAAGCCTCCCGGCTCGTTCGGGAGGCTTTCGGCCCCTCTCATGGGGCCTTTAATTCGTACCGAACGCTTCTATTCGGCACAATGTCCAAAAATACGCAAGGAATAAAACAAAAAAGTATCAAAATGAGCAGGTTGACAATATGCCTTCACAGGAGCAAGGTTCAACACCTACTCCGTCGCAGGGAATTGCGGTTCTCCCTGCGCGAAGCGGCAGAGGCAGGACGCTTCTGCCCGGACCTTCGCGGCGAGAAAGGCTCGCCCGCATCTTCGGCAGTCCCGTCCCGTTCCGTTTTTCCCCGAACGGAACGATATTGTTTTCTCCGCGGCCGCAGAGCGTCGCGGACAAGCCAGCCCTTTGGAGAGGGCACTGGAGGACCGGCGAAAGCCGGAACTGTTATGTTTGGCACCCTTTATTTCTTCGGCTGCTGTGCACTGCTCATTGCAGGTTACGCTG
Organism: uncultured Mailhella sp.; assembly: GCA_944322635.1. Lineage (GTDB taxonomy): Bacteria > Desulfobacterota > Desulfovibrionia > Desulfovibrionales > Desulfovibrionaceae > Mailhella. The sequence goes on from CALUPL010000111.1 coordinate 23,185, forward strand.
TGTACGGCGCCTTTGTGGAACGTGTGTTCGGGGCCGATGCGTCCCGGAAAACTCCCGTCATGACCAAAAGGGACGGCGTGGACTTCGAACCCATGCCTCTCTGGAAGCTCTACATGAGCCAGATGATCAACATTGCCGGACTCGGTCCCGTCATCGGCACCATTCTCGGCGCCCTGTACGGCCCCGTGGCCCTGCTGTGGGTGGTCTTCGGCTCCATTTTCGCCGGTGCGGTGCACGACTACATCGCCGGCATGATTTCCATACGGGAAGACGGCATCAGCTACCCCGAGATCATCGGCCGCAACCTTGGCTCGGGCGTACGAATTTTCATGGAATGCTTCACCGTCATCTTCATGGTCATGGTGGGAGCCACCTTCGTGCTGGCTCCGGCCGCCCTGCTGGCCAACCTGTTCCCGCATTTTCTCACCAATCTGTTCCCGTCGGCTCCCACGCTGGCGTGGAGCGTGCTCATATTCGCCTACTACTTCGTGGCAACCATCATTCCCTTTGACCGCATCGTCAGCCGCTTCTATCCCATCGTGGGCGTGATGCTCATATTCATGGCCCTGGGACTCATTGTGGCTCTCTTTGCCAAGGGATACACCATACTGCCCAACACGGACTTCTTCACCAACGTGCATCCGGCCCATACGCCGGTATGGCCCATTCTGTTCATCACCATCGCCTGCGGCGCCATTTCCGGCTTCCACGCCACACAGTCCCCGCTGCGTGCCCGCTGCATGACCAATGAAAAGCAGGGCCGCCGCGTCTTCTACGGCGCCATGATCACCGAAGGCGTGCTCGGCCTCATCTGGGCCACTCTCGCGCTCTCCTTCTACCCCGACGCCGCCACCCTTTCCGCGGCCATGGGGCCCAAGGGCGCACCCACCGTGGTGGTGCAGCAGATAGCCATTACCCTGCTCGGACCCGTGGGCGGTCTGCTCGCCATTCTCGGCGTGGTGCTTCTGCCCATCAGCACCGGCGATACGGCCTTCCGCGCCGCGCGCGGCATGCTGGCCGACCGCTTCCATATCGATCAGAAGAGCGTTGCAAAGCGCATTCTCACCGCCGTTCCCCTGTTCTGCGGCGGCGTGGCCCTCACCCTGCTCGATTTCCCCATCATCTGGAGATACTTCGGCTGGGCCAACCAGACCATGTCCTGCGTGAGCCTGTGGGCCTTCTCCGTATGGCTTGCCAGACACGGCCGTCTGCACTGGATCACCAGCGTTCCCGCCGTGTTCATGACCACGGTGTGCACGGCCTACATATGCTATGCTCCCATAGGCTTCAGCCTGTCCATGGAAACCTCCACCATCATAGGCATCGTGGTTTCCCTCACCTGCCTCGCGCTGTTCCTGCACTTTGCAAGAACCGGCAGCCTGAGCGCCCCCAAGCCCGCGGCCTGCGTGAAGTAAGCGCATCCGCGTCAGCCTGACGACCGGAAGGCCCCCTCCGAAAAGTTTCGGAGGGGGCCTTCTTTCATGCCGGAACATCAAAAAAGGCCGGAAGAAAACATCCTCCGGCCCGTGCGGAAAATTCCGCAGAAAATCACGCAGACGCTACTTCAGCTTGGAAAGCAGCTCTTCGCGGATGGCTTCAATGGTGCCGCTGCCGTCAAGCGTGATGTAGGTGGTTTCACCCCTGGCGGCAAGGTCCTTGAAATAGTGGGCCGCGGCAAGGGTGCCGTTCTTTTCATCGTAGTAGATGTCGTGACGCTTGTTGATGGCGGCCTCATCCTGGTCGTCGGCGCGGGTCTTCAGAGCACCGCCGCACACGCGGCACACGTCACCGTTCGGCTTGATGGCGTCGATGAAGATGTTGTTGGGATGGTTGTTGTTGTTCACGCAGAGGCGGCGGCCCATGATGCGTTCACGGGCAACCTTGCGGGGCAGCAGGATTTCCACCACGTAGTCGAGCTTCATGCCTTCGGCCTTCAGAGCTTCGTCGAGCTTGCGGGCCTGTTCCATGTTGCGGGGGAATCCGTCCAGAAGCCAACCCTTGTTGCCCTGGCTCTTGAGAATATCCAGCACCATGGGAATGGTGATTTCATCCGGCACGAGCTCGCCCTTGTCGATGTAGGCCTTGGCCTTCTTGCCCAGTTCCGTGCCGTTGCCGATGTGCTGGCGGAAAACGGCCCCGGATTCGATGTGCTGAATGCCGTACTTTTCCATGAGAAGGGCACCCTGCGTGCCCTTGCCGCTGCCGTTGGGGCCAAAAATCAGAATATTCATCAGAATCCTCTGGCGCTTGTGCGCGTGAACGTCCTCGGGCTCCCCGCCCTTCAGACTTCCTGCGTGAACGACAGACTCGTTCACGCGGAGCGAAACCGTCATGCGACGTCCGCTCTCAGGTTACAAACCTCCGTCGCCGCGTCCCGCAGGACGCCGCGGCTACCCCTTCCATGCCGCTCCTCGGCGGCTCCCTCCGCAAGAACGGGAGAGAAAATTCAGTTCTTCGCCCCGGACGGAAGCTCGCTTTCATCCACGATAAGGGCGCGTCCTTCATGAAATATGTCCCGGCCCCGCAGGTGATAGTCGTTCAAATACCGGAATCCCTCGCGGGCAAAGGCCTCGTGCGTGGCCTCGCGGCGTATGCCGGGGCAGTCCTCGCGGGCCATGTCGAAGCTCACCCTGTCCACCAGATTGCCGCGGAAAAAAGGCCAGGCGCGGCATACGGCAGGACGGGCGGGATGAATTTCACAGCCTTTTCCGGCACGGAAAAACATGCAGAAACCGTCTTCCCCGCATTTCAGCACGGGCTTGCCGCCCATGTTTTCGGTATAGCGCGCAAGCACCTCTTCGGCCGGAAGACGGAAGTACGCGCACAGACGGGGCAGATCGCGCGGGCCCACCACAATGCCGCCGCGCCCTTCGCAGCACTTGCCGCAGCGCGTGCAGGAAAACGTTTCGGTGACATCGTCGAAAAGAGCGGCATGCACGGTTTCCAGGCAGCGGTCTTCCACCACCTTCACGCCGGCTGCGGCCATGAGTTCGCCCGCCTCAGGACAGCGTATGCCTTCCTGCATCCAGAAAATCATGGGCAGGCGGGGGAGCGTGAGCGTTTCGCGGGCATGCGCCGCGCAGTACTGCGGCGCGCGGAAAAGGCAGATGATGTCCGGATCGAAGCCTATGGACGGAAGTTCCGTGATGCTGTGCACCGTGGGAATGCCCCACGCCTGACGGCGGACGGGATGCACGGGCTGAACGTTGAAACCGGCATTGAGCAGATAGCGCCCCACATGATCCACGGGCGAACCGGGCTTGTCCTTGGCTCCTATGATGGCAATGTTTCCGGCCCGGGCCAGAAGGGACCGCATGTCGTCGAACAGCATGAAAACTCCGCTGAAAGGCATTCGTCACAAAACGAACATATTCTATCCCGCGCCAGCTGCGTTGGCAATGGCCTGCGGAAGGAAAAGCGTCGGAAAAAAACGCGCAGGCATGAAAAAGCCCGCTTCCGCAGTGCAGACGCGGGCATGTGCCGCGCGAGAGGGGAAAGAAGGTCCCCTCCCGCGCGTTTTTCTACGCCTTTTCCAGCCAGGCGTTCAGGCGCGTTTCATATTCCTCGTCGGTCCAGAGCCGATGCTCGTACATGCCCGCCACGGCGCGCTGACGAGAGGCTTCGGCCAGCATGAGGGCCGAGGCCACGGACACGTTGAAGCTCTGCACCATGCCGTACATGGGAATATAGACTTCTCCGTCCACCAGCGGCACCAGTTCCGGGGAAACGCCGGAATGCTCGTTGCCCATGATGATGGCCGTGGGCTTTGTGAAGTCGTAGTCGGCAAGGGGGCGGGAGGCGGGCGAACAGCTCGTGGCAAGCACCTGCATGTTCTGGGCCCGCAGGGCCGCCATGAGTTCCTCTTTATTGGAATGACGCACGGTGTTCACCCATTTGAAGGCCGAGGCCGAAGTTTTGCGGCTGAGCTGAGGGAAGGCACACTGCGTATAGTAAAGGTGCACTTCCGGCACGCCGAAGGCATCGCAGCTGCGGTAGATGGCCGACACGTTGTGAGGGTCCCACACATTGTCCATGACAAGGGTGAGCCCTTTCTGACGCTGCGAAAGCACCTTTTCGATCTTCGCCCTGCGGCGTTCGGTCATGACTCTCATCAGAACTCCAGAGATCCCGTGGTACGGGGGAACGGCAGCACGTCGCGGATGTTGGCAATGCCGGTCAGCAGCATGATCATGCGCTCAAAGCCCATGCCGAAACCGGAATGAGGCACGCTGCCGAAACGGCGCAGATCAAGATACCACCAGTAGTCCTCGGGCTTCTGGCCCAGTTCGTTGATGCGCGCAACCAGGCGGTCGAGCCGCTCCTCACGCTGGCTGCCGCCGATAAGCTCGCCTATGCGGGGCACGAGCAGATCCATGGCCGCCACGGTTTCGTTGTCGTCGTTCATGCGCATGTAGAACGCCTTGATGTCCTTGGGATAATCATAGACCGTTACGGGAGAGCGGAAATACTCCTCGGCAAGAAAGCGTTCATGCTCGGTCTGAAGATCGGTGCCGAAGGACACGGGATATTCGAACTTCTTCCCGCTTTCCTGCAGAAGCTTGACGGCGTCGCGATAGGAAATGCGGGCATATTTCTTTTCCATCATGTCGCGTAGGCCGTCCAGAAGACCGGGGGCGACGAACTTGTCGAACAAGGCCACGTCGTCGGCGCACTTTTCCACGGTATGACGCACGACGTGACGGATGAGTCCTTCGGCCAGTTCCATGTTGTCCCATATGTCGTTGAAGGCGGCTTCGGGTTCCACCATCCAGAACTCGGCAGCATGACGCGGGGTGTAGGAATGTTCGGCACGGAAGGTGGGGCCGAAGTTGTACACGCGGCCCATGGCGCAGGCCAGGGCCTCCGCCTCAAGCTGGCCGGACACGGTAAGGCTGGCCTGCTTGCCGAAGAAGTCGTTTTCGAACACGTTGCCGGATTCGGGCTTCGGGCCGCCGTCCACGGGAAGCGTGGTCACGCGGAACATTTCGCCCGCGCCCTCGCAGTCGGAACCGGTGAGAATGGGCGCGTGAACGTAGTAGAAGCCGAGACCGCGGAAATAGTCATGCACGGCCAGCGCCGCCTCGGAACGGATGCGGAAGGCCGCCCCGTACTTGTTGGTGCGGGGACGAAGATGCGCTATGGTGCGAAGAAATTCGTCGGAATGACGCTTCTTCTGGAGAGGATAGGAAGCCGGATCGGCCAGACCGAACACCTGCATGGACACGGCATGCACTTCCCACTTCTGTCCCTTGCCGGGAGATTCCACAAGATCGCCGCAAATGCTGACGGCCGCGCCCGTATTCACGCCTTCCAGGCTGTTCCAGGCCTGCGTGCCTTCATCTATGATGCACTGAAGATTCTTGAGGCAGGAGCCGTCGTTGAGTTCAAGAAAGACAAATCCCTTGGAATCGCGACGGGTTCTCACCCATCCGCACACGGTAATGCCGCTGCGAGGTTCGGCAGAGGCCAGAGCCTCGCTTATGCTGGTACGCTGCATAGGATTCTCTCCGAAAAGGAATGTTGAAAGAACGTGAGGCAGCATACGCCATAGAGGCGCGCTCTGCAACCGGCGACAACACGCCGTGAAGGGGCACGAAGCATGAGTCCGAAAATCCGAACCGGACCGGAATGCGGCGCCCTGTCCGGTCAATCCCGAAGGCTCCATGACTTCGAAAGTCCGTTGCCCCGCCCCTCCCGAAGCCCCCTTTCTGCGCCCCTGCCGCTCTCCCGCAGAAACAAGGCGTCACCGCTCCCATCCGTTCTTTTTCTTGCACAATATCGCCGAGTCCGCTAAAATGCTCCTTCCGCTCCGGCGCGGACCGGTCCCTTTTTCCAGGTCCGGGCACGGCGGAACATCGAGGAAAACATGAGCGTCATCGGCAACCTTCTCTGGATCATCTGCGGCGGCTGGTTCACGGCCCTTCTGTGGCTTTTCTTCGGCGTGCTGGCCTGTCTGTCCATCGTGGGACTGCCCTGGGGACGGGCCTGCTTCGTCATGGCGGGCTTCGCCTTCATGCCCTTCGGCTACGAATCCATTTCCCGCGAGGTTCTGTACGGAAAGGGCGACATGGGCACGGGCCTGCCCGGCATGCTGGGCAATGCCGTGTGGTTCGTTCTCGCCGGTTTCTGGATAGCGCTCGGCCATGTGGCCGCAGCCGCGGCTCTTGCCGTCACCCTGGTGGGACTGCCCTTTGCCTGGCAGCACATCAAACTTGCGGAACTTGCGCTTTTTCCCATAGGCAAGGCCGTCGTACCGTGCGAAACGGCCGCCGAGGCAAGACGACGCCACGCCGCCGAAGATTTGAACAGGAGAAGAAACAACGCATGAAATGGACCACGCATCAGGCCATGGCTCTCATGGCCTCCTTTGCCGCAGGCCTGCCCCTGGCGGGCATGGCCGCCGCCTGGTTAGGCTCCGTGGCGCCGGACATGCTGGATCAGCACGCGGCAAGGCGCGCCTTTTTCCGGCAGAAAAAATTCAATCAGGTGCACCGCCGTTCCTCGCACTGGTTCGGCTGGTGGCTTGCCATATGGGCATGGTCGCTCACGGGACAGCTCGGTCCTCTGCCCGACGCCATTGTGGGCGGCTTCGGCTTCGGCGCGCTCACCCATGTTCTGCTCGACATGTGCACCACGCACGGCGTGCCCATGCTGCCTTTCGTCAAAAAACGCTTCTCCCTTCGCCTGTGCAGCACCGGAAGCCTGGGTGAATACGCCCTTCTCATCATGTGCGTTCTTGTGTTCTGGATCATGGAAAAGCCGGAACTTCTGCATTTCAACGTTCCGCTGTACTGACCGGAGCCGTCGATAAAAAAAGCGTTTCCGCCTGCACGAAAACGCTTTTTTCTTTTCCAAAACGGAAAAGGATGCCGTACCATCCGCCTACCGACCGGCGTTCCCTCCGACCGACTTCAGAGGTATGACGGGCGCGCCGGGACGCGCTGCCTCCAGCGCCGTTCCCCTGGAGGGAACCACAAGCACGAGACGCGAAAGATCGAAGCCCGCGGAAAGAGGATCGGATGCGGGAATGATCACCCGGCAGAACACTTCCACCTCTCCGTCATCGCCTTCCGGCGACAGGCCGAGAGCCTTTCTCTCCTCTTCCGTCACGGCAAAGGATGTTCCCGGAAATACCCTGCGAACGCACCCGAGCAGAAGGGGCGGACAAGAAGATTCAAGGCTTGCAAGAAGCACGGCCGAAGACTCGGCCACGAATCTTTTCACCCGGCACGAGCGTGCGCCGCCAAGAGCCTCCGCCCCCCCGGCAAACATGACGTCAAATTCTTCCATGCCCGAAATCTCGCACAAATCGGAGGCCGCGGCAAGCTACCTGTCCTTTTCGTGACCGTATATTCCACCCGCAAGAGCTCCCAGGCCGCCGCCTATGAGGGCGCCATGGTGCCGCTGCCTCCGGCAATGGCCGATATGCCCGCGCCAGCCAGCGCACCTACGGCCGTACCCGAAAGCGCTCCCTGCTGCGTTCTGTTCATGCCTGTGCAACCCGCCGTCCCGAAGGACAGCGCCGCGCACAGGGCCGCTGCCGCCGCTGCCGTGCCCAATGAAGTCATGGCCCACTCCTTGAAAAAATTCGTTCGAACCGGCTCCGGCCCGTCACAAAACGCGCCGGAACAATTCTCCTTCCGTCAGAAAAGGCTCCGGCTACTTCCGCGCGCCCGCAGATACGGCGGGAGCCACCATTTCCGTCCATATCACGTCAAAGACATGACGGTTCTTCTGATCGGGATTGCGATAATAGAACTCGTCTATCCTGTGCACGAGTTCCGGCCGCGTGGTGTCGTGAAAGGCAATCTGCCAGCCGTTGGCAAACAGCGAAAGCTGAACGGTCTCGCCCTTTTCCCTTGCCGCCTGCGCAAGAGCGGACTCCATGGCGAGCGCACACTCCACGCCGAGCAGAAAATCCAGCTTCGACTGCGGAGCCGACGTCTCTCATGCGAACCCGTCCAGCGATGCCACCGGCGTGACCGCAGGCGAGGCGGCCGTGACCGGTGCATGCTGACAGCCCGGCAGGGCAAAGGTAAGAACGAGCGCCAGGGACATAAACGCCTGCTTCAATGATTTCACCATCATGGCATTCTCCTTGTCTTCTTCCATGACAGTGAACGGGCCTTCATGAGAGGTCAATGAAATTTCCCCTCGAAGGAAACTTCCGTCGAAAAGCCGTTCGAAAGCGGCGCTTTTTAGGCCGGAGAGGGCATGAACGGCTCCGAAAACGGCCGCACGCACGAACAAGCGCATTCCGTGCGTCCCCCTGCGCTCCGGAGCTTCCGGAAAAGGCACGCCGTACAAACGCAGAACGACGCAGCTTCAGAAACACGGGTGCGGGCGCAGACAGCCAAACGACAACGTTGCCGCATAAGCGGCCGCAGACTCATGCCGTCCTGTCGTGGGAGTCCAGAGAATCATGCAGCGTCTGCAGAGCTCTCAGCACGTCGGATGCGGAAACCGCCGGCTGATAGTCACCGGGAAGCAGACGACGCATCATGAGCATGCCCATGATGCACGAGGTAAGCATGAACCCGGAAGGCACGGCGCACTCCCCCTCGACGGCCGCCAAGTCGATGAAAAAATCCTTCATCCTTTCCTGAATGACGGGTCTGGCCTCAAGGGACTGAGACGAAAGCATGAGAATATTGAGAATGGAAAGCTCGCCGTTGTCCTCATACCTGTTTTCGCAGGACCGGACCATTCTGTCCGCCAGATCTCCGAGCATGTCTTCTCTGCGGAGCGGCGGCCTTCCGGCGGAAAGGCTGTCGAGCACGGCTCCGAACAGCTCACGCTTGGAGCCGTAGTACCGGACAATGAGAGCCACGTTGATTTCCGCCATGGCCGCTATCTGCCTCAGGGTGACGAGTTCATAGGGATGTCCGGCAAAAAGCCGTTCGGCGCTTCTCAGAATCCTTTCCTTCGTCTGCGCGGCGTTCCGGCACGGCCTGACCGTCTTCCCGCTCTCTGCCATGGTTTCAGCCCTTTTCTCTTCCATCCTGACCTGCCCTGAACTTACATATGCTGGCGGTACGTTCGTTGTATCCTGCGGTATTTTTTAAGGCAAGTAAACACTCGTTGACTTAATGTCGAAAAGCATATAACTCCCTCTGCAGCAACGTTCCGAAGGAGTATGATCATGCGAATCCGCATTCTTTTTCTGCTGACGGCAGCCCTGCTGCTGACGGCAGGTCAAGCCTGTGCGCAGCAGCTGTCGCTGAGCGCCGGCATTTTTTCCGTGCAGTCGGAATACAGAGGTTCCGATGCCAGAGTTCTGCCCATGCCCGTCATTCAGTATGAAGGCGACCGTTTCTTCATACAAAACACGGAAGCAGGCTTCCGGCTGTGGAACGACGGCACGCAGAAGCTCTCTGTGGGAGCCACGCTTCTTCCGCAGTATTTCCGGTCGGGAAAAAGCGACGATGCGGCCATGAAGCAGCTGGACAACCGCAACGTCATCGTCATGGGCACGCTGAGCTACGAGCTGAACACGACGACGTTCGGCTCACTCAGGCTGAGCGCCTCCGGCGACATTACCGGCACGAGCGACGGCTTTCTTGCCGGCGTCAGCTATGCGTATCCCGTGCGCACGGGCCGCCTGACCATAGTTCCCAGCGGCGGACTGCTGTTTGCCAGTGCCAACTTCAACGATTACTACTACGGCGTAAGCCGCGGAGAATCGCTGCACAGCGGCCTTGCCGCCTACTCTCCCGACTCCTCGCTGACGCCCTTTCTCGGCGTCGGCGCAACTCTGGATCTTTCCGAACACTGGAGACTCTTCGCCAGCTGGAAAGTCACGTTTCTCGACGACGAAATCAAGGACAGCCCCATGGTGGACAGAAGCACGCAGCATATTTTCGGCGGAGGCGTAACCTACATGTTCTGACGCCTCCGGCAGGAGCCATGCGCTCTCCCCAGCCTGCCTCATGCCTCATTTTTTCCGGAACGAGCCTTCCCCCGGCCTGTTCCGTTTTCCATACGTCCGCCGGCACTCTCCCGCTTCGGCTTCCGGCGGACACACGAAGACCGTCTCACGCCGGCAAACCCGAAACGGAAGCCTCCTCCGCCTGTGCAGACGGTCTTTCCGCAAGCAAAAGGCGGAGCCGATGACCTCGGCTCCGCCTTTTGCTTTTTGTTTCAAATCCGAACGCTAACGCTTTCTTTCTTCCATGCAGACCACGCGCACGCCGGGATGCCCTTCCGTGCGGGAGGCCTGGGCCTTGAACACGGAAAGCCAGTTCTTGCCGAGCAGCGTTTCGGCCAGCCACTCGGCATTGTGCAGCACGGGACGGTGCGTATCGATAACGGGCGTCTCCTCAGCATTCTTATCCTTGCCGCGGGCGGGATGCTTCACGTCCATGGTCATGAGCGTGCGTGCTATGCCTATTTTGCAGGAAGGGCAGCCCACCAGAATAGGGGCATCGGCCGTATAGCCGGCAAGGGCGCTTTCGAGCCGTTCGCGCTTGCGTTCACGCAGCACGTTGTAGATGTCCGGGCAGGTGTAGGCGCCCGCGCCGGATTCGCCGCAGCAGCCGGGATTGAGCAGAATGGACGCGCCGGTAATGCGCTCAAGGGCTCTTGCCACCTTGCCGCCGTCCTTGGTGGCCTTCACGCCAGACCATGCGGGATGGCAGGAGGAATGGTAGATGATGCGCTCATGACTCACGGCTACGTCGTGCGGCAGGCGATCGACAAGAAGCTGCACTATGTCGTTATGCGGCAGCACGGTGCCGTCAAGCCCCGTAATGCCGTGCCTCATGAGCGATTCGCGACAGGAGCCGCAGGCGGTGATGAGCATGTTGACGTCGAAACCGGCCTCGGCCGCCGCCTGAAGCGTGGCCGCAATGACCTGCCTGTTGCGCTGAAGGTTGACCTCGTACTGCTCGGCGGAACCGGCGGCCAGCAGCGGGTAGCCGCAGCACAGATGTCTTCCGGGAATGACCACGGGCACGCCCGCATACATCATGAGCGCAATCGAAGCGAGAGCTATGCGGCGATAGAACAGACTGCCGCCGCAGCCGGGGAAGTACAGCACGGCGGGCACGCGGCCTTCGAGCACGCCCTGTGCGGAAATGTCGCCGCTTACGGGAAGAAAGAGATGCGCCGCGGCGTTCTTTTCCAGATGCAGGCTCTCGTACATGCTCACCATGCCGAGCGCCGGGCCTCTGCCGGAAAAGAGCGGACTGCTCATGCGCCTGCGCCACACGCGCGGAACCAGCGGAATGAACTGGTTCATCACGTTCTGGCCGAGGGCCGCCATTTTGGCAAAGGCCGGCACGCGGCTCGACGGATCGGAGGAAAGCACGCTGAGCACCTGCGACTTGATGGGATGCCCTCCCTCGCCTTCGCGCTTGACGTAGGCAAGGGAGCTCAGGGCCACTTCCGGCGATTCAATCTTCACCGGGCACACCGACGTGCAGCGGCCGCAGCCCGTGCAGTGCTCCACAAGATGCCGAAGCTCCTGAAGCAGTTCTGGAGAAGGATGCCCCGTGGTGACCTGAGAATAGTAGATGGCCTCGGTGAGCGCGCCGAGGATGAGATTCTTGTTGCGCGGGTTGTACTGGAAGGAACGCTCAGGATACACCATGGGGCACACCTGCTTGCATTTGCCGCAGCGGGTGCAGGTCTGCACCTGGGAAAGAAGCCGGATGAGGCATTCCTTGTCCGGCAGGCCCGATTCTCTGATGTCCGCAATGAGCCGGTTGAAGGAAAAGGTAAACGGACGCACCGGCAGGTTGCGCGTGACGAGCTTGCCCGGATTGAACAGATCGCGGGGATCCACGCGCATCTTGAACTCGCGCAGGCTGTCCATCTGCCGGGGATCGAGAAAGGCTATCTTGGTGATGCCTATGCCGTGTTCGCCGGAAACCGCGCCGCCGAGCTCCTGCGTTCTGGCCATGACCTGCATGGCCACGTCCTCGGCGTGCTCCATCATGCGCGGATCGTTGGAGTTCACCGGAATGTTCACGTGACAGTTGCCGTCGCCCGCGTGCATGTGGCTTGCCACCACGATGCGGCTGCTCTTCATGTAGTCCACAATGCCGTCGATGCGGGAAGCAAGGCGGGGAAAACGCTCCTTCTGCGCCGTGAGCCACGCTTCGGCCCGCGCGGCAACAGCCTCGTCCACCAGCGAAGGATCAAGATTCGATTCATCGCTCGCGGCCACATGAGAGGCAAAGGAAAACTCCTCGTTGAAATCCGGGTCTTCCAGAGGAAAGCCCTGAAGCCGGGAAAGTTCCTGAAGCGCGAAACGATAGGCGTCGGCCGCGGCCACGACGTTGAGTCCTTCGAGATAGTGCGCAAACTCCGGAATGCTCGCCATGGGCAGCACCACGTCCTCGTTCATCTTGAAGCCGGACGTGCGCTTGGCAATGGCAGAAAGACGATGCCTGTCCTCCCAGAATTCGGCGGCCTGCTTGTCGTCCTTCGCTATGGCGGCGAACACGTGGGGATCGTCGCCCGCAAGGGCGTATATGGCCTGCACGGTATCGTCGAGCACATAGGCGTCGTTGCCGTCCACCTGCACGATGATGACGGAAATGGGACTGCCCTTGTGCCTGTCGGACTTGGGCTGATAGTTTATGGCCTGCACGTACTTGGAGTTGAACTCCTCAAGCGCGGACACGTGCACGTCGCCGCCCTGATTGCGTATTCTGTCGCGCAGGTTCACGATTTTGCGCACCAGCTCCGCCGCGGGAACCATGGACGTGCCGTAGAACTCCAGCACCATCACCCGGGAAATCGAGGGCTTGGGATGAAGAACGAAGGTCGCTTCGGTGATGATGCCGTCTATGCCTTCCTTCTGCATGCCGGGAAGACCGTCGAGCAGCTTGTTGGTCACGTCCTTGCCGAGGCCAGGATGGCGCACCTCGTTGCCCTTCAGACGCACCACGTTGCGCATGCCGCCGGAAAGATCCTTCACTTCGAACACCACATCCTCGTCGGGCATGATCTTGTGCCCCGGATGATTCACCCGCTCGATGCGGATGATTTCTCCCGTGGGCGTCACCATGGTCCAGGAGAGCAGATTGTCGATGGTGGTGCCGTACTCGAAGCAGAAGGGGCCGCCGGAGTTTTCGGACACGTTGCCGCCTATGGTGGACGCCGTCTTGGAGGCCGGGTCCACGGTAAAGAGCAGGCCCTTGGAAGCGGCGAAATCTATGGCGTCCTGCGTGACCACGCCCGCCTGACAGGTCATGGTGCGCGCGGCCTTGTTCACCGACTTTGCGGTAAGGCGCGTGGTGCTCACCATGACGGTGCGCTTGCGCGCGGGCACTGTGCCGCCCGTAAGGCCGGAAGCTCCGCCTCTGGGAATGATGGCGAACTTCATTTCGTTGGCCAGGCGCACGAGCGCGCTTATCTGTTCGGGAGTATCCGGCTCCACCACGAGAAGCGGCAGCTCCATGCGGAGGTCGGTGGCGTCGGTGGCGGCGGCCACCAGCGCGCCGCGGCGGCGCAGAATGCAGTCGTCGGGCATGATGGCGGCAAGGCGGCCCTCAAGTTCGCGGCAGAACTCCATTTCCGCCTCATGCGCGCTCCAGAACATGGTAATGCCTTCGCTTATGGCCGTGGCGTACTGATGCGCAAGAGAAGGAGACTCGGCCTGATAGTGTTCGTTGACGCTCTTCTTCACGTCCGAGGCGGAAATGAAGGGATTGTACGCCACGAGAAACAGCTCTTCGGCTATGTCTATGGCAAGCTGGCGCACGCTCTGCGGCCAGCGTTCGAATTCATCCAGATTGATGCGCAGTATGCGGTTGACCACATACTCGGCGGATATGGAAATATGGGGCCCTTTGTGGGGCATGACGGTCTCCTTGGAACAGAAAAAGGGAGGGCCCGGCGGAGCGAGACCGCTCTGCGCAGGCCCGATGAGAATATCGCGCGGACAGACCGCGAAGTGCCTACAGGTTCAGATTGATGTTGAGGCGGGAGGTGATGTTGTTCTTCACCCACGTGGAGTCCAGCCATTCCAGAGGCTGAACGGGCACGCCGCCCACGAGCACGCCGAAGTGCAGATGATCGCCTCCGGCAAGGCCGCTCGTGCCCGTGCGGCCGATGATCTGACCGGCCTTGACATTGTCGCCCACCTTCACGCCGTACTCGCTGAGGTGGGAATACTGCGTCATGAGTCCGAGGCCGTGCTCAATGAGAATCATGTTGCCGTGTATGCCGAGGTAATCCACCCACACCACCCGGCCGCTCTGCGCGGCGGGCACTTCGGCATGGGCCACGGAGGCGAGATCGAGTCCCATGTGGGTCTGTTCGTCGATCTTCTGACGGTTGCCGTCAACATAGGTACGAAAATCGCCGAAATTGGCCTTCACCGCGGAACGGGGCAGACGCCGGAACGATCCGCTCCACAAAAAGCGCGGGGAAACGTTGGCCGGATCGGCGGCCACCTTGATGAGCGTTTCGTCGTTGCCCTCGCGCACCTTGTTGTTGGCGCACAGATACTGGGAAAGCGGCGTGCTCTCTTCGGGACAGAGCTGGGCAAGCTCGCTGGCCTTGAAGTTGAGGAAGGCCTCGGGAATGTTCAGCGTGTCGGCCCGGTAGTTGCGGTTGAGCGCGTGCACGAGAAGACGACTCGACGTTACGTTGCCCGCCAGATCGCGGGCCATGATTTCGGGCAGATAGTCGCCGGTCTTCAGGGAAATGGGGAAGGGAAACAGACAGGCGTAGGCGCCGTTGTCCTGCTTGTAGCCGGGGAAGAAGAGATTGCCCACGCGAACGCCCGTCTGATTCACGTCTTCGGAAACGGTATAGACGATCAGCCCGCTGCCGCCTCTGTACATGGCGGGAGGCCCGGTGCGCACGGCAATGCGGGGCGGCTGGGAATCGAGAACGAGAGGCAGCTCGATGCTGGTGGTGTTGCCCCGGCCGAAGCCGGCATAGGAACCGTCCACGGCTCTGATTTCCAGTTCAAAGGCACCTTCCGGCAGTTTCGTTTCCTTCAGATTGAAAGACACCTTCTGCCTGTTCTCCAGCGTGGGAAAGGTCTGATCGAGAACGGTCATGCTCTGCTCGCCGCGCTTCACCACCACGGACACGGACTGCACGCCGGACTTGTCGGACATGTCGAGCTCAATGTTCTGCAAAAGCCCCACGCGGCCGGCGAGTTCGGGATTCATGGTCACGGAAGGACCGCTCAGATCGCGCATGAGAAAATACGCGCCGGCCCCCGCAAGCGCCAGAATCAGCAGCATGGCTATGACGGACAGCCCGGAGGAAGAGCGCCGGGACGAGGATCGATAGGAAATTTGTCTTCTGCTAAACAAGGCTGCATCCTTTTCCGGGCAAAAGGCCCAAATGATATAGGGCCGCGCCACGCGCTGGCACGGCAGAACGTATTTTCTCGCACACTGCGCCAACAAGTCAAGGAACTTCGAAAAACATTTTTCTTGCGGGGCTTCCGACAGGGGCGCGACATATCTTATATTCTTCGGATGGATGAAGTTTTTTCCCTTTTCCCGGCCTCCTTCCGCCTTGCCGCAACGGCCCTCTTTATGATAAGCCCTACCCAATGATATGACCTTGCGGGGGAGAAGAGGTATGTTTCTTTCAGACGTCGCGCAGATATTCAAAAACATGGGCTGGGCCAACCGCATCACCATGATGCGCATAGGGGCGGTGCTGCCCATTCTTCTGCTCATCCACTTTCCCAATGTCTATACCTGCTGGATAGCCATGATTCTCTTCGTGGCCGCGGCCGTCACCGACTTTCTCGACGGCTACATCGCCCGACGCGAAAAGCAGGTGACCAATTTCGGAAAGTTCCTCGATCCTCTGGCCGACAAGCTGCTCATCTGCTCCATTCTCATTGAAATGGTGGGACTCGGCTGGGTTCCGGCGTGGATAGTCATTATCATCATCATCCGCGAACTCGCCGTCACGGGTCTGCGTGCCGTGGCCGCCGACAAGGGCGTGGTCATCGCCGCCGACTGGTACGGCAAGTGGAAAACCGTGTTTCAGATCATCGCCATGGTGCCGCTGCTCATCCACTTCCCGGTCATGGGTCTGCCCGTGCATCTCATAGGTACCGTGGTGCTCTACATCGCGCTCATCCTGACCATCTTCTCAGGCTGCAACTACTTTTATCTGTTCTACCGCCAGTGGCGCGATCATCTGGCGAACAACTAGCCTTCCGCGCGTGTTGCCGTGTCCATGAATCACCGCATATCCTCAAACAGAGCCTTCTGGTGGAAGCTGTCGCTGCTCGTTCTTGCCGTCATGCTCAACGTCGCTCTGGCCAGCCGCATCATATGGGGTTCCCACAGCCTCTATACCTGGCGGGTTCTCAAGGAAAAACAAAGCGAACTTTCCGAGGAGCTGGCGGCCCTCGATGAAAAGCGCGCCGCCCTCTCCCGTGAGATACGTCTTTTGAAGACCGATCCCGCCTATGTGGAAAAAGTGATACGGCAGCGTCTCAACTACGTGAGAAAAAACGAGATTCTCTACCTCTTCGACAAGAGCAGAAGCGATTCGGCATGGCCCGGCGCAAACTCGGACGGCAAGCATGACTGAAGGCTCATCGTCCATGAATTCCCCTTTTAACGAAGACTCCCGCCCGGAAAAGGCGCTCTGGTATCAGGAAGTTCTCTCCCTTGATCCCGCCTCCCGCATCTTTCTTCCCTACGCCCGCCTTCTGGCCCGTACTGGCCGCCGCATGGAGGCCGTGGAGGTGCTGCGCTCCGGCCTTGCCCGGCACCCTGAATTTCTCGATGCGCGTCTTCTGCTCATCGACCTGCTTCACGACTGCGGACAGGACGCCGCCGCAGGACTTGAGGCGTCGGGCATCATAGAATCGCTTTCCCGCTGTTCCGCGCTCTGGGAAATCTGGAGCAGGCTGCCCGGCGTGCGCGCCGATCAGTCCGCCATGCTGCTCTTTTTCGGAGCCACCTTCCGCGAGGGCGGCCCCAGCCTTGCCGACGTGTTCGAGGCCGGCATGAAAGCCCTGCGGGAAGAGGACAGAAAAAACGCCGACGCCTCCCGCGAACACGGTGAAGACACGGCAGATGCCTGCGCCGACGACGCGGAAAAGGAACCTTCCCTCCCCAAAGGCGCGCCGGAAACGCCGCCGGACTCAGAGCGAAAGACCGAAGCGGAAAACGCCCCGTCCGGAAACGCCGCCTCCTGTGCCGCACCGAACGGGCAGGCGGACGCAAACGACTCTGAAACTCCCGCAGCACGGGCCTTCGTCATGGACGAAAACGCCCCCTGGTACAGCCTCGACGCCGTACCCGATGACGACGACATCTACAACGACGAAGAAGGCGAAGAACAACAGACTCCCGCCGCGCCCCCCGTTCCTCCTTCCGCCATGCAGCTGTTCTTCCCCGAAAGCCGCGCCGACTCCCCGGAGGAGGAGCAGAACGCTCCCGCCGAAAGGAGCATTCCCCGTGCTTCATCGGAAGGAAAGAGTTCCCTGTGCACGCGCTCCATGGCGCGCATACTCGAAGAGCAGGGAGCCACGGGCGAAGCCGCCGACATTTATCGGGAACTTCTCGAAGTAAGCTCCTCCGACGAGGAGCGGGCCGAACTGAACGCGAAGCTGGACAGTCTCATGCAGGGCACGGAGACCGCAGCGCCCGACCAGTCAGCCGATTCCGGCCTGCTGGACATGCTGGAAACTCTGGCCGTCAGGCTGGAAAACAAAGCTCGCGCCTGAGGCGCGACAGGAGATATCATGCGCAGTCGCATACTCCCCCTTTCCCTCTTCCTTCTGCTTGTCTCTCTTCTGCCGAATCTTTCCGGCTGCGCGCAGATGAAGGGCGCCTACAAGGAAACCAAGACCTTCTATCATACGCACATCAACCGCCCCTCCACCCTGAACACCGAGGAGCGCACCGTGCTCGACAAGTCCCAGCGCGATCTCGTGCAGAGCATCATGCCCATTGATGAGGAACTGACCAAGCTGGAAAAGGCGCTCGACGCCCTCGCCACTCCGCCCGACGCTCAGGGTGCGGCGGATCTGCTGCGCCGCTTCCCGTGGCTGTCCGGCCTTGCCATGGTGGCCCCCGACGGCACGCTCGGCGCCTCCATTCCCGGCACGCCCATAAAGCAGCTCGACTATGCGCCGCTCCTGGAGCTTGCGCCCAAGGCCCTGCCCCGCGATCTGCGCGCATCCATACAGGACACCCCCCTCGGACCGGAAATTCTTCTCGCCCGTCCCTTCCTGCAGGAAGACCGTCTGCAGCTTCTGCTCGTGGCAACCTTCGACTTCCGCGCGCTGCTGCCCTTCGCCTCTTCTCCGGGCGACTTCATCGTGCGTTCCGGCGACGTTCTCATATGGAGCGGCGACATGGACTATTCCGCAACGCCTCTTGCCTCCATCAACTGGACGGAATATCTCAAGGAACATTCGGACGGTATTTTGAGCAACGAAAACGGTTCCATGATGTGGATTTCCCGCTATATAGGTGGAAAGCCTGTAGTTTTCGCCGCGCCCATGCATTAATGTCCGCTATGCGATGATTTCAATTCACATATTGACCCTTATTGCACATTCATCCTTGTTTATGGTATAGGTACTGGCAAGTAACAGAAGCTCCGACTCTTGCGCAGAGCCTATGACCGATGCGACGGACCGGAGCCGACACCAAGGAGCCTGGATATGTCTGAAGTCACTGCAATTGAACACCTTATCGCATCACAACGCAGATGGTCGCCTCACGCAACGGGTCAGTTCACCTCGCTGATGCACGACCTTATTCTTTCGGCCAAAATTATTTCCAGAAACGTCAACCAGGCCGGTCTGGTCGATATTCTGGGCGCGACCGGTACCGTCAATGTGCAGGGCGAACAGGTGCAGAAACTCGACACCTTCGCCAACAACACGCTGGTTTACAGAATGCAGAGCTCCGGTGCCGTGTGTGCCGTCGGCTCCGAAGAAATGGCCGAACCCTTCTTCGTGCCCGAAAACGAACCCCACGGACACTACGTCATCTTCTTCGATCCGCTGGACGGATCCTCCAACATCGACGTGGGCGTGAGCATCGGCACGATCTTCTCCATCTATCGCCGTTCCGACACGCAGAACTACTGGGAACTCAATGCCGAGGCCCTCATGCGTCCCGGCATCGAACAGGTGGCGGCGGGCTACTTCCTTTACGGCTCCTCGACCATGCTTGTGTATTCCACCGGGCACGGCGTCAACGGCTTCACTCTGGACTCCTCCATAGGCGAATTCCTGCTCACGCATCCCAACATCCAGATTCCGCGTGTGGGCAAGTACTACTCCGCCAACCACGGTTATTACAACTACTGGGATGAAGCCACGCAGAAAGCCGTTCACGCCTTCTCCCGTCCCGAAGGCATGCCGCCCCGTTCCACCCGTTATGTAGGCTCTCTCGTGGCCGACTTCCACCGCACCCTGCTCAAGGGCGGCATTTTCTTCTACACCGAAGACCTCAAGCATCCGAACGGCAAGCTGCGTCTCATGTACGAAGCCGCGCCCATGGCGTTTCTCGCCGAACAGGCCGGAGGCAAGGCCACGGACGGCAGAATGCGCATTCTCGAAAAGGTTCCTACCGCCATTCATGAGCGCACGCCCCTCATCATCGGTTCCGCCGACGATGTGGATCAGGTTCTCGAAGTCTATCGGGAGAACGGCAAGGTTTAGGCGCCGTCCTCTCTGAAACCGTCATCAAGCCGCGCGTCGGACTTTCCGGCGCGCGGCCTGTTCTTCCCCGGGCGTTTTCATTCCGCCCGCAACGCCCCGGCCTTTGCCGGGCAAGCTTACGATTCACGGCGGACGCCCGCCAAGACATCTTCCGGGTCAAACATGCTGGTTCTGGGAATAGAAAGCTCTTGTGATGAAACCGCCCTCGCGCTCGTGGACGACAACGGCGTCCGCGCTTCCGTCATATCCAGTCAGGCCGACATCCACGCCCTGTTCGGCGGCGTGGTGCCGGAACTCGCCTCGCGCGAGCACGCCCGTCTCATAGGTCCCCTGCTCGACAGTCTGCTTCGCCAGGCCGATCTTGGAAGCGATCCCTGGAAGGCCATAGACCGCATTGCCGTCACGCGCGGGCCCGGACTCATGGGAAGCCTGCTCGTAGGCGTGGCCTTTGCCAAATCTCTGGCCATGGCTCACGACATTCCCCTCATAGGCATAGATCACCTGCAGGGGCATCTGCTTGCCGCAGAGCTGGAAAACGACATCACCTGGCCCGCGCTCGGCGTGCTCATTTCCGGCGGACACACGCACCTTTACCGCATGGACGGCCCCGTGGACATGACGGTGCTCGGCAAAACCATCGACGATGCCGCGGGCGAGGCCTGCGACAAGTTCGCCAAGGCCGCGGGCCTGCCCTACCCCGGCGGCGCCCTGCTCGACGCCCTCGGCAAGAAGGGAACGGCCGATCCGCACCTCTTTCCCCGCCCCTACACGCACAACGACAACCTGGACTTCAGCTTCAGCGGCCTCAAAACCGCCGGCGCACTCTGGCTCTCGCAGCATCCCGAAGCGCGTTTTCCCGGCGGCGACACTCCGGCCAGAGAAAGGCTCGATCTGGCAAGCCGGGAACTGTGCGACGCCGCGGCATCCTATCTTCTCGCCATAGCGGAAACGCTCGTCATCAAGGCCACACGCGCCATGCAGCTGTTCCGGCCGAAGAGCATAGTCGTGGCCGGAGGTGTGGCCGCCAACAGCGTGGTTCGCAGCGAATTTGCAAAGCTTGCGGAAAAACGACACATTCCTCTCATCATTCCCCGACTTTCGCTGTGCGGCGACAACGCCGTCATGATAGCCAAAGCCGGATGGCACATGGCAAAGGCCGGAAGAGTCCATGATCTCTCGCTTTCCACCATTCCCCGGGGACAGGTCATACCGCAGGACTGGAAGACTCTCTGAGCTTCTCCGCCTTGACAGCGGCATACCCTGTACCTACAATCATTCCGCATCATTTTTTTTCGTGATACGACAAAGATGCGCCGGAGGCATCTCCGGAGTTCCCCATAATCCATTTTAAGGAGTTCAACCAATGTCCACCGCAGTTACTGATGCCACCTTTGAAAGCGTCGTCATCAAATCCTCCATTCCGGTTCTCGTTGACTTCTGGGCTCCCTGGTGCGGTCCCTGCCGCGGCATCGGCCCCATCGTGGAAGAACTGGCCGCCGAATACGAAGGCCGCGTCCTCGTGTGCAAGGTCAACGTGGATGAAAATACCCGCATTCCCAGCATGTTCGGCATTCGTGCCATTCCTACCCTCATCGTCTTCAAGGACGGCGAAGTCGTCGATCAGGTGACCGGAGCCGTGGCCAAGTCCCATCTCGTGGGCATGATCGAAAAGGCTCTGTAATGCTGTACGATGCCGTAGTCATCGGCGCAGGGCCTGCGGGCATCACCGCGGCCCTGTATCTTGTCCGCTCCGGAGTCAGCGTTGCGCTCGTCGAAAACGCCGCCCCCGGAGGACAGATACTCAGCACCGCCGAAATCGAAAACTATCCGGGCTTTCCAAAAAGCATAAAAGGCTGGGAACTGGCCGACCTTTTCGACGCCCATCTCGCCGGATATCCGGTCGAGCGTGTGCGCGGACTGGTTCTTTCCATGGAAAAGGCCGAAGGCAACATCTTCCGGCTTGCTCTCGATGAAGGCAGAACGCTGGAAGCCAAGGCCGTAGTGGCCTGCACCGGAGCCCATCACCGCAAGCTGGGCGCTCCCGGCGAAGATGCCTTCAGCGGAAAGGGCGTTTCCTACTGCGCCGTGTGCGACGGCAACTTCTACCGCGGTCGCGATGTGGCCGTGGTGGGCGGCGGCAACTCCGCCCTGGAAGAAGCGCTCTATCTCTCGCGCATAGTCAACAAGGTCTATCTCATTCACCGACGCGACGCCTTCCGCGGTGCGATGGTCTATCAGAACAAGGTTCGCGAAACCGGAAACATCGAGCTCGTGACGAGCAGCGTCGTGGATGAAATCCGCGGCGGCAGCGCGGGCGTGGATTCCGTGGCCGTGCGCAACGTGACGAACGGAGAAACCCGCGTCATTCCCGTGGACGGCATTTTCCTCTATGTGGGCATGGAGCCTGTGAGCGGCTACCTGCCCGAGGGAACGGGTCGCGACGCTGCGGGCTTCGTGCTTACGGATGCCGAAATGTGCACCGGCATTCCCGGCCTTTTTGCCGCAGGCGACATACGTGCCAAGCGCTGCCGTCAGGTGAGCAGCGCCGTGGGCGACGGAGCCACGGCGGCAACTGCGGCCTCGTCTTATCTGGAGCAATGGAATGCGTAAACTGCTTCTTCTGGGAATGCTTGCCTGCACCATCTTCCTGAGCGGCTGTTCCCTTGTAGACGAATATTTCATTCCCCCCGCCGACGACACGGTGCAGGAAATATTCGAGGCCGGCAACGACGCCATGCGTGAAAAGAACTATTCGCAGGCCATTGTCTACTATACCCGCATCAAGGATGAATACCCCTTCAGCCCCTATGTCATAGAGTCTGAACTGGCGCTGGCCGACGCTCATTACCTTGACGGCGAATATCTGCTTGCGGCAGACGCCTACAAGGATTTCGAGACGCTGCATCCCCGCCATGAAGCCATTCCCTATGTGCTTTATCAGACAGGCATGTCTCTGAAGAATTCCTACACGTCCATCGACCACTCGGCCACTCCTGTGAGCGAGGCTCTGGAATACTTCACCAGACTCCAGCAGGAATACCCCGATACGGAATACGGAAAGAACGCCGCCGAACAGATCGCCGCCTGCCGCAAGACGCTGGCACAGCGAGAACTGTTCATCGCCAACGTGTTCTGGGGCATGGAAAACTATCAGGCCGCCTGGACGCGCTATGAGTATGTGGTGCGCACCTATCCCGACGTGAAGGAAGAAGCGGAATACGCCCGTACCAAGGGTGAAGCCGCCTACCTGAAATACCGCAAGGAAGAGGCCCAGAGCATGAGGGAACACCAGCAGGGTTCCTGGAAGGACTGGTTCCGCTGGCTGTAGTCACGCCTGTCGAAACGCGCAAAAACCATCTGAAATCCCATGACAAACGCGCCGGTTTCATACCGGCGCGTTTTTTGTGTATTCTTGCCAGTGATCTTCCGCCGTCCGTTTCCGTGGCCAAAGTGCCGTCTTGACGACTGCGATCTTCCGGAGCTTTTTTCTTACACTCCGATAACCAAAATGACAAAAACGTATGACGTCAGACCGCTTTTTCCGTCATCTCCGTCTTTATCGGAAAAATCCGCCCTTTTCTCAAAAAACAGCGTCGATTCCGAATAACGGCGAGTGACGGCCTTTTTTGGGCTTTTTCCTTCCGTCTTTGGGGGGCACGGCATTTCGAAAACATCATTTTCCGGGAAAAAGCCGCCTGAACTCTGGACAGCGCACGACTAACGCCGTAGCGTGTAGAAGTATTTTTTAACATTCCTGTCAGGAGGAACAAAACATGTTCAAGAAAATCCTTATGACCTCGCTGGTTCTTGCCGCCGTTACCGGTATGATGGCACAGGACGCTCAGGCCAGAAGCCTTGCGGAAATCAAGTCCAGCGGCAAGCTGCTCGTAGGCACCACGGGCGACTACAAGCCCATGAGCTATCTCAACAAGGAAACCGGCAAATATGAAGGCTTCGATGCCGAAATGGCCGCTTCCCTGGCCAAAAAACTCGGCGTGAAGCTCGAATACGTGCCCACCACCTGGAAAACCCTGCAGGAAGACACCATGTCCGGCAAGTTCGACGTTGCCATGTGCGGCATTACCGTCACCGACGCCCGCAAGAAGGTCATGGCCATGTCCGATCCTTATCTCACCTTCGGCAAGACCGTTCTCGTCACCAAGAGCAAGGCCGGTCAGTTCAAGTCTCTCGACGACGTGAACCAGCCTTCCGTCCGTGTGATGTACAATCCCGGCGGCACCAATGAAAAGTTCGCCAAGGAATCCACTCCCAAGGCCCAGCTCATCATGCACGAGCACAATGCCGAAATTCCCGGTCTCGTGGGCGAAGGCAAGGCCGACGTCATGATCACCGAAACCATGGAAGCCGTCCGCTACGTCAAGGACAATCCCAAGGTTGCCGCGCCCCTGGTGGACAAGCCCTTTACCGAAAACCACTTCGGCGTGCTCATGAAGCAGGGCGAACCCGACCTGCTCAAGGCCGTGAACGACTGGATGGCCGGCATCAAGGCCGACGGCACCATGACCAAGTGGGAAAACCAGTACATCAAGTAAGTTCGTAACGAGGGAACTCCCCGCGTTTCCACGGCGGCTGCGCCTTTTCCCATGCAGCCTGCCTACCTTTTCCGCCCCGTGCATTCTTCTCCGATGCGCGGGGCGGACATCGTTTAATCGCTTTCGGACTCATTCGAAAGGGGAAAAGAGAGCGCCATGGTGGAACCTTCACCCACCTGCGAAAATACGGCAATCTCTCCTTCGTGCATTTCCACGATATGCCGGGAAATATACAGCCCGAGGCCGAAGCCCTTGCTTCCCTTGGTGGAGAAGAAGGGATCGAAAATCTTTTTTCTGTTCTCCTCGCTTATGCCGCTGCCACAGTCGGTAAGGGCAAGCTCCACACGCCCTCCGACACAACGCCCCTCCAGAACAAGAGCCCTCTGCTCCGTCGCCTCCATGCTGTCGAGCGCGTTTATGAGCAGGTTCAGCACCAGCTGTTCCAGAAGTATTCTGTTGCCCTTCATGGGCAGGTCTTCGGGCAGAAAACTTTCGTCCACTCTCACGGAACGCAGCCGGGGCTTGAGAAAGAACAGAGCCTCTCGCGCTATCCGGGCAAGATTCTGCCGCTCATACTGCACGGAATTCGGCAAAGCTATGTTCAGAAGGCGCCTCGTGGTGTTCACGGCGCGTTCGCCGTTTCTATGTATGGCATTCAGCATGGGCCGCATGGGGCTTTCCTCCGGGCAGTCTTCCAGCGCAATTTCCGCATTGGCCATGATTATGCCTATGGGATTGTTGATTTCGTGCGCCACGCCCGCCGCCAGCTTGCCGAGCACGGCAAGCCTCTCCATTTCCATGACCTGCTTATCCAGTCTTCTGCGTTCGGTCATGTCGCGGCCTATGAGACATATGGCATAGGGAGAACTTTCAAGATCGGCCATGAACAGGCTCACTTCCAGCACAAGCTCCTCTTCCGTTCCCTGCCCCAGCACTATTTCCCTCCGCAGCGCTCCGTTGCGGGGAATCAGCTGAACAAAACGTTCAAGGCATCCGCTCGTTCCGCTGCACAGGGCATCCATGAGCAGGGAACTGTAGCCGGACTCGGCAATGTGCAGTACGCTTCTCGCCGCGCGGTTGGAAAGGGTTATCCTGCCGTTCTCGTCGAGCAGAAGAATGATGTCCGGCGATTCCTCGATGAGCTCCCTGTATTTTCTTTCCGAGCGTATGAGTCTGCGCGAAACCTTGCGCACCTGACGCTTCAAGGCATAAATCCACGTGACGGTGGCCAGAAGCACGCACGCCAGCAGCGCCACCGCGCACAGAATGTGATAATGGTACAGCTCCCACAGACTGGGCACGTACAGGGAACGCCCGAGCCAGAGCGCACGCAGTTTCTCAACCTCGCCGTTTTCCTCAAGGCGTACAAGAGCACTCGTCATGCGCTCCAGAAGCCCCGACCGTCGCCCCACCATCATCACCATGGGAATACGCTCCAGAGAGCCGCCCATGACGCGTATATCCTTGTACTTTTTGCTCTGTACAATATGGAATGCCATCTCCACGGAACTGGCGATGTAGGCGTCGGCCTGACCGTCCACAAGACGGTTGAGCGCATTGGTCATGGAATCCGCCTGCACCACGGTGCAGCCCATGGAAAGCATTTTGGGAATGTAGGTGTCGCCTCGCTGCAGAATGACCTTCCGGCCGGCAAGGTCGCTTTCCATGGAAAACTGATGTTCCGGCCCCGCCACGAGAATCGCCCGGTTCAGGGCCAGAGGCGTGACCAGAACGTCGGAAAAATCGTTCTTGAGGTTCACGGGCAGAAGCCCCACCATGGCGTCTATTTCTCCGCGCTGCAGCTTCTGCTCCAGCTTGCGGGCGTTGCTCTGCACGAACACGATGTTCTTGCCGAGTTCCTCCGACATCTTTACGCTGAGGTCCACGGCCAGCCCCAGAACCCCGGTTCTGTCTTCATTAAGAAAGGACAGCGGCGCGGAATGAGGCGGCACCCCTATGATCAGCGTGTTTCCCCGGTCCGGCACGACGGCCGAGGCGGCTTTCGACGCCGGCAGAAGGCTCATCCAGAAAAGACTCAGAAAAAGCAGCACGAACAGACGACGCATACGAGACTCCTCATCATGATAAAACACCATGATCCGTTGTGCCGCAAGCAAAAAAAACGTGCGGCTTTTCGCACACACGCCCCGGCCATGTGCGGAATTTCTCACGAAGCCTCACGGCAATAAAAATGATCTCACTGATATAACTGGAAAAAACAAAATGGCACGCTCTTTGCTAGCACTGTTGATGACCATTGCCTTCAACCTCACAAAGGAAGAAACATGAACCGTCGTCAATTTCTCATGGGACTGTCCGCGGCCGCAGCGGCCACGGCGGCGCCTTCCCTGAGCTGGGCATTCCCTTCCGTCTTTCCCCACGGAACCACCATCTACAAGCCGGAAAAGTGCTGGAACGGCTATACCGTGTTCGGCGTGGAAACCGCAGGGCAAGGCTGCGTGCTCATCGACATGAACGGCAACATCGTTCACGAATGGAAAAACGTGAGCGAACTTGAACATCCCACCAAGCTGCTCAAGGGCGGCTACGTCATGGGCGCCACCCGGCAGAAGCCGGAAATGAAGGGCCGCACCTTCGGCGATCCCATGTCCGCCGACCTCTCCATCTGCGACTGGAACGGCAAGATAGTGCGCAACATTCCGCTCGCCGGCATGCATCACGACTTTCAGGTGGAAGGCAGCCCCACCGGCTACTTCTCCCCCAGCATGGGCGTGGAGTACAAGCCCGACGGCAGAATTCTCGTGCTTTCTCATCTGTTCACCGAAAATCCCGCCATCACGAAGAAAAAGCCTCTCGACGACGACTACATCTTCGAGGTGGACAAGGACAACAACATTCTCTGGGACTGGAAGGCCTTTGAACATTTCGACGAGCTGAATCTGCCCGAAGACATGAAGAAGACCATGTACAAGTTCCCCTCCTGGCAGATGACCCGCACGCCCGGCGTGAAGGCCGCAGACTGGATGCACATGAACTCCGCCTCCTACCTCGGCCCCAACCACTGGTACGACGAGGATCCCGTCAAGTACGCGGCCTTCAATCCCGAAAACATCATCTGCTCCTGCCGGCAGCTCAACACCTGCTTCATCATCGACAAGGCCTCCAAGAAGATCGTGTGGCAGATAGGCCCCACCTTCTATCCTGAGGACAAGTGGGTGTTCGCGGGCAAGGAATACAAGCGCGCCCTCTACCGCCTCGGACAGATAGTGGGTCAGCATCACTGCCACATGATTCCTGCCGGTCTTCCGGGTGCGGGCAACATTCTGGTGTACGACAACGGCGGCTATGCCGGCTACGGCGACAGAAACCCCACTTCTCCCATGGGCTGGAGCAACGCCCGCCGCGACTACTCGCGCGTTCTGGAATTCGACCCGGTCACCCTCAAGAAGGTGTGGGAACATTCCGCCGCCACCATGGGTCTGCGCGAAACCTACAAGTTCTACAGCGACTACGTAAGCTCCGCCCAGCGTCTGCCCAACGGCAACACCCTCATCACCAACGGCGCCGTGGGTCAGTTCCAGGAAGTCACTCCCGAACATGAAATCGTGTGGGAATACATAAGCCCCTGGTACAACCCCAACGGCAAGTTCAACCTGGTGTATCGCGCCTACCGCGTGCCCTACGACTACGTTCCCCAGCTCAAAAAGCCGCAGGAATTCGCCGTCATTCCGCCCGAAAACACCTCCTTCACCATTCCCGCCAGCAAAACGCCCTATCAGGCGAAAAGCTGAGGCCGTTCCCTGAACGGGATACGGAAGGCCTCTTCTCTCTTCCCCGGCCGGAAGAAACGAAAGGCCGGCCTCATGAACGATGGAACGCTTCCATCACAAACGCTCTTATGGAGCAGACATGAAAACATCTCTTGCAACACTTCTTCTCGGCGCGTTTCTCTGCGTATCCTCCCCGGCCCTGGCCGAGGACGTGGAACTCGGCCCCGACGCCTTCGACCTGAACAAGGCCACGGCCGAGCAGCTCATGGAGATACCCGACGCCAACATCACTCCGGAAATGGCCAACGAAATAGTACAGATGGCCAAGACCAAGCCCTTCGAACTGCCCGAGGACTTCCTGAAGGTTCCGGGACTGGACAACCACACGCTGCAGGCCATCAATCCCATTGAGCATGGCGGAACCCTGTGGTACGATCCCGACGCCGAGCTTACGCTGGCCCCTTCAAAGTGCTGATTTCATCGGAGAACAGTATGCATATGACCCGTATTGCCATACCGCTGCTTGCAGTCTGCCTGACGGCTGCTCCTGCGTATGCCGGGTCTTTCAGCTTCAACAGGGCCAGTGCAGAAAAAATGGTGCGGGACTGCGCGGAAGAAGGCGTGAACCTGCCCATGAAAACGGCGCTGGCCATTGTCGAGGCCCGTTCCGACAGGCGCTTCACCAGCATCGGCGACCTTACCGACATTCCTGGCATGACCGAAGAGCTTCTCCGGGATCTTGATCCCATTGAAGAAGAAAACGATCTCGTTTTCAATCCCAATGCTCTGCCCGGCATGAAGTCGTACTGAAAGACTGCTCTCCCATTCTATGCCGTTCTCTGTGCGTCCTGCTGCACAGCGCAGGCTTGTCTTCGGTCTTTTTCTGATCCAACCGACATGATTTAAAACAAAAAATGTCGTCGGCACACATCTTGCATAACGACATTTCAAAAGCCTTTCCAAGAAGAACGTGGCACTTTCCCTTTACCTCAACCAAGGAGAATCGTATGAACTTTCTGAAAGCGACCTGCACGGCCTGCGGACTTGCTGCACTGCTGATAGCTTCCTCCGCCGATGCCAGACCTACCGTCTATCCTACCGGTACGACGATCTTCAATCCTGAAAAGGCGCAGAGCGACGTATTCATCATGGTTGTTCATCCGACTCGTGTCGCTATCATGGATCGAAACGGCAACGAGTACCACAATTGGAAAATACCTGCCAACTGGACAAACATCCGTGCTCGTCTGGATAAGGAAGGTAATCTTTTACTTGCTGGTGCCGTCAAGGAAATTGGCAACACTACCAAGGAAGAATATCCTGCATATATTGCAGAATTCGGATGGGACGGTAAGCAAAACTGGCGTCACGAAGTACCTAAAGGACTGGACTGGCACAACGACGTGACCAAGCTGAAGAACGGCAACATCGTCTATACCGCCTACTCCGTCATTCCTGAAGAATATCAGAAAAAGCTCAAGGACGTGGAGCTGCCCTGGGGAACCTTCAAGCGCAGCGGCGTGAACATGCGCGGCGACGTACTGGTTGAAGTGAACCCCAAAAACAACAAGATTGTCTGGAAATGGAACACCTGGGAACATCTCGACCTCAACAAGTTCTCTCCCGTGTGCCCCAACTCCGACTGGACGCACATGAACAGCATTCAGGAACTGCCCGAAAACAAGTGGTATGACGGCGGCGACAAGCGCTTCAAGCCCGGTAATCTTCTCATCAACCCCCGCAACCTCGATGAATTCTACATCATCGAAAAGGAAACCGGAAAGGTCGTCTGGGCCGGCAACCACTCCTACAAGACCGGTCTTGCCCACTGCCACGAACCTCAGATGATTGAAAAGGGTCTTCCCGGAGCCGGCAACATCATCTTCTTCGACAACGGCCTTTTTGCCAAGACCAGAGACCGCGTGGGCATGACTCTCCTCGGCGAACTCAACCCCGTGACCGGCGAACTGGAATGGCAGTATGAAAGCAAGGGCTATTCCAACATGCACTTCTTCAGCAAGACCATGGGTTCCGAATCCCGTCTGCCCAACGGCAACACCTTCATTTCCGAAGACAACACCGGCCGTCTGTTCGAAGTCACGCACGACCTGAAGAATCCCGAAGGCGGCGAGATAGTCTGGGAATACATGATGCCCACCTACTCTCAGCGCAGCCGCATCTACCTTGCCGACTACTGCCCGCAGTTCAAGCAGATCAAGCGCGTGACCAAGCCCTTCGCCGTCAATCCTCCCAAGAATGAAGACTTCCACATCGCTCCCACCATCCAGAAGTAAATAAAAGACGGGGGACGGATTGTTCCGTCCCCCTCATCGAGGTTTCTAGCATGAAGCTGCTTGCTGTCATCAAAACGTTTGTGTTGTTTCTCGCCGTATGCTGCATGACGACTCCCGCCGTTGCCGAAGAAGAAAATGAAGACATCACGGCCTATGTCGTCGCCTCCGATGCCGTGTTCAACAGCCTTACCGGCATGAAGAGCTACTGCGAGAATGAAGGCGTGCCCTTCGTTCAGATAAAGAACAAGGATCAGCTCAAGAACGTGGAAAAATGCCTCGTCATAGGCAATCCCTCCGACGAATCCCTGGCCGGCGACATCATCCGCGCCTGCCTGGATGAAAAGGAAATGAAGAACGCCAACACCATGGGCAAGGGCGTGCTGGCGGAAAAGACCTACGAGGGAAAACAGGTGCTCATTTTCGCCACGGCCTACAGCGTCAACACCTTCGTCAAGAGCCATGCCGACGAATGGAAGGACATCTTTGAATCGTGGTACTACATTTCCCGTTCCATCACGAGCATCATCGGTTACTGATTTTCCTCCGCACGATATTTTCGGCAGAACAGGCAGTCACGGCATCGCGGCTGCCTGTTCTGTTTCTCCCCTGTTTTCCGGAGGAGCGATTCCGTTTTTTCCGACGAACGGCTCCGTGGCAACGCGCCGGAACTTCTGCGCCCCGGCCGGGAAAATCTCTTCCCTTACGTCATGATTTCTGCAACACTGTGCCCGCTTCCGTACGGGGCGGACTGTGCGTTCCGTTCCTAAAAGAAGCAACCATTTCAACTTCTTTGAAGGATGGCACTCATGAGCAGTCTTGTTTTTTCCGCACTTGCGGCCGCATCCTTTCTCGGCACGGCGCTTCTGCTCTTTCCACGCAGGGCAAAAGCCGTGGAAACCATGTCCACGCCTACCGGCGTTCTGATCTATGACAAGGAAAAGGCTCAGGCAGGCTATACGCTGATCTCTCCCATGCAGTCCACGTCGAGCTACCTTCTCGACATGGAAGGCAACGTGGTGCACGAGTGGAAAACCGCCGGTCTGCCCGGTCTCTATGCCGAACTTCTGCCGAACGGCAATCTGCTGCGAGGCATACGCTACGAAAAAAAGGTGCCCTTCGGCGGAGTTTCCGGCGGGCTTCAGGAAATCGACTGGGACGGCAACGTGGTGTGGGAACACAACATCTACGACGACGGCAGGCTGAGCCATCATGCCTTCGACCGCATGCCGAACGGCAACACCCTCATCGTGGCCTGGGAACACAAGACCTGCGAAGAAGCCGAGGCCAAAGGCCGCAAACCGGGAACACTGCCCAGGCCCGGTGAAGATACCGGTCACACTCCCGCCTACGACGGCCTGTGGGCCGACTACATCGTGGAGGTGGACAGAGAAGGCAACGAAGTATGGTCCTGGCACGCCTGGGACCACATAGGCACGGGCAGAAATGAATTCGACATCAACTACCGCCTTCCCATCAAAAATTATTACGGCGACTCCGACTGGATGCACATAAACAGCGTCCGGTACAACCCGGAAACCGACAGCGTTCTCATAAGCTCCCGCAACTTCTGCGAAGTGTTCATAGTCAGCCACGACGCCGAAGGAAGGGTTCTGTGGCGCTTCGGCAATCCCGGCAGCCACGGCGAAGGCGCTCTGCCCTCCTTCTGCGACGACGGCAGCCAGACACTCTTCGGCAATCACGACGCCACATGGCTCGGCAACGACAGAATATCGCTGTTCGACAACGGCTGGCAGCGCCCGCAGGCCAATCGTTCCCGCGCCGTGGTGGTGAACGTGGAAACAAGACGCGTAGAATGGGAATACGCGGCCAACAACCTCAATTCCTTCTACAGCGCCTATCAGGGGTCCGCCCAGCATCTTCCGAACGGCAACGTGCTCATCACCTCCACGGCTACGGGACACATTTTTGAGGTGACGCAGGACAAGCGCGTCGTGTGGGAATACGTGAGTCCCTTCATGAGCGAAGGCAGAGCAAAAGCCGT
The DNA here is from genome assembly GCA_944322635.1 of uncultured Mailhella sp. Taxonomy (GTDB): domain Bacteria; phylum Desulfobacterota; class Desulfovibrionia; order Desulfovibrionales; family Desulfovibrionaceae; genus Mailhella. The sequence goes on from CALUPL010000111.1 coordinate 55,389, forward strand.
GCTTACGGAAGACGACGCCACGGCCGATCCCGACGGCGTGAAGGACATCAATCTTACCGCCAACGTGGTGCACCGTGCCTTCCGCTACGCCCCCGACCATCCCGGTCTGGTGGGCAGGGATCTGTCACGGAAGACGGAGGTTTTTCCCGGCGCGCCCAAATGGCATGAGCTGTTCGCCAGAGCCGCCGCCCTCACCTCTCCCCTGAACGACCGATAACTGCCGCGCGGATGTTCTTCCGCCTTCAGGCCCCTGCGGCTTTTCCACACGGGGCCTTTTTCATCCCTTTCTGTCCATGAGTCCGAACTGCTCAAGCTTGTCGTAGAGCGTCCTTCTGCCTATGCCGAGAAGCTCGGCGGCCTGCGTCTTGTTGCCGCCGCACAGGGAAAGTGCCTGCTGAAGTGCCTGAATTTCGGCATTGCGCACCGCGTCGGAAAGCGACAGCGGCGTATCGGACACGGGAACCTCGCCGGAAGACGATGCGCCGGGCACAAGTTCGTTCATGGTTCCCAGAGATTCCGGCATGAGTCTGTCGCCTTCGGTCAGAAGAAAGGCGCGCTCAAGCACGTTTTCCAGTTCTCGTATGTTCCCCTTCCATGGCTGCTGATACAGAATGTTCATGGCCGCGGGACTTATCTGCGTGACGTTGCGTCCGTACCGCTCGTTGAATCGGCTGATGAAAAACCCTATGAGCGCCGCCAGATCCTCACGGCGTTCCCGAAGCGGCGGCAGATACAGCGGAATGACGGAAAGCCGGTAGAAAAGATCCTCCCGGAAACGTCCGGTCTTTACGTCCTCCTCAAGATTGCGGTGCGTGGCGGCAATGAAGCGCACGTCTATGCTCACGCTTCTGTTGCTGCCCACCGGGCGTATTTCATGCTCCTGAATGGCTCGCAGCAGCTTTGCCTGCGTGGAAGGCGAAAGCTCGCCTATTTCGTCCAGAAACACCGTACCGCCCTGCGCCTCTTCCAAAAGGCCGCGGCGCGTGCTCACCGCTCCGGTGAAGGCTCCCTTCACGTGGCCGAAAAGCTCGCTTTCCAGCAAAGATTCCGGCAGCGCCGCACAGTCTATGGTAAGAAACGGCCTGTCCCTGAGAGGGCTTGCGCGGTGAATGTACTCGGCAAGACGGCTCTTGCCCGTGCCTGTTTCACCGGTAATGAGAATGGGCACACGCGTGCCCGCCACCTTGCCTATGGTCCTGAGCACCTGCTTCATGGACGGGCTGTTGTATATGAGGGATACCGGCGTCTTATTCTCGCGCGGCCGGTCCAGAAGCTGACTGTGCAGCCTTGCGTGCTCGGCCGCCCTCTGCACGAGAGCGGCAAGCTCGGCATTGTTCACCGGCTTTGTAAGATAGCTGTAGGCCCCGAGCTGCACGGCTTCCACCGCGCTTTCAATGGTGCCCACGCCCGTCATCATGATGAAGGGAAGCGAGGCGTCCATGGCGCGCACGCGGCGCAGCACCTCAAGACCGCTCATGCCGGGCATGGAAAGGTCGCACACCACCACGTCTATGCCGCCTGCGGCAATGCGGGCCAGAGCGCGTTCCCCGTTCAGCGCCGTTTCCGTCTTCCAGCCCTTGCGGGAAAAAAGCAGCGCCAGAATTTCATGCCATTCCGGATCGTCGTCCACCACCAGAATCTGATAACCGCTCTTTCTGCTTTCGCTCATATTCTCCCCTGGAGCTTTTTCTTGCGGAACACACTGTAACGGCAACGGATGCCCTCGTAAAGAAGCCTTCCCTGCGCGAAACGAAGCACACCTTTGCCCCCGTGTGCAGCCCTTCGCACATTCTTCTTTGGCCTTTTCACGCAACAATGCGGCATGTTTTTGCATAATTGCCCGCAATCATTTCCAATCATGTTTTTGGAACGATTCCTGCATATCTACGGAGCAGCGGAATTTTCCCGTTTCGTCCGGCGCACACGCCCGCACAAAACGGCCGATCCGTTCTTTCGGCCAGACCATTCAAACCACAAGGAAGTCTTGATGAACAAACTTCTCGCTTCCGGCGCCGCCGCAGCTCTTCTCTGCCTTCTCTTTTCCGGCGCCCCGGCCGCGGAAAGTCCGCATGGCCTTGCCCCGGCTGGCGACATGCCCTTCATTCCCGACCTGGGAGGCCTGCGACACAAGGCCTTCAAAAATCAGTACGGACAGCAGCGCGAGCTCTCTGAAGCCGTTCTCGTGCGGAAAAGCTCCGTCAAAAACGGCAAGGCCACCGTTCCCGCGGGCGGCCTGTGCTACATTTCGGAAACGCAGGAGGATGCCGCCCCCTTCCGGCGCGATCCCTTCCTTCTGCTCGGTGAGCACGCCTATCTTGTGGACAGCAAGACAAGCGTGCGCTCGGTAAGGGACGTCAGCCTGAAAAAGGGCGAAAAGGTACTGGTGGACAATGCCGGCTACCGTCTCTGGTTCGACTATGCCACCGATCACTACGACCTGCCCTACATTCAGATGGCGCTCATCGCTCCTTCGGGCCACTGGCCCATGGAGTTTTCCGTATCCTCCAAGTTCCCGGCCATCAAGGATCTGCCCGACCGCAGCCACATGGAAGGCGACGTGGAACAGCTCGACGAGTTCTTTCTCGATCCCGTGTTCGAATACGGCGCAAGCCGTTTCGAAGTGAAGGACCACGACTTTCAGAAGGCCACCTTCTCCTCGCTCTCCTACCCCGTGATCGACGAAGCCACGTTTTCGCTTTCCCGCCCCGTGGTTCTGGATCTTCGCCAGGAGGAATACCGCCTTTACGGCACGAAGCGCATCTACGCCTTCCGCGAAAGCAGCGGATTCCGCGTCAGCGTGACTAACCTCGGCGGCGACAAGATACTCGCCGAAAAGCTGCTGCGTCCCATAAGCTCCCAGGGATACAAGGATGCGGAAAACGAAAAGGATGCCTACAGCCTCACCGTGCCCGGCGAGGACATGCGCGTGGAAATAGCCGTTCAGCCCGAATGGCTGCGTCATTCCGACTTCATGCCGTGGTCCGACGCCGTGCCTCACGACTGGAGCGACGGCATGCTGAGCCTCGTGGTCTATCGCGACCTCGTCACCGTGAAAAACGGCGAGCCCTGGCCGCTCGATCCCCGCTACACCGTGGGACTCGAAGCCAGCCTGCTCACCGGCAAGCTCCAGCGCCTTACCCTGGAAAACGCCGAACCCTTCACCCTCGACGACAAAAACGACAGCTACGACGGCCCCGTCAAATATTCCGACGTGTGGAACCGCCCGGCCTTCCGTCTTGTGGCCGACGACATCGAAGGCGACAAGGTGAAGAGCTACTACGTGCGCGACGCCTTTTTCCAGCGTACCGACAATCTTTCCTTCACGGACAGGGGACGCAGGGACATAGACTGCTTCATCGGTCGTGCTCCCACCTTTGTTTCCATTCTGGAAGACAGTTTCCTTACCCGCCTTGCCACGCCGAAATTCGGCACCGAGGTGGAAGGCTCGCATTTCACCTCCTTCCCGAGCGTCATGCCGAACATGGCCTTCCACTCGCCCGATCCCACGGCCCCCTTCGGAGGGCTCATGCGCGGTTTCGGTCGCGAGCAGGTGACCAACCGCCGAGGGGAAAGACTCACCTCGTCCGAAGGACTCGTCATCCGCGGCAGCTATGTGGACTGGAAGAACAACCGCATAGTCATTCCGCCTGCCGGCCTGTTCTACACCTCGCGCAACGCCCGCAACGTGCGCGCCCTGAACGGCGAAACCTTCTACATGCTCGGCCGGCGCGCCTACATAGCCACCTTCGAATCCACCACCTTCACGCGCCGCAACTTCGACATAGACTTCTGGCGCGTGCAGCCAGACGCCAGCCTGCACCCCATCTACTGGCAGGATCAGCCTCTCGGCGTGAACAACAAGGTGCTGCGCTTCACCGAAAAGCACCTGCTCGACGACAGACCCATGGCCCAGATCAACGTGGTGAAGTATTCGGGCAACAACTTCGGCGCGCCCTTCGAACTTGCCCAGGGACTCAGCCGCGAACAGGGCGACCGCTACTACCTGCACGACCGCTTTGCCGAAGGCGCCACCTGGATTGAGCCGGAATTCGTGGGCGAAGACTACGTTCGCGTGAAAAGCTTCGGCACTCCCGCCATCAAAAGCGTGGAATACACCTACGAAAAGCCCGTACGCGCCCTGCTTGCTCCCGGCGAGGAAAAGGCTCTCGGCAAAAACCACACGCTCAGACTCGTCTCCTTCGACGAGGCGGCCGGAACCGCCACGGTGGAAATACGCAGAAACGACGGTTCTCTTGCAAAAACCCGAACCCTCGGCCCCCTCAATGCCAAAACCCGTGCCTTCCTGCCCCAGCATCAGCGCGTAGTGAACTCCCTGCAGTTTGCCTTCGATGAGGGCAAAAACAAGGTTCTTGCCGAAATGGACGTGAAAACGCCCTTCGAAAAGGGCAAAGCCGCCTTCTATACCTACACGGATCTCAAAAAGCTGGAAGGCGACACCCCCTTCGAAGGCGATCCGCGCTTCATGGTTCGTCCCGACGTGTGCGGCCACTGCTATCAGCTCAACGAAGTGCTGCTGGACAACCCGGAGCCCATCATTCTGGACAGGGAACATCCCCGCTTCGACGGCCCCCGCATGGCCGACGGCAAGCCGCAGTTCAGCATAGTCATCGACAGCTTCGACGGCGAGATGATTCACGCCTGGCACATCGAAACCAACTACCGCAAGCGCGTGTTCAAAAGCGCCAATCTGGCCTTCCAGCCGCGCAACAACGTAGGCGTGCTCATGGGCGTGAACGGCACCATCGAAGGTTTTCTGCGCGCGTCGCTCATGGAGCGTTCCGCCTGGCAGGAATACTGGCGCACCGGAGCGCATCCCCATTCTGAACGTGGGCTCGACGCATGGCTGGCCCACAAGTTCCAATAGGCAGGTACATCATGAACATTCCCTATGAGGAGCGCCGCCGCTCTTTCCTCAGCTGTCTCTACAGCACGCAGGAGATCCTGCCCGGTCTGCTGGCCATGTTCTTCATTGCGCTGTTCTCCAACAATCTGGCGGGAAGCCCCAACCCCCTCACGCTGGAGAACCTGTTCTCCTGGCTCGATGCCGTCATCGGCCCCGTGAACCATCAGCCTCTCTTTCAGATTCTCAACTCCAACTTCGTGTGGAATCCCTTTCTGATGGGCCTTGTCATCGGCAACGTCTTCGGCGTGCCGGATTCGTGGAAGCGAGGGCTTTCCCTCATTCACGTTCTCATGCCGCTCGGCATCATCATGCTGGCGCCGCACTTCATCTTCAGTCACGCGGAAAAGGCGGGAATGCCCCTCATTCTCTTCGCGTTTGCCGTCATGGTGTTCACCGCCGTCGTCACCCTCGTTCTCGGCAGGGCTCTCGGCATGGACGACCGCCACTACTCCACCATTGCCGGTGCGCTTTCCACGGGCGACCCCCATGTGGTGGCCATTCTCATGCCCATGCTGAAATCCAAGGGCGGACAGGTCATCAATGCGCTCGGCTGCATTCTGCTGTTCGGGCTTGTCGCATCCTTCCTGCTGCCTCTTCTCGGACACGCACTCGACATGGATGACAAGGCCTTTGCCGTGCTCTCCGTGTTCGGCATAGGCAACACGGGGCAGACGTTCAACGCGGCCTTCGGCTTCAGCTACGAGGCCGGACACTGGGCACATTACTTCGACAGCGTGCGCAACGCGCTCATGCCCGCGGGATTCCTGTTCGTGTTCTTCGTCATGTTCCTGCGCGCCAGAATGTTCCCCGACGATGCTGCCGTCACGGCCACCCGCGCCCACAAAAAACTTCCTCTGTTCATCGTGGTCTTCATCATCGCATGGATCGTGGTGCAGTTCCATGTCATGAAGGAGCCTGCCCGCATCGCCGTCTTCGAACTGGTGAAGTGGGACTTCTCCCTGGCCGCGGCCGCACTTGGGCTTTCGCTTCCCCTGAGCGAAATAACCCGGTGCGGACTGCGCGGCGTGATTCTCACCTTTGCCTCCGGCCTGGTGCGCATAGCCGTTCTCGCCGCCTGTCTTCTGGCTGCGGCCCACTTCAACTTCCCGCTCGTCTAAGGAGTATCGAATGCGCCATTCCCACACAACCGACGATACCGGCTTCAACTACATGGACAACTCCGGGGAGGAGGAACGCGACCGCGACTTGGTGGGCATTGTTCTTGCCGTGCTCTTCATGCTGCTCGCCACGCTCTTCCAGCGTGCGGGACTTCTCTGAACAACCCATGACATCCCGACCGATTCCACTCCGGTCAGGAACTCCCGAACCCGGCCGGGGTACCAGACCCGGCCGGTTACGCCCCGACAATCCCGGCCCCTCATGCAAGGGTGCTCCGGGTACACCCTTCCGAGGAACCACCATGACAGGCATCACCTTCCATCTTCAGATACTGTTCGCCCTGCTGCTCTTCTGGGCCACGGCAACGGCCATCTACATGGGCGTGTTCCACGCCCACAGTCCCCGGTGCGGCACGGGGCGCAGGCACCTGTGCCTTGCCGCATCCTCGCTGCTTTCCCTCGTCATCTGCTTTTTCATGTATTCCTGGTCCTATCTCAGCTGGTAACACGCAAAGGAGCTTTTCATGAAACGTTCTCTCATTTCCGCTCTTGCCCTCGCCCTCTGCCTTTCCTTTTCCGCCGTCGCCTCTGCCGAGGACGGAGGCGTCAATGTGAACACCGCCACACAGCAGGAACTTTCCTCCGTGCCCGGCCTGAATGCCGACCTCGCCAAGGCCATTGTGAAGTACCGCGAAGAAATGGGCGATTTCATGTCCATCGACGAGCTTGCCGACGTTCCCGGCATGAACAGGGACGCTCTTGAGCAGGCAAAGCAGACTCTGCGCGTGGATGCCATTTCCGGCGCCGAGTGCAACTGCTGACAATACTCCTCCTCAGAACCGTACGAGAAAGGCGGCGGAACCTGCGTTCCGCCGCCTTTTCTTTCAAAACGTCGCTTCTAGGCCTTCCGCCCGAGGGGCGAAGCCTTGAGCGAATGCTTGAGGGCCTTTTCTATCTTCACGTCCACGAATTCGCCGGGACGCCCCGCGCCTTCGGGCATGGAAACGTTGACCATGTCGCCCCACGGATCACGCCCCTGCCATTCGTTGTTCTCCTCCGTTCTTCTCTGGCTCGGCCCTTCAAGAAGCACGTCGGTCACAAGTCCCACGCGGCTCTTGAGCCACGCTTCGGCCCTGTCGTTCTGAAGGCTCTGGAGCCTCTCCAGCCTTTCGAGCTGAACCTCGTGGGGAATCTTGAACGGCATGGCCGAAGCCCGCGTGCCCGGCCTGTCGGAATAGCAGAAGGAAAAGCTCGACATGAAGCCGCAGCTGTCTATGGCCTTCAACGTATCCTCAAATTCCTCCTCAGTTTCCGAGGGGAACCCCACAATGAGATCCGTGGAAAGCGCAATGTCGGGACGCGCCCTGCGCAGTCCCTCCACCACGGAAAGGTAACGCTCCATGTCGTAGCCGCGCCCCATTTTCTTCAGCATGGAATCCGAGCCGGACTGAAGAGGCAGATGCAGACGGGGGCAGAGCTGCGGCAGCTCGGCGAACATGTCAATGGTTTCCTGCGAAAAATCGCGCGGATGGGCGGAAACGAAACGTATGCGCCTCAATCCCGGAATGGCCGCCACCTGACGCAGCAGCTCGGGGAACGTGGTGCCGTCGCCGCTTTTGTCGTTGCCGAACACGTTGACGTTCTGCCCGAGCAGGGTGATGTCTCCCGCGCCACGCGCCACCCAGGAGCGGCATTCGTCGAGCACGGCCTTCGTGGAGCGCGACTTGCGCGGCCCGCGCGTGTAGGGCACGATGCAGTAGGCGCAGAAGTTGTCGCAGCCCTGCATGATGTTCACATAGGCCACGGGCGTCACGCCCTCCTGTTCCGGTCTGCCCGCCTCATCTACAAGGCAGGGATCGCGGTCGGGGAAAATGTCGGTAAAGTCGAGAAAGGAAAGTTTCAGTTTCGGCTCGTTCAAAAGACGCACGAAGGCCTCGGGCACGGAAGACACGCCGTCGGTTCCCGCCACGAGACGCACCTGCGGATGACGGCGCATGAGTTCCTCGCCGAGCTGCTGAGCCACGCAGCCCGCCACGCCCACCACGGCGCGGGGATTGGCCCTCTGCACGCGGCCGAGCGCGCTGTACACCTTCTGTTCCGGCTTCTCGCGCACGGAACAGGTGTTGAGAAAAACCACGTCGGCCTCTTCCAGCGGCTTTTCTTCAAAGCCCAGGCGCATGAGCGCACGCTCCACCCACTGGGAGTCGTTGACGTTCATCTGACAGCCGAACGTAATGCAGTGAAATCCGGGCTTGCCCATTTCATCTCCTGAATATTGCTGTCGCTCCCTGAAGAGCGTTGTCCATTTCACGTCGGACGGCCTTGCGCCGAACCGGAATCTCCGTCACGCCTTCTGCATGCCGAAAAAGCGCCTCGCGTTCTCGCCGGTGAGCGTCCAGAGCTCTTCCGTACTCATGGAAAGTTCCGGAGCAAGCCGCTCGGCCGTGAACACGGCAAGCGCCGGCTCGTTGGTCTTGCCGCGCCAGGGCTCCGGGGCAAGATAGGGGCAGTCCGTTTCCAGCATGAGCCGTTCGGGCAGAACGGCGTGCAGCGCCTCGCGCACCTCGGCGTTGGCCTTGAATGTGGATGCCCCGCCGAAGGCGATGTGCCAGCCGCGTTCCATGATCTGCCTCGCCCTCGCCGCGTCGCCGCCGAAGCAGTGCCAGAGCAGCGGCCTGCCCGGCATGTCCTCCTCGTCGAGAATGGCGAACATGTTGTCCCACGCCTCCCGGGAATGGATGACCACGGGCTTGTCCAGCTCCTTCGCCAGCTTAAGCTGCCTGCGGAACCACGGCTCCTGAAGCGCGGAGGGAGAATAGCCTTCCTCGTAATGATAATCCAGCCCGATTTCCCCTATGGCGCGGATGAGCGGATCGTTCTTCACCGCATCGACAAGGTGTTCCCATTCCTCTTCGTCGGCCGTGCGCACGTCTTCGGGATGCAGGCCGCGGACGAAGCAGATGTCGGGAGCTTTGGGAAGCGCGGCCGCCGCGTTCAGAGTGAGGTCGCGGTTGGCCGCATATCGCTCATGCTGAAGAAACATGTGCACGATGAGCGACACGCCGGAAGATGCGGCCCTCTCCAGCATGCCGGAAAGGTCGGGCAGAAGCCGCTCGTCGTCAAGATGCGCATGGCTGTCCGCCCCGGTGAACGGCAGACCGAGGCTCTGCGGCAGCGGTCTGTTTTTCTTTGAGGACATGGCTATTCCTGTCTGCCTGCCGCAAGCTTGCGCACAACGTCGCTCCACACCTCGGCAGGGTCTATTTTCTTCATGCAGTCAAAATGCCCTTTGGGACACGTTTTGTGTCCGTGCAGGCCGCACGGCCGGCAGGGCACGGCCGTCTCAATGACGGTGCTCGACTCTCCCCTCGGAGCAAAGCCCAGAGCGCGCACCGTGGGGCCGAACAGGGCCGTTACCGGCGTGCGCTGCGCCCAGGCAAGATGCATGGGGCCGGAATCGTTGGTGACGTAATCATCCAGCCTTCCGAGAACCGCTGCCAGGGAAAGCAGCGAAGTTTTTCCCGAAAGATCGAGGAAGCCCGGCTCGTCGCCGCGAATCCCCGCAAGAGAACGAACGACTGCCGCCGTTTCCTCCTCGCCGGGGCCGGCAAGCAGCACGGCGTTCACGCCGCTCTCAAGGGCACGGCGCAGAATAAAGGCAAAGCCTTCCGGCGTCCAGCGCTTGGTGGGCCATACCGAACCGGGATGCAGACCTATGGTCTTTCTTTCCGCAGGCAGAGGCGCAAGCAGCGCTTCCGCTTCCTGCACGGCACGCGGGGGAAGCACGATTTCCGGCCAGTGCAGGCCTTCATCTTCCAGAAGGGCACGGGGAACGGAGAGAGCCTCCGCCAAAAGGAGCAGACGCTCTATTTCCTGAAGTTCGCTGAAACGGCGGCTTACGCGATGCGTGAACACAAGGCGGGAGAGCGCAGCCTCGGCGTAGCCCGCGCGCACGGGCGCACGGCTGGCCCATGCCATGTACGAACTGCGAAGGCTGAGGTGGGCATCCACCCAGATGTCGTAGCCCCGTTCCGCAATGCTGCGGCCTTCCCGGATGACGGCGACAATCCCTCTGTCCTTCCCGCGCTTGTCACAGGAGAACACCCGGGCAATCTCGGGCTGAGCCTCATAAAGGGGGGCAAGGCCGCCTCGTACGTAAAAGTCAAGCTCCGCCTCCGGCCATGCGGCCTTCAGGGTTCGTATGAGAGGCAGCGTGAGAACCGAATCTCCCAGAAACGCGGTGTTCCAGACGGCAATGCGCATGACAACCTCAGCAGATGCGGGGCAGCTGCGCGCCTTCCAGCATGGAAAGAAGCCTTGAACCGCCCATGAAGGTGCGAAGTTCCACGCGGGGGCCTGGCACGGCCGTCACTTCGCCTATGACGGCCGCCTCGGCGCCGAACTCGCAGCTTCTCATGACCGAAAGCGCAGCCTCCGCCTTTTCACGGGGAAGAATGCAGATAAGCTTGCCCTCATTGGCAAGGTACAGGGGATCGAGTCCGAGCACGTCGCAGCCTGCGCGCACGCTCTCGTGCACCGGCACGGCACTCTCTTCCACCGCAATGCCCACGCCGGACTGCTCGGCAATCTCGTTGAGCGTGGTGGCAAGGCCGCCGCGCGTGGGATCACGCAGAACGTGAATGTCCCCCACTTCCGTGATGAGCCGCTCCACCATGCGGTTCAAAGGCGCGCTGTCGCTCGCCACGTCTGCGGCAAAGGTAAGATTGTCGCGCCTTGCCATGACGGTGAGCCCGTGATCGCCCATGGCGCCGCTCACGAGCACGGCATCTCCCGGACGGGCCGAATGTCCGGAAGGCGCGGGAGAGGCGATCACCTCGCCCACCCCCGCCGTGGTGATGAAAAGTCCGTCGCACGCCCCCTTCGGCACCACCTTGGTGTCGCCCGTCACAATGGACACGCCCGCCTTTTCCGCCGCGCGGGCCATGTCGGACACCACGCGTTCAAGAACGTCCGTGTCCAGCCCTTCCTCAAGAATGAAGGCGCAGGAAAGGTAGCGGGGACGCGCGCCCATCATGGAAACGTCGTTCACCGTGCCGTGCACGGCAAGGGAACCTATGCTGCCGCCAGGAAAAAACAGAGGCGTCACGGTATAGCCGTCCGTGCTCATGGCCACGGGGCCGTTCAGGTCGAGAAGGGCCGCGTCGTCCATGCGGCGCAGAATGCCGTTGTCGAAATGCCGGAGAAAAACGTCGGCGATGAGTCTTTGCGACGCTCTGCCGCCGCTTCCGCTGTCGAGAAGAATCTTCATGTCTGGCCTTTGAAAAACGAAGAAAAGGGCCGCCCGGGCCCGGAAAATCCCCGCCTTTTTCAGAAACGGAGAAGAAATGGCAGGCCGAAAGACTAGCACAAATCCGGGCAAAGGGAAACGCCCGGCCCCCGGCCCTCCTCGGACCGGAAACCGGGCGTTTCGATAACATGTATCCGTCCGGACTTTTCGTCAGAAAGTTCTGCCGACCGAGTCGAAAAAAAAGAAAAGCCGTTTTCCCTTCCGCCGGTCAGCAGAAAATTTCTACATTTTTCCTTTCAGCAGCTCGGCAATCTGCGTCACGTCCTTGTCGCCGCGGCCGGAAAGGCAGACCATGATGATCTTGTCCTTGTCCAGGGTGGGAGCCAGGCGCATGGCATGAGCAAGAGCGTGGGAAGATTCCAGAGCAGGTATGATGCCTTCCTTGCGGGAGAGCGTCATGAAGGCGTTCACGGCCTCCTCGTCGGTCACGGTCACGTATTCGGCGCGGCCGGAATCCTTGAGCTGACAGTGTTCCGGACCGACGCCAGGATAGTCGAGACCGGCCGAAATGGAATATACGGGGGCCACGCCGCCGTTCTCATCCTGAAGCAGATAGCCGTTGAAGCCGTGCAGAATGCCGGGCTTGCCCTTGCAGAGACTTGCGGCATGCTGGCCGTAGCCCATGCCCCTGCCGCCGGGTTCCACGCCCACAAGCTTGACTTCGGCATCATCAAGGAATCCGGCAAACATGCCTATGGAGTTGGAGCCGCCGCCCACGCAGGCCACGGCGTAGTCGGGAAGACGGCCTATCTGCTCAATGCTCTGGGCGCGGGCCTCGCGGCCTATGACGGACTGGAAGTGGCGAACCATGACGGGATAGGGATGCGGTCCCACGGCGGAACCGAGCACATAGAACATGTCGGGTTCGTTCACGAAGCATTCCAGAGCCTCGTCCACGGCTTCCTTGAGGGTGCGCTGCCCGCTCATGGCCGCGCGCACTTCCGCACCCATCATGCGCATGCGGAACACGTTGAGGGCCTGACGATGCATGTCTTCCTCGCCCATGTACACGATGCACTCCATGCCGAAAAGCGCCGCCGTGGCGGCCGTGGCCACGCCGTGCTGTCCCGCGCCGGTTTCCGCCACAAGACGCTTCTTGCCCATGCGCTTGGCGAGCAGCACCTGACCGAGAGTATTGTTGATTTTGTGCGCGCCGAGATGGTTCAGATCCTCGCGCTTGAGATAAATCTGCGCGCCGCCGAGTTCGCGGCTCAGATTGCGGCAGTGAAAAATGGGGGAAGGACGACCGCAGTAGTGGGTGAACAGATCGGCCAGCTCAGCCTTGAAGTCGGGATCGTCGCGATATTTAATGAAGGCTTCGTTGACTTCGTTCAGCACCTTTTTAAGGGGTTCGGGAACGAACTGTCCGCCGTAGGGACCGAAAAAGCCGGTTTCAAAGGCCTGGGCACAAGTCTTGCTGGATTCGGAAACGCTCATGTCTGACTCCTTCTTCGGTGGAGTCCGGCCTTCCTGTTCCGGCTATGAAAAAACCGCGGCCGTTACTCCGACCGCGGTTCGTATGCTGCTGTAAAAAGAATACTCCAGAACCCGGCCCCTTTAGCAGGGCCACCACCACATGCAGGAAAAAGTTCTGGAAGAGTTCGTGTTCATAGCTTCGAACCTACGCGAAAAAAGACGATTCTGTCAAGAGGCGCCGCGGCCTCAATTTTCGACGGGGCGCGTCCGGCCGGAATTCTGAACGCCCCGGTAGCGATACCAGGCAGCGCAGCTTCCCTCGGTGGATACCATGCACGGTCCGGTGGGATTCTGCGGCGTGCACGCCCTGCCGAAAAGCGGGCACTTGTCCGGCGTAAGCGCGCCGCGCAGAATGTCGCCGCAGCGGCAGCCGGGAATGTGCCCGGTCTCCCCGAATGCCAGACCGAGCCTGTCCATGGCGTCGAATGCCTTCCATTCCTCCCTGAGCGCAAGCCCGCTCATCGGAATGACGCCGAGGCCTCTCCAGCGCGCGTCGCAGGTGCAAAACACCGTGTCCATGATGCGTCTTGCCTGCGGACTGCCCTCACGGCTCACGGCACGAACGTAGGTGTTGCCCACCTCCGGCTTTCCCCGACGCAGCATGTCGAGCATGAGGCACAGGGCGGAAAGAATGTCGGCAGGCTCGAAACCACCCACCACGGAAGGCCTGCCGAACTCCTTCGCAAGAAATTCGAACGGGGCAAGCCCCAGCACCACCGCCACATGCCCGGGCAGAAGAAAGGCGTCTATGCGGTGCACGGCGCCACCGTCGCCCTCAAGCAGCGCACGCATGGCCGGCGGAACCAGCTTGTTGCAGGGAATGATGCAGAAATTGGAAAGTCCCATGTTCTTCGCCGCCATGACGGCTCCGGCTATGACGGGCGCGGTGGTCTCGAAGCCCACGGAAGGAAACACCACGGTGTCGCCGGGATGTTCGGCCGCCAGCTTTACGGCATCGAGGGGCGAATATACCACCTGCACGCGGGCGCCTTCGGCCGCGGCATGCTTGAGGGAACGGCCGTCCGGCCCGGGCACGCGCAGAAGATCGCCGAAGGTGGCCACGATGACGTTCGGCTTTTCCGCCGCGCGCAGGAAGGCCGCAACCTCGGAATCATGCGTGACGCACACCGGACAGCCCGGCCCGGAAAGATGCTCAAGCCCCTCCGGCAGCAGGGAACGCAGGCCGCTGCGGAAAATGGACACCGTGTGCGTGCCGCACACTTCCATGAAACGCACGGGCCTGCCGAGAGCCTCAAGCTCCTCCCTCAGCCTGTCGAGCAGAGCGCGGCACAGCGCCGGATCGTGAAACGAAGAAGAAATGTCCATGCGGCCTCCTGAAAAACGATTCTTCTCTGGGGTAAACGCGAGAAGGCGGGCTGTCAACAAAGCCTCTCCCTTCGGCCTGCAACATGCACTTGCCGAAACAATGCCGTCATCCGCTCCTTGGGGTCGGCACGTCCTGATTCACGGCCTTCTCCGGCCGTTTTTCCTTCATCGCTTCCGAAAACGTCGCCGGAGAAGGCTGTTTCGGAAAAAACTTCCGATGCTCCTCTCTTTCGCCGCCCGTCCGCCCTTTACGGATACGGCGGAACCTCCCCGTCGCTCCGGCGCTGATTCCCCCTTTTCTCATGATTTTCAGCCCCATGCGCCGTAGCCGCAGACAAAGGAAAAATTCCTTGACAAATTAATCATTCAAAGATATTTGATATCGTTCTTTGGCCTAACTTTGTGTTTTTATTTTGGAGGAACACATGCCTACTATTCAGCAGCTTATCCGTATCGAACGGAAGAAGGT
>CALUPL010000112.1 GCA_944322635.1 uncultured Mailhella sp.
AAGCTCCTTTAGGAGCAGGCTACGAGTCAAAGTACATGGGGGCTTGAACTGTTGAAAAAGAGAGGGCGCCGACCAGAGAAGTTCAAGCCGGCGCCCTTAAGGCGCGAGTAAGTAACAAGCCCTTACAAGGCTGAACAAGCCACCCGTTTTACGGGTGGTCCTGACTTTGTTCGGGCTTACACGTCGAGTCCGGCGTGATAGCCCTGATAGACGGCGGTGGTGATGGTGGAAGGACGCACGGCGTCGCCGATGACGCGCACGAAGGGAGCGGCATCGATGAGCGAATCGTATTTGCGGGATCTCTGACCCACGGCGCAGATGACCGTGCCTGCGGCAAGGAGTTTTTCATTGCCGTCGGCATCGCGGACGAGAAGGCCGTTTTCCTTTACGGCAAGGCCGGTGCAGGAGGTATGCACGTCCACGAGTTCCTTGAGCTTGCGCAGCAGAATGGGACGATGCCGGATATTGGCGTCGGGGGCGACTTCGGGCCGCATTTCCACGAGGGAGACCTTTTTGCCTTCCTGCGCGAGATGAATGGCGCATTCGCAGCCGGCAAGACCGCCGCCGAGCACCACCACGCTGTCTGCACATTCGGCGCTTCTTTTGTAGAAATCGTTGACCACGATGACGTTTTTGCCGTCCATGCCGGGCAGGGGCGGCACGATGGGTTCGGAGCCTGTGGCGATGATGAGCGCGTCCGCGCCTTCCTTTTCCACGTATTCGGCGGTAACCGGGGTGTTCAGACGTACTTCCACGCCCTCGATTTCCATTTGACGGGCGAGGGTGAGTCCGAGCTGATACATTTCATGCTTGAAGGGAATGGCCTGTTCGCTGCGGAGAATGCCGCCGAGTTCCGCCTCCTTTTCGCACAGAATGACGTGATGGCCGCGCTGAGCCGCGGTGATGGCGGCCTTCATGCCTCCGCAGCCGCCTCCGGCCACGATGACCTTCTTCGGATGACGGGCGGGCAGGGGCGGAAAATCCTGTTCACGGCCTATCTGCGGATTCACCGTGCAGCGGCGCGTGCCCGTGGTGGGTCGTTCGGCCATGCACACGAAGCAGCGCAGGCAGCGCACGATTTCGTCGTCGCGGCCTTCCATCACCTTGGAGGGAAGGGCGGGATCGGCAATGAGGGCGCGGGCCATTTCCACCACGTCGGCCTTTCCGGAGGCAATGATTTCCTCCATCTGAGCGGGGTCGTTCAGTGCGCCGATGGTGGCCACGGGCGTGGAGACGTGCTTCTTGATTTCCGTGGCGAGATACACGTTGCAGCCGTGTTCGGAAAACATGGGCGGATGCGTGTCGAAGAAACCGAACTGGTAGGAACCTGCCGACACGTGGATGAGATCCACCTTGCCGTCGATGAGTCTGGCAATTTCCACGCCGTCTTCCAGCGTGTAGCCGCCCTCGAAGAGTTCGGAGCCGCTCATGCGCACTTCAATGGGGAATCCCGGTCCCACGGCAGCGCGCACGCTGGCGATGACTTCAAGCAGCAGACGGGCGCGTCCGGCGAGATCTCCGCCGTATTCGTCGGTGCGCTTGTTGAAATAGGGAGAGAGAAACTGGTTGATGAGCCAGCCGTGACCGGCGTGTATCATGACCATTTCAAAGCCCGCGCGCTTGGCAAGGGCGGCCTTTTCTCCGTAGGCGGCCACAATGTCGGCAATCTGTTCTTTCGTGAGAGCCTTCACAGGTCTGCCGTCGGGGCGTACGCCGTCGCAGGGACCGTACTGGGAAAGGGATGCCTTCTTTTCCTTGTCCACAAGATAGGTGCCCGCGTACTGCCCGGAATGGGAAAGCTCCACGCTGGGGATGGCTCCGTGACGGCGTATGGCGTCGGCCATCATGGTGAAGCTGGCCAGCGATCCCGGAGTCTGCAGTTCAAGGTGCAGCATGTGGGAGGCATCCGTGGCGGGATGTACAACAAGTTCGCTTACCGTGACGTTGGCGCTGCCGCCCTTCGCCCTGTTTTCATAGAAGGCGCGGCTCCCCGGTCCGGCGCAGCAGTCCCACGTGATGTCTGTAGCTCCGGTGGGCGCGGCGAACATACGGTTGCGGAAGGTGACTCTGCCGAGAGTAATGGGGGAACAAAGGTGCGGATATTTTCTTGTCATACGTTCTCCGAAAAAGGATTTTTCATTATCCATCTCAGGAAAATCATGTGCTGTAAAGTCGAAAACGTTAGCAGAGTGTTTGACGGCTTTATACATGTGGAATTTTTCTCATGATGGTGGGGGCATAGTGTTCCGGGTACGGGGCATGACGAGCATATCGGCGGTGCATGACGTCCGCAGGGCGAGTCGTCGGAACCATGTCCGGCGGTGCCTGCGGCATTTGTTCATGAAGGGAAAATGCGGATTCCCGGCTGCCGAAGAACCGTCGTCCGCCGATTTTCGCCGTGACATGACGCTTTCCCCCTGCCGGTTCGAACGGTTGAGAACTGGTTTCCTCATGAATGATAATAAAATTCTTTTTCTATAATATTGACAGTGAAATTCCATTTCAATATAGTACGCTCCATGCAGAAGTGAAACGTGCACGGAAGGGAGGCTTCGGCATTTTCCGTGCAAATGTGAAAGCAGGCGCAGAATGTTCTGCCCGAAGGAGAAGAAGATGAACGAGAATTTCAAGTATGGTCTGTTTTTTCTCGGAGGCGTTGCGCTCGGAGCCATAGGCGCCGTGGCGGTGAGCCGCGGCAAGCTCGATTTGAAGCCCTTTGCCACGGAGCTTGTGAGCCGGGGACTCGATGCCAGGGACGCGCTCATGGCGAAAGCCGAGACCGTGCGTGAGAACGTGGAAGACATGGTGGCCGAGGCTCAGGCCGTTTCCGAGCAGCGTCGGGCCCGCAGGGAAGAGGCGGAAGAAGCGTAGGTTCTGTTTTCCGCCCCGGGCGGGGCGCAGGGGCCCGGCCTTTTGTCATGGACCGGGTCTTTCCGTACGCGTTCCGTCCGGGGCCCGCCTGCGCACTCCGAACCGGATTCGACCTCGGTTTGCGTGCGCGCACATCCACCGGAGCGGTCGAAGGGCCGCTTCAGACCGGAGACTGCTCCGGTCTGTTCTGGAGAGGTTCATGGAATTTTTTCTGGTTCACCGCATTCCCGGCCGGGCCCGCCTTCGCAGCAGAAAGGCGTTCGGCCTGCGCACGGCCACGGCGCTGGCCGATGCGCTGGATGCTCTCGACGGCATGGAGGGAGTGCGCGTCAATCCGCGCACGGGAAGCGTGCTCATCGTCTATGCCGACGAGGGTGTTTTCAACGCCGCCATGGAGATTGTCTGCGGCGCAAGGCGGCAAAAGGAGGCGTGCGTGCCCGTGCCTTCTTCCCGCGCCGAAGAAAAGCCCGGTCTTTTTCCTTTTTTCCGCTATCTTTTCATAAGGCCGCTTCTGCCCGTGGCCGTGAACATGGTGACGGCCTTTTTCCGATCGCTTCCCTTTCTTCGGCGCTGTCTTTCTTCGCTTGCGCACGGCAGGCTCGACGTGGACGCTCTGGACGGCGCGGCCATAGCGGTTTCTCTTCTGCGGCGTGACTTCGGCACCGTGGGACTGCTTACGCTGCTGCTCGGCTTCGGCGACGCCCTTGAACGCTACACGCAGAAAAAGTCGCTGGAAAATCTTGCCTCGCACCTGGCGCTTCAGGTGGACAGGGTATGGGTGCGACGCGAAGGCACGGAGCGTCTCATTCCCTTTGCCGAACTTCGCGAAGGCGATTTCGTCATCGTGCGCGCCGGTTCCGCCGTTCCCGTTGACGGCGTGGTGGAGGAGGGCACGGCCCAGGTGAACGAATCCTCCATGACGGGCGAGCCCATGGGAGTCATGCGCACGGCAGGATCCTCGGTGTATGCCGGAACGGTGGTGGAAGCGGGCGAAATTGTGGTTCGTGCCGCGAGCGTGGGCAGAAACACGAGAATGCAGCAGATCGTGCGCTTCATTGAAAATGCCGAGCAGATGAAGGCCGGCGTGCAGGGACGCTTTGAAAAGCTGGCCGACCACGCCGTGCCCTTCACGTTCGCTCTGGCCGGTCTGGTATGGCTGTTCACGCGCAATCTGACGCGAGCGGCCTCCGTTTTGCTGGTGGATTATTCCTGCGCCCTGCGTCTGGCCACGCCTCTTGCCATTCTTGCCGCCATGAACGAGGGCGTGAAGCACCGCGTCATGGTCAAGGGCGGGCGTTTTCTTGAAGCTCTTTCCACGGTGGACACCGTGGTGTTCGACAAGACCGGCACGCTCACGCAGTCGCGGCCGGAAGTGGCCGCAGTGGTTGCCGCCGAAGGCTACGACGAAGATTTCGTGCTTCGCCTTTCCGCCTGTCTGGAGGAACATTTTCCGCATCCCGTGGCGCGCGCCGTGGTGCACGGCGCGGAACGGCGCGGTCTGCGCCACGAGGAGGAGCACACCGAGGTGGAATACGTGGTGGCCCACGGCATTGCTTCGCAGTGGCGGGGAAGGCGCGTGCTGCTCGGAAGCCGTCATTACGTCTCGCAGGATGAGGGCGTGGACGTGACGGTCATGGACGATGCGGTGGAGGAGCTTTCCCGCAGGGGCTGTTCCATTCTTTATCTGGCCGTGGACGGGAAGGCGGCGGGCGTGATCGCCATGGAAGATCCCGTCAGGCCCGAGAGCGCGGCTCTGGTGGAAAGGCTGCGTTCCATGGGCGTGGATCGCATTCTCATGCTTACGGGCGACGATGTGCGTACGGCTTCGGCCGTGGCTGCCGGACTCGGTATTGATGAGTTTCGTGCCCAGGTGCTTCCCGAAGACAAGGCCCGCGTGGTGAAGTCTCTTCGGAGTGCCGGTCGATGCGTGCTCATGATAGGCGACGGCATCAACGACTCTCCGGCCCTTTCCACGGCGGATGTGGGCGTGACGCTGCGCGACGGCTCGGATCTTGCCCGCGAAGTGGCCGACGTGGTGCTCATGGGCGGTTCGCTGCGGGAGCTTGTCACCGCAATCGAACTCGGCCGCGGAGCCATGAGGCGCATACGCATGAACTTTGCGACCACCATGGTGCTCAATTCCGCGTTTCTGTTCGGAGGACTGGCCGGTCTGCTTCAGCCGAGCGCATCGGCCGTGCTTCATAATCTGACCACGCTCGGCGTGTCGCTGAACGCCATGCGTCGGGTTCTGCCCCGGGAGGAATGACATGAGTTCTGTTTCCGATTATGTCGTGAGCTTTGTTGAAGGGCGCGTGCGCCTGCGCCACGGCGCATTGAAGGATCCGGCAATGGCCGCCATGGCGGAGCAGGCCGCGGGCGGCGTGGAGGGCGTGACGGGCGTGCGCGTGAATCCCGTTACGGGTTCGCTGCTGCTTTTCTACGATCCGGAAAGGCTTTCCCGGGAAGAGCTGCTGGACCTGGCCGAGAAAACGATGGTCTTTCTGCCGGAAGAGCCGAAGAGAGGCGGGGCGGAAAAGAGCGGACGCAGCATGGTCGGCGGCTGCGCGGAGGCGTTTTTCGGCAGGAAGGCCACGCGTCTTGTGGACAGAACGCTTTTCGTTTCGCTGCTTCTTGCGCTTGCGGGCGCGGTTTCGGGGGCGGAAACGCTGCATCGCGTTGCCGGAGCGGCATTTTCGCTTGCCTCTCTTCAGCATGTGGCCGTTCACAGAAGGGTTCTGTGGTGAGCGCCTCGCTCCGTCCGCTGAAAAACGGCGTGCGTCGCGCACGGCATGCGCTGGCCGCGGGGCTTTGCGCCGTTCTCGGTCTGGCCCTGGCCTTCATGGCTCTGGCCGTGCTTGTTCAGGCACTGGCGGTAATGGTCATTGCCGTGCTTGCGGTGGTTTTTCTTCTGCCTCATCCTCTGCGCTGGTACGCCGCCGAGTGCGGCGAGGCCGCGGGAGTGTTCTTCGACAGGCTTTCCGCCACTTTTTCGGGAGGCGGAAAGAACAAAAATGCGGATCGGGCGGAAAAGTCGGACAAGAAGGACGAACCCGGTCCGCAGAATGTTCCCGGAGACGTTTTACGGCGGGAAGGCGAAGGCTCGGCGTAGTCTGTCCCCCCGCAGGCGGCCGCCGGGATTCATCCATGAAAAAGCCCTTCCGAAAGATTCGGAAGGGCTTTTACTGTGCTCTGCCGCAGGGCGTACGGCATTCAGGCGCGGGATCAGTCGATGACGGCCTTTTCGATGATGACGGGTTCCACCGGCACGTCCTGATGCGGATAGTGCGAGGTGGTGGGCACGCCGGCAATGGCGTCAACCACGTTCTGTCCCTTCACCACCTTGCCGAACACGGCGTAGCCCCATCCCTGCATGGTGGGAGCGGTGAAGTTGAGGAACTTGTTGTCGGCCACGTTGATGAAGAACTGAGCCGTGGCGGAGTGGGGAGCCTGGGTGCGCGCCATGGCGATGGTGTAGGTGTCGTTCTTCAGGCCGTTGTTGGCTTCGTTTTCAATGGGTTCGCGGGTGGGCTTCTGCACCATGTTCTTGTCGAAGCCGCCGCCCTGGATCATGAATCCGGGAATCACGCGGTGGAAGATGGTGCCGTCGTAGAAGCCCGACTTCACGTATTCGAGAAAGTTTTTCGTGGTGACGGGAGCCTTTTCGGCGTCGAGTTCAAGGACGATGTCGCCTTTGTTGGTCTGAAGAGTGACCATGGTTTTTCCTCCGGCTTGAGCCTGGCATGCCGGACCGAGCACGAGCGCGGCCGCAAGCAGCAGGCAGGACAATAGAATGTTGCGCATGTTGTTTCTCCATGATGCATAGAAAGTATGCGTCGCCTGTTCTTGTATAGGAAGCGGCGTGAGTTGGCAACGTCGGAGCGCCGGGCAACGCCCAGAAGCGGGGGTTACCTGCCGGCATTATTTATGGTATGGAAAACGCACCGATGCTGGAGGAAGTATGATAGGTACCATAGTCAACACTGCGGCCATACTTTGCGGAAGCGTGATAGGAAGCGTGCTCCGCAAGGGCATAAAGGAAAAATATCAGCACGCCCTGTTCGATGCCATGGGTTTTTCCGCCGTGGCCATAGGCGTGAACGCCGTGGTGTCCAACATGCCCAACAGCCGCTATCCGGTGCTGTTCATCCTGAGCATGGCGATAGGCAGTTTTCTCGGTGCGGTGTGGGACTGGGACGGAAAATTTCAGAATCTTGCCCGGCGCATGGGCAGTTCCGACCTCGGACGCGGACTTGCCACGGCCATACTGCTGTTCTGCATAGGCACGCTTTCCATTCTCGGCCCCATTGAGAGCGCCGTGCACGGAAATCACACCTTCCTTTTCACCAATGCCACGCTGGACTTCGTCACCTCCATGGTGCTTGCCTCCACCTACGGGCTGGGCATTGCCTTTGCCGCGCCCGTTCTTTTCTGCTGGCAGGGCGGACTGTATCTTCTCGGTCTCTGGCTCGGTTCCTTCGTGCCCCGCGACCTTCTTACCGAAGTGTCTGTCGTCGGCGGCATACTCATTCTGGTGTCCGGCGTTTCCATGCTCCGCATCAAGGACTGCAAAACGCTGAACATGTTGCCTTCGCTGTTCGTCAGCATCATTCTTTACGGTCTGGCGGTTGCGTTTCTGTAGCCGTCCCTTCCGTGATCTTTCGGAGAACATCCCATGAACATTGCCGTTTTTGAAGTCAGTCCCGACGAAAGACAGGAACTCGACGTTCTTTCCCGCACCCTTCCCGTCACCATGCGTCTTGTGGAGGGGAATCTTTCCATGGAAACGCTGTCTCTGGCTCAGGGGGCGGAGGGCGTGTCCACGCTCGGACGCAGCCGTCTTGATCGGCCCATGCTTGAGGCGCTGAAGGATCTCGGCGTGCGTTACGTTTCCACCCGCACCATTGGCGTGGATCACATCGATCTGGCCGCGGCCCGCGAGTTCGGCATTCGTGTGAGTCACGCAGCCTATCCCCCCGCAGCCGTGGCGGACTTCACCGTCATGCTCATGCTTCTCGTGCTGCGCCACTACAAGCCCGCCATGTGGCGTCAGAACGTGAACGACTATTCTCTCAAGGGACTTATGGGGCGCAGTCTGCACAGCCTCACCGTGGGCGTCGTGGGCACGGGCAGCATCGGAGCCGCCGTCATACGCAATCTTTCCGGCTTCGGCTGCCGCATTCTCGCCTACAACCTCACGGAGCGCGAGGATCTTCGTCCCTACGCCTCCTTCGTGGATCTCGACACTCTTTACCGGGAAAGCGACGTCATCACCTTCCATGTTCCCGCCACGCCCGAGACCCGCCGCATGGTCAACAAAGACAGCCTTGCCCGCATGAAGGACGGCGTGGTGCTCGTGAACACGGCGCGCGGCGAACTCATGGACATAGACGCCATTACCGAGGGCATAGAAACGGAGAAGATAGGTTCTCTTGCCATGGACGTGTTCGAGCATGAGCAGGGCATCTATCATGCCGACCGCAAGACCGACATTCTCAAGAACAAGGACATGGTGTATCTGCGTCAGTTCCCCAACGTGGTGCTGACCCAGCACATGGCCTTTTATACCGAGGAATCCATTGTAAGCATGGTCGATTGCGGCATTCACAGCCTGCTCGACATGAAGGAAGGCAGAAAGACGCATCTGGAACTGTAGCGCGCCCCCGGAAACTTCCGGCGGAATTTCGAAAATCGGGCGTCCGCTGCGGAACGTTTCCGCAGCCGGCCCCGGCATTTTTCCGCAGAGGAGCCGTTGGGCATCCGGCACAGGGTACCTGCCCGACACCTTCCGCCCGGCGACGAGGGGAGAGGTTTCGGAGAAGATACAGGAAAAGGCCCGTCGCAAGGACGGGCGGGACAGGACTTTTTACCAAAGGAATTCACTATGGAGACGCAAGGAAAGAAGCCGTCGCTTCTCTGGGCGACACTGTCGCTTGTGCTGCCCGTGGCCATGATTCTGTACGGCACGCTGGTCGTCGGCGTAAGGCCGCCCGTACTGCCGCTTCTGGGCGCCGTGGCGCTCGCGTCGGTCATGGCCCTCAGAACAGGCTATACCTGGGAGGACCTTCAGGACGGCATGTTCGAGGCTCTCGGCCGCATTCAGATAGCCATAGCCATTCTTGCCATGGTGGGCATGATCATTGCCGCGTGGCTGGCTTCCGGCACCATTCCCGCCATCATTTACTGGGGTCTCAAGCTCATTGCTCCCGAGCACTTCCTGCTTTCCGCCATGGTGCTCTGCTCCGTGGCTTCCGTGGCCACGGGCACGTCCTTCGGCACCATGGGCACCATAGGCGTGGCTCTTCTCGGCGTGGGACAGGCCCTCGGATATCCCGCCTACATGACCGTGGGCGCCATCGTTTCCGGTGCCTACCTCGGCGACAAGATGTCTCCCGTGTCCGACTCCACCAACATCACCGCGTCCGTGTGCGAAGTGCCGCTTTTCTCGCACGTCATGTCCATGCTCTGGACCACGGTTCCCGCCTTCATTGCGGCGGGCATCGTCTATACCTTCCTCGGCAGTTCCGTGGCCGCTCAGCAGGGCGTGTCCCTCGAAAGCCTGAACGCCATTCTCTCCGGACTGGAAGCCAACTTCAGCCTCGGTCCGGTGGCCTTCCTGCCTCCCGTGCTCATGATAGTGCTGGCCTATCGCCGCTATCCCGTGCTGCCCGTCATGCTCATCTGTCTGCTTGTGGCCATGGTGATTGCCGTCATGGAAGGCGTTCCCTTCAACAGGCTGGCCACCATGCTCACTTCCGGCTACGTGTCCAAGACCGGCATAGCCGAACTTGATCCGCTGCTCTCTCGCGGCGGTCTCATGAGCATCATGCCCACCGTGCTGCTGCTCTGCTCCGGCATGGCTTTCGGCGGCATTCTGGAACGTTCCCGCGTGCTCGAAGTGCTGCTTGAGGCCATTCTGAAGGGTGCGAAGTCTGCGGTGCGCCTTGTGGCTTCCGCTCTTGCCGCGGCCTACCTCATCAACTTCGGCACCGGCAGCCAGATGCTGGCCGTCATCGTGCCCGGCCGAGCCTTCCTCGATTCCTTCAAGAAGGCCGATATCAGTCCTCTCGTGCTCTCCCGCACCTGCGAGGATGCCGGTACCATCGGTTGTCCTCTGGTGCCGTGGAGCGTTCATGCCTTCTACATTGCCGGTGTGCTCGGCGTAAGCGCCTACGACTTCGTGCCTTATGCCTTCCTCAACTGGTTCGTGCCCATCTTCTCCATTCTGTGCGCGCTGACCGGCTTCGGCATCTGGAAGCTGGACGGCACTCCCGTGCGCAGGCTGCTGGGCAAATAAGCCGCAGGCAGACCATGCGTTCCGGGCCGCATGCCCGATTCACAAAAAAACGCGTCGAACTTGTTCGGCGCGTTTTTTTGTGCGGCAGGGAGCGGGCCTGTTTTTGTGCGGCCTGCGGAATCAGAATTCCAGAGGCTTGCAGACGCCGCCGCGTTCGCGTTCCCGAAAGAGCTTTCTGCGGATGAGGAAGTAGGCCGCGAGCATGATGACGCCCGTGATGATCCAGGACACGGGATAGACGCTGAGCAGCATTTCGTAGGTGGGCACCATGCGGAACACGGTATATACCCATACGATGCGCAGCAGGCAGGAGCCGACCAGGGTGACCATGGCGGGCAGCATGGAAATGCCCATGCCGCGCAGGGCGGCGCCGCTGATTTCATAGGTGGCGGAGAGCCATTGCATGCTTTCGACTATGGAGACTCGGGTTACCGCGTGGTGTATGACTTCGGGATCGCCGGTGTACATGCCGGAGAAGAAGGCTGCGCCGAAGGTGAAGACGGCGCAGGTGGCTCCGGAAAGAAGAATGCCGCAGCCCATGCTTTCCCGGAATATTTTCCGGCAGCGGTCGAGCTGGCACATGGCATAGTTCTGGCTGGTGAAGGTGACGGTGGCCTGACAGAAGGCGTTGATGAAGAAATAGGAAATGAATTCGAAGTTGATGGCCGTGGCGGAACCTGCGGCGGTGGCGGAGCCGAAGCCGTTGATGCCGGAGAGTATGCAGACGTTGGAGAGGGAGAATATCATGCCCTGAAGGCCTGCCGGCGCGCCTATGCGGATGACGCGCATGAGATGCACCCGGGTGATGGAGAGCCTGCGCGGGCAGAGGCGAATCATGTCGTCTTCGGTGAGCAGGAACCAGGTGACCAGCGCGGCGCTCACCAGGTTGCCGGTAAGCGTGGCAAGGCCCACGCCGGCGACGCCCATGCCGAGGCCGAGCACGAACACGAGGCTGAGCGATACGTTGACCACGCCCGCAACGATGAGACTGTACATGGGGCGTTTGGTGTCGCCCACGCTGCGCAGCACGGCCGCCCCGAAGTTGTATATCATGATGAAGGGCATGCCCATGAAGTAGATGCGCAGATACAGAACGGCGAGATCCATGACGTCTTCGGGCACGTCCACGAGGCGCAGCAGCATGGGAGCGAGAAACTGCCCCGCCGCAAGCAGGAAAATTCCGCTCAGCAGAGAGACGGCCATGACGGTGTGCACGGCGGACTGGCATGCCGCCTTGTCGTCCCTGCCCACGTAGCGGGCTATGACGACGTTGGCGCCCACGGAAAGTCCGAGAAAGAGATTGATGATGAGATTGACTATGGGGCCGTTGCCGCCCACGGCGGCCACGGCGCGTGCGCCCACGAAATGACCCACGACGGCCACGTTGGCGGAAATGAACAGCTGCTGAAGTATGCTGCTCAGGGCTATGGGCAGAGCGAACAGAATGAGCTTTCCCATGAGAGGCCCGTGCAGCATATCGACGTGCTGGGGATGTCCCATCGTTTTCTCCTTCGGCACATAAAGATATTACGGATGGTTATTCGCCTGAAAGTCAGCGGGGAACTATGTTGCAAGCTATCACTTTCTGTTTCTATGTCCAGTGCGGGAAAAAAACGTCTTTTCAGGCGGAGAGGAAAATTTTTGGGGGCGTGCAGGCTTTCGACATGGTACGGAGCTTTTGCCCGGCGGATGAACCGGAAGGCGTGGCTTCGGTTTCCTTTATGGAGGCGTGAAGAGGAGAGGCGTGAAAAGGATTGCGTGTTTTTTCTGCATGGCGTTTCGGGCGAACAAAAGAAATTTTTCTTTTGAAGAGACGCAGTGCAGGTCGGAAGCGGATCCATGCCGTGGAAAAATGCCCGCGGCCTGCGTCGGATGCGTCATTGTTTTTTGAGAAAAATGTTTTTCTCCTGCGCCGGGGGGCGCGGCGTTCCGGCGCAGGGGCGGAGAGACGAAAAAAGGCGGGCATCCTTTCGGAATGTCCGCCTTCAGAGGTCGGATGTTCTGCCTTACAGGCAGCGCAGCTGTGTTTCCGTGTCGAAGACGTGTCCGTGACCCTTGCGGGCCGTGAGGCGGATGACGTCGCCGGAGGCGGGACGCTGCGAGCCCTGGAGGCGCACGATGACCGAGGAGCTTTCCTGCTTTTCGGGATTCGCGCTCAGGGGACGGCAGTAGGCGAGGGTGTCGGAACCGAGGGCCTCCACGATATCCACGGTGACGTGAATGTCGCCTTCAGGGTCGAAGATGAGGTCTTCGCTGCGCAGGCCGAGCAGAATGTCGCCGCTGCGGCCGGAGATGTTGATGTCGGCGGCCTGAACGCCGGAGAGCTTCGTGCCGTCGGGCAGGAAGATGTTTCCGCCTTCGGCCTTTGCCCGCACGATGTTCATGGAGGGAGAGCCCATGAACTGCGCCACGAACACGGACGCCGGACGCAGATACACGTCGTCCGGGGTGCCGTACTGCTCTATGTGGCCGGCGCGCAGCACGAGAATTTTCTCGGCGAGGGTCATGGCTTCCACCTGGTCGTGGGTCACGTAGATGCTGGTGGTGGCGAGACGCTGATGCAGGCGGCGCAGCTCAATGCGCATCTGATTGCGCAGATTGGCGTCGAGGTTGGAGAGCGGTTCGTCGAAGAGAAACACGCTGGGTTCGCGAACGATGGCGCGTCCCATGGCCACGCGCTGACGCTGTCCGCCGGAGAGCTGGCGGGGCATGCGCTCGAGCAGGCCGTCGAGGCCGAGGAGCTTGGCGGCTTCCAGCGCACGGCGTTTGCGTTCATCGGCGGGAATGCCGCGCACCTTCAGTCCGTAGGTGATGTTGTCGTACACGTTCATGTGCGGGTAGAGCGCATAGTTCTGGAACACCATGGCGATGTTGCGGTCCTTGGGTTCCATGTGCGTCACGTCCTTGTCGCCTATCATGATGGTGCCGGAGGTCACTTCCTCGAGGCCGGCAATGCAGCGCAGAGCCGTGGACTTGCCGCAGCCCGAGGGGCCCACCATGACCATGAACGAGCCGTCCGGCACTTCGAGATTGAGTCCGGAGAGCACTTTGTTCTTGTTGAAAGTCTTGTCTATGTTGATGAGACGAACGTTTGCCATTGTGAGTTCCTTGTTACTTCTCGGTTTCCACGAGTCCGCGAACGAAGAGCTTCTGCATTCCGAGCACCACCAGAAGCGGGGGCAGCATGCCGAGAAGCGCCACGGCCATGATGAGGTTCCATTCCGGCACGGCGTCGGGAATGTTCACCATGCGCTGTATGCCCATGACAACGGTGTACATGCTTTCCTGATTGGTCACGAGCAGGGGCCAGAGGTACTGGTTCCAGCCGTAGATGAACAGCACCACGAAGAGGGCTGCGGTGTTCGTGCGGGAAAGCGGAAGCACCACGTCCACAAAGAAGCGCCAGGGGCCGGCGCCGTCGATGCGTGCGGCCTCAAGCAGTTCCTGAGGAATGGTCATGAACATCTGCCGGTAAAGGAAGGTTGCCGTGGCCGAGGCTATGAGCGGCAGTATGAGACCGGCGTAGCTGTCGATGAAGTTCAGGTTTGCGGCCACCTGGAAGGTGGGCACGATGCGCACTTCCACGGGCATCATGAGCGTGATGAATATGAGCACGAAGCACAGCTCGCGGCCGCGGAAGCGGAAGAACACTATGGCATAGGCCGCGGTGATGGAAATGGCGATTTTGCCGAGGGCTATGCCGAGCGCCATGATGAGGCTGTTGCCCATCATGACCCACACGGGAATGCCTCCGGCGGCCTTGAGGCCCTGAGTGAGCACGGTGGTGAAGTTCTTTATGAGCTCCTGACCGAACCACAGGGGCGTGGTGCCGATGAGCACGTCGTAACTGTGGGATGTGGCCACGAGCGCCACATACAGGGGAAAGAGAACGATGGCCGCGCCGAACAGGAGAACGGCGTGGCTGAGCGCTCTTCCGAGTCCTTTCTTTTCTACCATGACGAGTCTTCTCCTGTGGCGGCTAGTAGTTGACCTTGCGCTCGACGTAGCGGAACTGCAGGAAGGTCAGAATCATGACGATGAACATGAGCACCACGGACTGGGCGGAGGAACCGCCGAAGTCGAGTCCGATGAAGCCGTCGTTGAAGACCTTGTAGATGAGCGTTTCCGTAGCCCTGGACGGGCCGCCCTGCGTGACGGCGTGCACGATGCCGAAGGTTTCGAACAGCGTGTAGATGGTGTTGACCACGAGCAGGAAGAAGGTCGTGGGCGAGAGCAGGGGGAATATGATGTTGCGGAAGCGCTGCCAGGGACTCGCGCCGTCGATGGCGGCGGCCTCGATGAGCGAGCGCGGAATGGCCTGAAGTCCGGCGAGGAAGAACAGGAAGTTATAGGAAATCTGCTTCCATGAGGCAGATATGATGAGCAGCAGCAGGGCCTGATTGCCGTTGAGCTTGTAGTTCCAGGTGTAGCCCAGGCTGTCGAGCAGCGAGGAGAGCACGCCTACGGAGGGATTGAACAGAAAGAGCCAGAGCACGCCGGCGAGGGGCGGCGCGACGGCGTAGGGAATAATGAGCATCGACTTGTAGAGCGTGCCGCCTATGTGTACCTGATCGGCGACGACGGCCATGAGCAGGGAAACCGTCATGGTGAGGGTTATGGTGGCGATGCTGAAGATGAAGGTGAGATACAGCGTTTCAAGATAGCTGGGATCGGAAAAAAGGACGACGAAGTTGTCCAGTCCGACGAACTCTCTGGAAAGGCCGAAAGAGTCTTCCATATAGACCGACCCGAGCAGGGCTTCACCGGCGGGGTAGAAGAAGAACACCACCGTGATCACGAGCTGGGGCAGCAGGAAGAGGATGGGCAGCAGCAGATGCTTTTTGCCCCGGAACGCGTAGCGTTCATCCTGCATGAGAACTCCTTTGTCGGCTGCGGTTGAAAAAGGGGGAAGGACGGGCCTTCCCCTCTTTTTGCAGTTTTGTCAGCTGTTGGCCCTTTCAAAGCGGCGCAGTTCCACGTTGCCGCGCTTCACGGCGGAATCGAGGGCTTCCTTGGCAGTCTTCTTTCCGGCCCAGACGGCTTCGAGTTCTTCGTCGATGATGTTGCGGATCTGCACGAAGTTGCCGAGGCGCAGGCCGAGGGTGTTGATGGTGGGCTTCTTGTCGGAGAGAGCCTTCACGGCCACGTCGGTGCCGGGATTCTTTTCATAGAAGCCCTGCTGCTTGGTGAGCTCGTAGCCGGCGAGGGTGACGGGCACGTAGCCGGTGGCCTGATGGAAGGCCGCCTGCACTTCGGGCTTGAGCACGTAGTTCAGGAAGGCGGCCACGC
Organism: uncultured Mailhella sp.; assembly: GCA_944322635.1. GTDB lineage: Bacteria > Desulfobacterota > Desulfovibrionia > Desulfovibrionales > Desulfovibrionaceae > Mailhella. Next base: position 15,455 of record CALUPL010000112.1, read on the forward strand.
CGTTTTCGGAGTCCTTGGAATGACCGGCCATGGCCCACACGGCGGCGCCGCCGATCACGGTGTTCTGGGGAGCGCCCTTCACGTCGGGCCAGTAGGGCAGAACCATGACGCCCCAGTTGAACTTGGCGCCGGCCTTCACGGCGGCGTAGGAACCGGAGGAGTTCATGAGAATGCCTGCCTCACCGGCGGTGAAGGTGTTGATGGCTTCGGACTTGCGGCCCACATATACGGAAACGCCTTCCTTGTTGAGCTTGGAAAGGAAGTCGATGTGTCTGACCTGCAGGGGACCGTTGAACAGCAGTTCGGTGTTCAGGCCGTCGAAGCCGCTGTCGTTGGAGGCAAAGGGAACGTCGTGCCAGGCGGAGAAGCTTTCAAGCTGCACCCAGGACTGCCAGCCGCTCGTCATGCCGTACTTGCACGCGCCGGATTCCTTGATCTTGCGGGCGAGTTCGGCCACTTCGGGCCAGGTGCGGGGGAAGTTTTCAGGATCGCCGCCGGCCTTCTTCACGGCGTCCTTGTTGTAATAGAGAACCGTGGTGGAGGCGTTGAAGGGCATGGCGATGAGCTTGCCGTCGCTCGTGGAGTAGTAGCTCGTCACGGAAGGCAGGAACTTGGACATGTCGAGGGGAGTGCCCGCGGCTTCCATGATTTCCCACATGGGACGGATGGCGCCCTTGGCGGCCATCATGCTGGCGGTGCCCACTTCGAAGATCTGAATGATGTTCGGATGCTGCTTGGCGCGGAAGGCGGCAATGGCGGCGGTCATGGCTTCGTCGTAGTTGCCCTTGTACACGCCCTTGACTTCGTACTTGTCCTGGGAGGCGTTGAAGTCCTTGATGATGTTGTCGGTGATCTCACCGAGCTCACCGCCCATGCCGTGCCAGAAGGTAATGGTTGTCTTGGCCTGCACGGGAGCAGCAAGAAGCATCAGAGAGACGGCCATGAGGGCCACGGATCGGAGTGAACGCATAAGTTCTCCTGCCTTTGCGGACGTGTCGTCCGGTTGGAGTCTCCGGGAAAATCCCGGATGGAACTATGTTTCACGCGCCGCCATGAAGAAGGGGAACCGGGTCCCCCTTCTTCGGAAGCGCGCAGTTGACGATTCAGTCTCTGCCCAGAGCCGCCCGGCACGCGGCCGGGAAGTCGGTGATGATGCCGCTTGCCCCGTCTTCCACCAGCTTTTTCGCCTCGTCCATGTCGTTGACAGTCCACACGTTGACGGCGAAGCCTGCGTCGCGGAGCGCGGCAAGATCGCCGGGCGCGAGAATCAGCCTGTCGGGGTGATAGGCGTTCACGCCGAGGCTGCGGCACAGCTCGACAGGGTTTTCGGGACGGGTGTTTTCCACGAGGGCGCCCGTGGCCATTTCGGGGCAGAGGTCGTGACACTCCAGCAGATAGCGGTGCTGGAACGAGGAAATGATGACCTGCTCCACCATGTCGAAGCGGCGGATCATCTCTAACACATCTTTTGTTACAGTATCATGACCGATGAGATGGGCGTGGTTTTTTATTTCCACGTTGACGGCCCAGTCGAAGCGCTTCGTGAGTTCAAGCGCCTGTTCCAGCGTGGGAATGCGCAGACCCTTGAACGAGGCAAGGGTTTCTGCGCTCAGTTCTCCGGCGGCCACGCGTCCGAACTGGTCGCGGCCTTCATACCAGGAGCCGGCATCAAGTCTGCCCAGCTCTTCCAGCGTGAAGTCGCACACGCGGTAGGAGGGGCGGCCGGGATAGACTTCTTCCACGTTCGTGGTGCGCACGAGGGTGTCGTCGTGCACGACCACGAGCTTGTAATCCTTGGTATAGTTGACGTCCAGCTCCCAGAGATCGGCTTTCACTTCGTGGCCGAGAGCAGCCGAGGTCAGCGTGTTTTCCGGAGCGTGTCCTCTCGCTCCGCGATGGGCGATGACCAGGGGCATGGGAGCGCGGGAATGCAGTTCAACGTTGTTTTTCATGGCATATGTCCTATCCATGTATGGTTTTTCCGCGGCGGGAAGTCGCGGATTCAGGCTCAACGAACGTCGTGCTTTCTGAAAATGCGTGCGTCGCATTGCCGGAGCCGTGCCGTACGGCGGGCATTCCGGAAAGGTGACGCATCAGTAGAAACGCACTTCTGATGCGACATTTATAGTTTCCCTGCGTATCGTAAATCATGTGTTTTATCAAGCCTGTTCTTTCATTCGCATTGCTTCTTTTCTGTACTGCCTGTTTTAAATGACATCGTGAAAAAAGATACATGACGGAAGGGGGCGTTTATGGAAAAATTAAAGAAGGATGTGCTTTTCCCGGTCATGTAGGAAGGGTCTTGCGTTTGAAGGGCAGGTGGCTTGCGGTTTTCTTCGTGGCGCGGGCCTTCGCATGAGGGGGAGCGTACGGCCAAGGCCGCTCGGGATGCCGCCCCCGCAGGGGGGGCTTTGCGGAAGGGGGAGAACTGTCGGATTCGGGGGAAAACGTGCCCTCGCGTTCGGACCGGCGTTTTCGTTCATGCTCGGTGAAGCGGGCAGGAGAAGGAGGGGAACGCGTCCGCTTCGGCTCGACGGGAATGCGCGAAACGGGCGTTGAAACGGAAAGCAAGACAAAATGTCCGACAGCGCGGGAAGCCTGCCTGCGGGAGGGCGAATGTTCCCGAAGGCCTGCGCAGGGAAGGGCCTTTCCGAAAAGAACGCATCAAGGAGGCATGACGTTCGGGAGAAAAGGGTCATCGGGCGGAGAAGAACGGCCCCGGCGTCGTCTTTTTTGCTTTTCGGCGGGGAATCGGGGCGGGAAGACGGCTTTTCCGTGCGGAGCGGATGAGCCGTTCGTCGTTGCGCGGGGAAAAGAAAAGACCCGCCGGCGCAGCCGTACGGGCCTTTCCAAGGAGGGAATGTTTTGAAGAAGGGCGATTTGCTAGGCTGCGTCGCCTATGTTGCGCGCGGCCTGGGAGCGGCGGCGCTTCTGGATGTGACGGACGACGCATGAGAGCGTGAAGTTGATGGCAAAGTAAATGAGCGCCGCAAAGCCGAAGATGACGGCTACCTGGGCGATGCCCACGGTCTGACCGGTGTAGCGCGGCAGCAGGGCAAGGGCATTGCGCGAACGGAACATGAGTTCGGCCACGGCCACCATGGAGAGGAAGGAGGTGTCCTTGACGACGGTGATGACCTGGCTGAGCAGTGTGGGAACGATGTTCTGAAAGCACTGCGGCAGAATGATGTACACGAGCGTCTGCACGAAGTTGAAGCCCTGGGAGGCGGCGGCTTCGAACTGTCCTCTGGGAATGGAGTTCAGGCCGCCGCGGATGATTTCCGCAATGGTGGCCGAAGTGAACAGAACGAAGGCGAAGGAGCAGCGCAGAAAGGCCGTGGGCATGGGCGCGTACACATAGCAGATGAGCACCCACATGAGATTGGGGGTGTTGCGGAAAATTTCGATGTACACGCCTGCGAGTCTGCCGAGGATGAACTTGTCGTAGCTGCGCAGAAGCGCCAGAATGAGCCCGAAAAAGATGCTGCATATCACGATGACGACGGAAAGCTCAATGACGAGCCATGCGCCGCCGAGAAGATAGGTGAGTATCTCGGGCGTGAAGGTGCGGGTAATGACCTCTATCACGACAGTTCTTCCTCTATTTTTTTCAGTTCCTGTCCGGCGCGGCTGTCCTTTCTCTTCAGGCGTTCCTCATAGCGGCGTCCCCAGGTGGAAAGGGGGAAGCACAGCAGAAAGTACAGAACGCCGCATACGAGGAAGGGGGGGCCGTAGATGCTGGCTCCGCTGGTGGCCCAGTCGTTGGTGCGGTTCATGAGGTCCGTGCCGCCTATGAGGGCGATGACGGAAGTGTTCTTGATGAGGTTCACCATCTGGTTGACCAGCGGAGGCAGGATGATTTTCACCGTCTGGGGCAGGATGACCCAGCGCATGGTCTGCACGTAGGTGAAGCCCTGGGATGCGGCCGCTTCCGCCTGGCCGCGCGGAATGGACTGGATGCCCGCGCGCACCACTTCGGCTATGTAGGCGCCGTGATAGATGCCCACGGCGAAAATGCCCACGGAGACCTGTCCCATCATGACCCCCACGTAGGGAAGGGCGAGATAGAACACATAGGCCTGAAGAACCAGCGGCGTGTTCTGAATGGCTTCCACATAGGCGCGGGCGATGCTTCTGGGAACGGCGAAATGCGAGGTGGACATGACGCCGAACACCACGCCGAGGGCCAGAGCGAGGGCCAGCGCGGCAATGGATACCATGACGGTCACGCCGAAGGCCTGAAGGAACAGGGTCCAGTCGGCCAGAAACACCATCCAGCATGCGGGTGACAGTATTTGTTCAATCACGTTTCAAACCTGTTGTCTGCGGCGCGGCAGAAGCCGCGCCGCTCTGGAAGGGAGTTATTTCTTGAAGGAAGGCGTCACACCGTTCTTGGCAATGATCTTGTCAATGGTGCCGTCCTTGAGCCAGCCGGAGATGTTTTCTTCCACAAAGCCGGCAAGGCCCTTGTTGGAAAGCTTGGTGGCCACGCCGTAGTCCTGAGGAGCGAAGCGCACGGTGGTCAGAATTTCGGTGCTCGGGTCGAGGTAGCCGGAAAGAATGGAACCGTCCACGCAGAAGGCCTGCACCTGACCGGCATCGAGAGCGGCCTTGATGGAGGGATAGTCGGGGAAGGTCTGAATGTTGGCGGTGTCGGTCAGGGTGACGCCGTTTTCAGCGGCAGCCTTGATGAGGGCGTCCTTGGAGGTGGAGCCTTCGGCCACACCTATGCGCTTGTTCACGAGATCGGCGTAGCCGGAAATGCCGGAGTTCTTCTTCACCAGCAGAGAGACGGCGTCGGTGTAGTAGGGGGTGGAGAAGTTCCAGATGTTCTTGCGTTCGGGGGTAATGGTGAAGGTGGCGAGAACCATGTCGATGTCGCCGGTGTCGAGCAGCTGACCGCGGGTTTTGGCGGTCACGGCCGTGAAGGAAACCTTGTTGGCCTTGAGGCCCATGGCTTCGGCGAGTTTCTTGGCCAGATCCACTTCCATGCCGGCATAGTTGCCGGAAAGATCCTGCATGCTGAAGCCCGGAACGTCGGACTTGACGCCCACGCGCAGCTCGCCGCGCTTGACGATGGCCTGCACGTCGTCCGGAAGAGTGGCGGCCGGGGCGCTCGTGGCGAACGTCAGAACGGCGAGGGCGGAAAGGAGAAGGGCTCCCATGCGGTGAAGTTTTTTCATTGTGATGCCTCCTGATTGTGCCGGCTGGCATTAGGGGTTCTGCCTTGCGCGGGGGGAACGCGAGGCTTTTGACATGCCGGAGAGGTCCGGCGAACGGACGAAAAAAGGGCTTGCGGGGCGAACCCGCAGCCTTGAAAATCTGACGTCGTCGCTCTAGTGCAGAATCTTGCCCAGGAACTGCTTGGTGCGTTCGTGGGTGGGGTTCACGAAAAAGTGCTCGGGCGTGCCTTCTTCCAGAATGGTGCCGTCTTCCATGAAAATCACGCGGTCGGCCACTTCGCGGGCAAAGCCCATTTCGTGGGTCACGATGACCATGGTGATGTTCTTTTCTCCGGCGAGTTTCACCATGACGTTCAGCACTTCCTGCACGGTTTCGGGATCGAGGGCGGAGGTGGGTTCGTCGAAAAGAATGATCTTGGTCTGACTGCACAGGGCGCGGGCAATGGCCACGCGCTGCTGCTGTCCGCCGGAAAGCGTGGCGGGATAGGCGTTGGCCTTTTCCTCAAGACCCACCACGGAAAGGTAATGGCGGGCGAGTTCCTGCGCTTCCTTTCTGCTTTTGCCGAACAGCTTGATGGGCGCAAGGGTGAGGTTGCCCATCACGGTAAGATGCGGGTACAGGTTGAACTGCTGGAACACCATGGAGGACGTGCTTCGAACAAGCGAAATGCGGTTCTGCTTGGTGAGTTCCTTGTTGTCTATGAAGACATGGCCGGACGTGGGCGTTTCCAGACCGTTCATGCAGCGCACGGTGGTGGACTTGCCGGAGCCGGAAGGCCCGATGATGACGAGTTTTTCTCCTTCCTTCACGTCCAGATTGACACCTTTGAGAACTTCGTGGGAACCAAAGGATTTATGAATGTCGGAAAGCCTGATCACGTTTTTCTCCCGCAGGCGTGCATGTGCTTTCAGCCTGCTGTTTTTCCTTGAGTTTTTCCGGTTCTCCCGGAATCTTTATTTTACAATAATGTAAAATAACAGAGCGTTCGATTTTTGTCAATATTGTTAATATTTTCTGACGTTCTTTTTCCTCATGAAAAAGGAACGTCAATGCCCCTGCATCATTCTGCAATCAGACAGCAATTCTTCATAAAATGTGGGGTTGCCGCACGAATGGAGATTTCATCGAAGGGAGAAAATAAAGAACAGACCGACAATAAAATGACAAATATGCTGAAATGCATCTGTCGATTTTTTTGAACCCTTTGTGCGATAAATGAAAAAATGAAATTATTTTGAAGTGATGAATTGAAAAATCAAATGCTGAAATTTACCGGAAAAGATATTTTTCCGGCAGCGACGGCAACATGACTTTATCGTCGCGGAGTTTTTTCCTTCTCCTGCGTCGTTCCCGGAAAGGGACGGAACGGCGTTGCCGCCGGGTGCGGGAAAAGAGGCCTGCATGCGGTTTTCCGCATCTGCCCGGGAGAAGGCCCCGGCCCGCGCCTTGGAATTCGTCCGGCAGATTCCGCATTTTCGCCCCTCTTTTTTGCGTTCGGAAACGGATGCGGCGGGAACCGGTGTGCGCTTCTTTCCGCAAGGGACGGGACTTTGCAGGAAACGCCAGGATGGCGGCGGAAGCCGCGTGCCTGAGTCGTCGCGACGGGGAAGAAAAGGCAGATTGGAAGAGGCGCCGCTTTTTTCGTGGAGCCCGGAACGTGTCGGTACAAAATTGATTTATGCTCGATACTTGACAAAATTGTCCGTACGGGACTGTATAAATGGAAGGTCGAATTTTTTGCAGAATTGTCATTCTGCATTTTCGTTCACGTCAAGCCAAGGAGTTTAACCGTGCTTCTCCGTCTGTTTGCCTGCGCTGCCCTGGCTTTGCAGCTTGCCTTCTCCCCTGTTTCCGTGTTTTCTCCCGCCGTTGCCGCAGAGCAGGGCGCGCACGCGTACGATTATGCCGTGCTTCCTCTGGAGCGCAACGGCTACAAGCTTCATTTCGACTGCATGAAGCGTGCGGGCACGACGCCGAAAAAGAACATTCTGCTCGTGCACGGCCTTACCTACTCCTCCCATGAGTTCGACGTGAACTACGGCGACTACAGCCTGGCCCGTTTTCTTGCGGATCAGGGATACGCCGTGTGGCGTCTGGACGTGGCGGGCTACGGTCAGTCGCAGGCCGTCGAGGACGGATTCCTGCCCAATTCCGACTATGCCGCCGAAGACGTGGCCGCTGCGGCCGCGGCCGTGGTGAAGATGAGCGGCGAAAAGAAGATCGACGTGCTCGGATGGAGCTGGGGTACGGTGACGAGCAGCCGATTTGTGGCGAAGCATCCCGACATGGTGCGCCGTCTCGTTCTGTACGCGCCCATTCTGAGCGGACTCGGCGCGGGCAACGTCACCTCGCCGTTCAACAATAATACCTGGGTGCACGCCGCCGGCGACTTTCAGATGACCGACAAGGGCGACATCGATTACAGCATCGTGGAACCCGCCGTCGTGGCGGAATTTCAGTCCAACTGCTGGCGCTACGACGGCAGCTCCAGTCCCAACGGCGGTCGCCGCGATCTCGTTTCCGATCCTTCCAATCTTCTCATTTTCCCGGAACAGCTGAAGGTGCCCACCTTCGTCATTGCCGGAGACAAGGATCCCTACATCAACAAGAATCTGTTCCATGCCCTTGAACCCAAACTTCCCGCAGGCTCCAGGGTGGTGGAAATCAAGGGTGCGGCCCATGCCATGATGATGGAAAAGCCCTTCTACAAGGACTTCCGCAACAGGGTCATGAGCTTCCTTAATGAAAAGTAGCCGGCGACGCCGTTCCGGGTGTCGTGGCGTGCCGGGGCGAAAGAAGTCCCGGCACGGAGCGGATGAAGGACGTCATGCGTTTTTCATCCGCTTTTTTGGTCGAACGCCCTGCGGCGGATGACGCGGCGCAGGCACACGTTTTTTTGGGGAAAAAGTTTTGCCGACCGTCATTTGCAGAAATGCGGCAGGCGGGCCGAAGTGCCCCGTGAAGGACGCTCCGGGCGTTTCCGCCTTGCCGCAAGTTTGCCGGAAAAGTCAGTCCAGAGGATGCGGCTGCGGAAAATTCATTTTTTTCATGCGTGATTTCAGGGTGTTGTACTGAATTTTCAAAATATCCGTCGCGCCGCCCGCACCGGACAGCTTGCCGTTGCAGTGCCGGATCACATCGGCGATATAGACATCTTCATGTTCCCGAAGGGAGGGCCAGTCCGTTCTTTCGGACTGCGGGGGCTGTTCCGCGCTCTGCGTTTTTGAAGACTGCGGACGGGCCGTCCACGGGGCAAGGTCGAAGTGGAGCGTTTTCTTTCGCTGCGCCCTGCTCGTGAGCAGGGCCCTTTCCACAACGTTTTCCAGCTCTCTCACGTTGCCGGGCCAGTCGTAGCGGCACAGGGCGTTCAATTCTCCCTCGTCCGCATCGGGAACGAAGGCCAGGCCGAGTTTCTTGCTCTTTTTCATGATGATATAGTTCAAAAGCACGGGAATGTCGCTGAGTCTCCTGCGCAGCGGCGGCACGATGATGGGATAGGCGGAAAGCCTGTACCACAGATCGCGTCGGAAACGCCCTGTTTCCAGCTTGTCCATGAGGTTTTCCTGCGTTGCCGCAATGACGCGCACGTTGACGGGAAAAGCCCGCGTGCCGCCTACGCGTCGCACGGTTCCGTCCGTAAGCACTCTGAGCAGGCGTACCTGAGCCGACTTCGGCATTTCGCCTATTTCGTCGAGAAAAAGCGTGCCTCCCTCCGCCATTTCAAAGTATCCCGCTCTCGTGGACTGAGCGCCGGTGAAGGAGCCTTTTTCATGGCCGAACAGTTCGCTGTCCACAAGGCTCGGCGGAATGGCTCCGCAGTTCACCTTGATGAAGGGACCGTCCTTTCTCTGTGAAAGTTCATGAATCATGTCGGCCACGGCTTCCTTGCCGGAACCTGTTTCGCCGAGCACGAGCACGGTGGTGTCCACGTCGGCCACGGCTTCTATCTGCGCCTTGACCTCATGCAGTCCCGGACACTGCGTTATTTTTTCCCTGCCGCTTTCTTCCGCCGGTTTTTGAGCCTTCCGTTCGTCGAGGTCTATGCCGGAGAGATTGATTTTAAGCTCTTCGGCAAGGGGGGAGAGAAGCTGGCGTACCCCTTCCAGATCCTCCGGTCCGAAGGCGTTGTTTTCCTTGGACCACAGGCACATGAGAAATACGGACGTGGCCGACTGGAAAATCGGAATGCGCAGCATGGAGTTGTGGAAAAGATACGGCATGTCGTACTCGAAGGTCGGATCCATCTTTTCATTTTTTGCTATGACGGATTTGATGTCTCCAAGAATCACGTCTTCCGTCAGTCTCTCGCGAAGAAGCATGGGCGGCATGTGGCCGCCGACGGCAAATTTATTGGAGACGTTTATTTTGTTCGTGTCCGACATGGTGACTATGACGTCGGCATTTATGGTGCAGTAAAGGGCGTTTATGCGCGCCACGGGCAGAAACTGCTGCAGCATGTCCAGAAGAAACAGCAGCAGATTGCGCAGTCCGCTGGTTCTGTACATGGCTACGCACGATTCTGCGGCAACGGTTGATTCGAACAGATGCTTTTTGTCCATGAGGCCCCCGCATGATCTCGAACGTCGTTCCCCCGCATGGCGACGAGAAGCTTCCTTCGTTCCGTCGTTGTTCTTCGTTCGGTCGCGCGGGGAAAAGTATCAATTTTTACTATCAATTTTTAATGACAATACTTGAATATTTTCAGTGCGGCAAGATCGGTTGAACGGATAAAAAATAATAATATATTGAAATTGCAAATAAAAAATTTTTGGCATACTTTTTGCTCCTTAAAGTGCAGGCAACGCGGCCGCAAGGCACGCATTCAACAAGCAGCATCAGGAGAAACGTATGCCTCCCATCATCAACGCGGAACAGTGTTCTCACTGCGGCACGTGCGCAAGCATATGCCCCTTAAATATTTTTACCTATTCCAAAGGACAAACTCCCGTCGTGGCTTATCCCGAAGAGTGCTGGCACTGCAATGCCTGTGTTCTTGACTGCCCCAAAAAAGCCATAGAACTCAGGCTCCCCATCAATTACATGATGCTTCACGTCGATGCCGACAGCCTTCACAGGTAATCGGCATCATGAAAAGTAACATGACGTCATGTCATGCAGGTTCATGTTTTCCGATTGCAGCATGCTGACGCTTTTGCAGTGACCATGCTTTCATAAAGTCAGGACTCAGGAGAAAGTTATGATAGGTTTTAAAGATACGATAACGACGGATGTGCTCATCGTTGGCGGCGGCATAGGCGGCCTTTGCGCAGCCATAGCTTCGGCCCGCTCCGGAGCGGATACGCTGGTGGCGGAAAAGTCCGATTCCAGGCGTTCCGGTTCTGGAGCCACGGGCAACGATCACTTCCTCTGCTATTATCCCAAGGCCCACGGAAACGACATCATGCCCATTCTTCAGGAAACCTTTCAGAGTCAGATAGGCGGCTTTCACGACCCCAAGCTGACGCTTCGCTTCCTGCAGGAATCCATAGCCATGGCCGACAGATGGCTGGAGTGGGGCATAAACATGCGTCCCTTCGGACCGGATTATGAATTCATGGGACACGCCTTCCCGGGCCGTCCCAGAATATGGTTGAAGTACGACGGTCACAATCAGAAGCAGATTCTCACGGCGCAGGCCAAAAAGGCGGGCGCGAAGATTCTCAATCACACTCCCGTGGTGGAACTCATTACCGCAGACGGAGAAATAGCCGGCGCGCTGGCGCTCGACGTCAGCAGCGAAGAGCCTTCCTTCCGTCTGATCCGTGCCAAAAAGGTCATTCTGGCCACGGGCACGGCAAACAGACTGTATCCCGCAGCCGGCACTCCGGGCAGCCCCTTCAACACGGCGTTCTGTCCGGCCTGCACGGGCGCGGCTCAGGCGCAGGCCTGGCGCGTGGGCGCCAAGATGGTCAACATGGAAATGCCCAACAGGCATGCCGGTCCCAAGTTCTTTGCCCGCGCGGGCAAGTCCACATGGATAGGCGTGTACCGCTACCCCGACGGCAGGCTTCTCGGCCCCTTTGTGGAACAGGCCACCCGCTACATAGGCGACATTACCTGCGACGTGTGGAACACCGCCTATACCGACGTGCTGCACAACGGCACCGGCCCCGCCTACATTGACTGCACGGGCATAAACAAGGACGATCTGGAATTCATGAAGCAGGGCATGGTCAGCGAAGGTCTGACCACCGTTGTGGACTACATGAAGCGTTCCGGCCTCGACGTGACGAAGCACGCGTTTGAGTTCATGCAGTACGAACCGCACCTCATCGGCCGCGGCCTTGAGGTGGACATCAACGGCGAAACCTCCATTCCCGGTCTGTACGGCACGGGCGACATGGTGGGCAACTTCCGTTCGGACATTTCCGGCGCCGCCGTGTACGGCTGGATCTGCGGCAATCACGCCGCCTCCACGGTGCAGCAGGGCAGTTTCCGGGAAGTGGAGCACTCTGCCTGGGTGCAGGAACGGGCGGAGCTCTACAGCAGCTTTATGGATAGAAAGAACGGCGGCACCTGGAAGGAAGCCAATCTCGGTCTTCAGCAGATCATGGCCTCCTACGCCGCAGCCGGTCCCTACAACGTGCGTTCGGAAACTCTGCTCAAGGCCGGTCTGAAGTACCTGGGCGATCTGCGCAAGGAATCCATAGAATCCGTAAGTGTACGCAACGCGCATGAGCTGATGCGCGCCGTGGAGGCCCTCGACCTTATGGACAACGGCGAGATCATCATGCACGCGGCGCGGGAACGCAAGGAAAGCCGCGGAATGCATCTGCGCTCGGACTACACGTTTACCAATCCGCTTTTGAACAACAAGTTCCTGCAGGTCTGGCAGGAAAACGGCACCGTGCATACGAACTGGCGCGAGCGCTGGGGACTGTGAGCCTTCTGTACCGCTCGTATGAACGCTTTTTTTCAACAGAAATTTATGGGGGAGGACTGCCATGCTGGGCAAGATAGGACTGGAAGAACACTTTGCCGTTGAGGAAACGGTGGGACACATTCCCGCAGGCCTGAAGAACGCCGAAGAGAGAAAAAAGAAGCTGCTCGACATTTTCAACATGCGCGTGGCCGAAATGGACAAGTACGGGATGGATCTCATGATTCTGTCCCTGAATTCTCCGGCCATACAGGAAACCTACAACGCCCGGGAAGCCGTGGATCTGGCCCGGCGCTGCAACGACCATCTGGCGGAATGCATAGCCCGGCGTCCCGACCGTTTCCGCGGCTTTGCGGCCCTGCCCATGCAGGATCCCGATGCGGCCATTGAGGAAATGGAACGATGCGTCAAGGATTACGGATTCAAGGGTGCTCTCGTCAACGGCTACTCCCAGATCGGCTCTCCGGATACGGCCGTGTATCTTGACGACAAGCGTTACTGGCCTTTCTGGGCCAAGATGCAGGAACTGGACGTGCCTTTTTACCTGCATCCGAGAAATCCCATGAAGGATCAGCGGAAAATCTACGATGGGCATCCCTGGCTCATGGCCGCCGCCTGGGCCTTTACCGTGGAAACGGCCACGCACATGCTGCGCCTGCTCTGTTCGGGCATCTTCGACGAGTATCCGAAGCTCAAGCTCATAGTCGGGCATCTTGGCGAGTGCGTTCCCTTCCATTCCTGGCGCACCCAGAACAGGCTGAACCGCGATCCGCGGCCGCGTCCCTTCAAGCTTACGATTCAGGAATATCTGAAAAGAAACGTGTATGTGACCACCAGCGGATTCTGCAGCACTCCTGCGCTCATCAATACCATTGCCGAAATGGGAGTGGAGCGCGTCATGTTTTCCACCGACTATCCCTTTGAAACCGTGGAAGACGCCGCAACCTGGTTCGACAACGCGGAAATTCCCGAGGATGTTCGTGCAAAGATAGGCCGCGACAACGCCAGGGCGCTGTTCAACCTGTAGTTTTTCCGAGGAGATCCGTCATGTCGCAGAATACGAAAAAATGGCTGTGCATCCTGGGAATCATCTGTCTTTATCTGGTGCTGTCCAACATTCCCATGGGGGGCGAGCTCAAGCCCACGGCGCAGAAGGCCATGGCCCTCATGGTATGCGCCGTGCTCACGTGGAGTCTGGAACTGCTGCCGCTGGCTCTGGCTTCCGTGCTCTTTACGGTACTCACGGTTCCTCTGGGGCTGGTCAAACTGCCCAAGGTCATGGCCAACTTCGCCGATCCGTCGATTTTCTTCGTGTTCGCCATGTTCTGCAATGCCATTGCCTTCCAGAACTCCGGCCTGTGCCAGCGCATCGTGCTCTGGACCACGATGAAATCAAAGGGCAATCCCCGCAAGCTTTCCTTCTATCTCATGCTCGTTACGACCATCATATCCATGGTGCTCGCCGACATTCCGGCCATCGCCATGATGTATCCCGTAGGATTGATGCTGCTTGAGAAGAACGGATGCGTGCCCGGGGAAAGCAATTTCGGCCGCACGCTCATGCTCGGTCTGCCACTGGCAAGCCTCATAGGCGGCATAGGAACGCCTTCCGGTTCCTCCATGAACGTGATGACCCTCACGCTTCTGCAGTCCACGGCAAACATTTCCGTTTCCTTCTTCCACTGGTCCGCCATAGGCGTGCCCATGGCCCTCGTTCTTATTGTGGCCACGTGGTACATCCTTCAGAAGACCTATCCGTCGGAGATTACGGAACTCAAGGGCATAGAAGCCATATGCAACGACTACGAGTGCCTCGGTCCCATTACGAGGAAGGAATGGAACTACATCATCGTGTTCGTCATCAACTTCACGCTCTGGGCAACCGATTCCATCCATCACACGCCTCTGCCGGTCATAGCCGTCATAGCCGCCACGCTGTTCTGCCTTCCCAACATGGGTCTCATTGAGTGGAAGAAGGACAAAAACAGAGTGGGCTGGGATATTCTCATGCTCATCGGCGCCTCCACTGCCATAGGCAAGATCATCTGGCAGGAAGGCGGCAGTCTGTGGCTGGCCGAAACGTGTCTCGGCAACATCACGCTGCTGCCCGTGGCGGGCATCATTGCCGCCGTGTGCGTGTTCACCATCGCCGTTCATCTTCTTATTCCGGTCAACACCGCCATTGTGGCCGTGCTGCTGCCCACTCTGGTCAGCCTGGCCTCGATGAAGGGCATCAATCCGGCTCTGCTGGCCATTCCTCTGGGCTTCAGCGTTTCCGCCTCGCTGCTGCTTCCCTTGGGACCGGTGCCCCTCGTCACGTTCCCTGCCGGGTACTACAAGATGTATGACCTCTTCAAGCCCGGCTGCATCATCTCCCTGGTGTGGGTTGCGGTCATGGTGGTTGCCATGCTCGGCATCGCGGTGCCCATCGGCCTGATCTAGAAGAAGAACACGTCCGGCGGCTCCGGTCGCCGGACGCCCGTAACTCCCCTGAAAGCGTCGCGAAGTCTGTAGTTTCAGAGAACCGGCAGATTGCGCGACAGAAAAAAGCCCCGACGAAAGCCGGGGCTTTTTCGCGCACAGAGGGACGGAGAGAACGCGCCTTTCTACAGGCCGAGCAGTTCGGCGGCGTTGTCGTAGGTGATTTACGGAAAAAATCCTTTGAAGGGCCGAGGCTGCGCAGACCTTCCACGCTCTGGCCGGGAGGGCTGTAAGAAGATGGGGAACCGAATGTCATGCGTTCGTCTTGAGTCATGGACAGCGCCTTGGCATAACGTTTGCGGCCGACAAAGGCTTTCAGGCAGGGCGGAAGCAGCAGGTTCTTCCAAAAGGCGCACGGCCTGGCGGCCTTGCATGCTGGGACAGGAAGCATGGACGACGTCAGGCGCGTAAAGTTTCTGGTCTCTTTGGGCAAGGCATCGGGCGGGCGTTTTTTTCGCCTTTTGGCAATGATGCGGCATCGATTTCCGATAAAGATGTGATGCTGAGAGCGCTTGCGGTCCGGTCGCAAACGGAAGAAAGCACTCCTCGGAGGGACGCTCATGTTGCGGAATCCATGCTTAAAACCTATATCGGTGCATTTGATATAAGTATTTGTTACATTTTATTGATTATTATAGGTTGCTGTCAAAATAACGGAAAGTTTTCGTCGGCGCCTTGGGCGTTTGTTTTGAACTGCTGTGCCGGAATGTGCGGACCGGGGGCGTGCTATTCACGAATCCTTGAATGGGTGCATTGTTGGAAGGGATATCTGTCTTGTCCTCACTTTGACCAAGAAGCAAGAGAGAATGTCTCCATGATGGATCATGACTGGCATTAAAATATGTTGCCGATGTGGGCTGAATGAAAATTACCATGAAGTAGAAACGGAGTCGTCATGAAAGTGCTTGGCATATGCGGAAGCGCCCGTCGAAACGGGAATGCCGCCATTCTTATCAGAGAGGTATTCGGGGAGCTTGAGCGTGCGGGAATGGAAACGGAACTCGTGGAGCTTGCGGGAAAAGTGATTGCGCCATGCCGTGCCTGCTTCGGCTGTTCGCAGACTGGAGCGTGCGTTTTTCGGGATGACGCCTTTGCCGAAGTGTTTAAAAAAATGGTTGCAGCAGACGGCATCATTCTCGGCTCTCCGGTGTACTCGGCGAATGTTTCTTCCGCCATGCAGGCTTTTTTGGAGCGTGCGGCGGTTGTTGCCGACATGAATCCCGGCCTGCTGCAATACAAGGCGGGAGCCTCTGTGGCTTCAGCGCGCAGAGGTGGAGCAATGACCGCCCTTGATGCCATGAATCACTTTTTGTTTGAATCATGAAATGTTCGTGGTCGGATCTTCGTATTGGAATATGGCGTACGGACGTTTGCCTGGAGATGTCATGCAGGATCAGGAAGGCATGGAAACGATGCGTGGCCTCGGCAGAAACATGGCCTTTCTGCTGAAGAAACTGCACGCCTGTTCATAGCGTGCGAACACAACGCGACGGCCGTGCAAAGCCCCACAGGTGGTCAGAAGACCGGTACGGGCTGCGCGGGGAACGGCCATGCGGAAGTAGTAAATTCCGTTCCAACGGCGTGTAAGATAATTCATGTGTTTTTCCGGCACCTTTCTTGCCTTCAAAACTGTTCAAAAGGCAACGGGTGAACTGTTACAAATGCAAGTGACATCTGAAAAACCGGAAAATGCCATGAAAAAAGCCGGAATGTGAAAACATTCCGGCTCATTGCTTCTGGAGCGGGCAACGAGATTCGAACTCGCAACCTTCAGCTTGGGAAGCTGACACTCTACCGTTGAGTTATGCCCGCATACGAAAAAAGGCTTACGTAGGTAAGCCTTGATTCTTTCGTGGAGCGGGAGACGGGATTTGAACCCGCGACTTCAACCTTGGCAAGGTTGCACTCTACCACTGAGTTACTCCCGCATGGAGGCGACATCCAGATTCGAACTGGAGA